>JAFSOV010000014.1 GCA_017443235.1 Alphaproteobacteria bacterium
CCGCACAAAACTATACATAATATAATCCGGTATTCTTTTATCTCTGGAAAATAGTTTTGTTTGCTAACGCCGCACAAAACTATACATAATATAATCCGGTATTCTTTTATCTCTGGAAAATATTTTGTATTTCGATGCGGGGCATCTCATACAAAACTATACATAATATATCCAAACCCTGACAAACGAAAGTCAAGCGATTGACATCGGTGTTGCCCGGTAACATAAAGGGGCAAAGATGAAATTGTCAATGTTTTTCATCTGTCGGTGGTTTTGTTATGCTTATGGCGCGATGAACGTATATTTATATGTCTTTTTGGATTTTGCTCGCTATTAGCCGGTGCGGTCGATTTGAATATAACTTGGCCTGCTTTGCCGGATTTTATTTTTATCTGGGCGCGCAGACGTATAAATATATGCCTTTTATAATTTTGCGCGCCATTAGCGTTTTGTGTGTTTGATTTTTGTGGCGCCCAATATAACCAACATCAAATAAATTTTGTGAAAATTTTGAATTTTCGGTTTGTGTTTTATTTTTTAATTGTTTTTATGGTTTGCTGTTTTTATTTCTGTTGAATTTGTGGTTTGGTGGCGTGGCGACCCATTTGTAAAAAACTCATTTATGTGTGTTTATGGGCGGATTTTTGTGAAAATCGCCCTATTCTGGCCCAAAAAAATGAAAAAATGGTGGATTTCTGCGGGTTTGCGGCTGTTTTTGACCCCAAAAAAGGCGGTTTCACCCTGCTTTACCCCAAAAAAACATAAAAAATAGAATTTTGATAAAAATTCTAGTAAATTTATTTTACGCTTGCGGTGGATTTGCGTATAATGGTATAATCTTTGGTGTCAGGAAGGAAAATTGTTGAAACTTAGCAGATTTTCTCGGTTGTTTTGTGCGTTGTGTTTGGGCGCCTTGGTGGTTGGTGTGGGGATAAATACGGTTTTTGCCGATTGTCCTGTTGGGCAATATTATGAATGTGGTGAAGATCCATATGATAATTCGTGTAGCGAATGTGAGTGTGTGTCTTGTCCGGCGGGACAAACCAGTGATGGTTCGGGCGCGCTGTATTATTGTCCAAATATATATCCTACATCGCCGTATGGTGACAGTGGTTGTTATGAACCGCCCTGTTCCGGGTATGATTCGACTTGCCCGTCGTATTTTAACTATGACTTTCGTTGTAAAGAATTGATGGAATGTCCGGCCGGATCCGGTTGTGCGGTATATGCCGTTTGTAATGTGACGACCGGTGAAATTGTACATCAGTCGTTCGTGTACGGCCAGTGCCATACAGAGGGTGACACTTGTTATGAAAATGAAACAGATTGTTCCAGTTTTGAAATGTCTGTTGATCATGGGGCGTGGACGTGTTCTAAAAGTTCCCAGACCGGGCGTGCGTATTGGTTTGAAACTGAAAATGCATGGAATACATCTGAATGCCGTTGTTCCGTGACAAACAAAAATATTGATATGGATATTGCCAATACTGTGGTGAAGTGCGAGGAAGCAAATGCAAGTTATTCTGTTGCATCGGCCGATGTTTATAGAACCAAGAAAATAACAGATTCTGTTTATTATACTGCGGAAAGACAATATTGTACAAAATGTTATCCGGGGTATTTGCCATATGTTGAAACATCGCCACTTGATGGATTGATTATTGCACCGGCGGGGGTGAATTCGGCATATGGTGTACGGGTTTGCAAAAATATGGTTTCAAAGCCGTATTATACACCGGGATGTGATATTAATTATCCTTTGAATAACCCCGGGTCGCATATGTGTCGCGAAGATTGTCCGGACAATATGGAAACGGTGGAAAACGGTGCGACCAGTGAAAGTGACTGTCTGCCCCGTGGCGTGCTGTACGAAGATGAAACCGGATTTTTTAAATTGGGTACCAATGCCAGCCTGTGCGAATAGTTTTTGAAGCATATAAAAAAACCGCCCTGTTTTGGGCGGTTTTTGGTTTTGATTTGTTGTTTTGTTATTTCGCCTTGGCCGGTTTGAACAGTTCGGTTGGTTTAACCGCCTTTTCTTTTGTCTTAACATGCGTCAGCATTGCATCCAACGCCTTGCGTTCGAAAATCATTCCGCGCAGCATGGTCAGGGCATTTTGATTCTTGTTATAGAATTCAAAAATCTGTTTCGGATCCGGATAACGTGCGGCCTCGGCCCAGATGGCATTCTGCAAATCATCACGTGTGACTTCGACCTTGTTCGCGCTGCCCCACTCGGCCAAAATAAGGCCCAATTTCACGCGGCGTTCGGCCTCGCGACGTTCTTTCTTTTCATCAAATTTGCAATCGCCATCACATTTGCCTTCACAGTGCGCGTGATGATGTTCATGTTCATCTTTGGCCATTTGTAATTCTTGGGCGACCACGACTTCGGGTAAATCCAATTTAACCTTGTCCGCCAAGATATCCAATAATTCATTGCGCATTTCGGCTTTGGCGGCCTCGCTATATTGTTCGTTCAATATATTGCGGATATGTTCGCGCAATTTATCGACCGTGTCAAAACCAATAGATTTTGCGAATTCATCATTTAATTCCGGCAAGATATGTTTGCGAACTTCATGAACCTTGACCGCGAAACGTGCCGATTTGCCCGCCAAGTTATCGGCGTGGTAATCGCGCGGGAATTTTACATTGACATCAAATTCATCGCCCGATTTGTGACCGATAATTTGATCTTCGAAACCCGGAATAAAGGAACCAGATCCCAAAACCAAGTGATGCATTTTTGCGGCGCCGCCTTCGAATGCGTCTTGACCAATGTATCCGGTAAAGTCAATAACCGCGGTGTCACCGTTTTCGGCCTTGTACGCGTCCGGTTGTTTTTCGGCGGTGCTGCGTGCGCGACGCAGGTTTTCCAATGCTTTTTCTACTTCGGCCTCGTCCAATTTAGTTGTTTTCTTGGTGACCGTGAATTTTTCCAAATCAATTTCCGGCAAAGTCGGCAAAATGTCAAATTCCAGAGTATATTCGGCGTCCGCCCCAATTTCCCATTTCCCCAGGTCGGCACGTGGCGCACCCGCAAGGCGGATTTTTTTGTCGGTCGCGTACTTTTCCAAATCCGCGTTCATCAATTTATCAATTGCATCCGCCATGGCGTTCGCGTTATATTTTTGACGCAGAACAGTCAATGGCACGTGGCCCGCCCGGAACCCCGGCATTTTGACGTCCGCCCCGTATTTTTCCAATATTTTATCGGCGGCGGCCTGAATTTCATCGGCGGTCAGCACGCCGGTCACAGAATAATGTAAATCTTTGATTTTTTCTTTTTTAATCATAATTTTCCCTTTATATACAGATTTGCCGGGCAATTATACACGCATTTTTTTACGAATTCAACATATTTTGCAACTGGTTGTGTGCCAATAAAAAACCGCCCGATTGGGCGTTTTTTTAATTTAGTTTATACTCCACAATAAACAATTTTCGTCCGTTTCTTCGGCGTTGTCCAGATAGCGCGTACAGGTCATTTTGTCTTGTTTTTCTGTCATTGCCGCCATAGTTGGAATATATTGGGATGCATCACGAGAAGAATTCATGGCGTCCGCAGAATTTACCGTTAGCAAATGGTCAAACGCGACCTGGTTATTGCTAGAAAATACCGGAATCCAGTGATAACTAGATGTAGCATCTGCAAGAGGGGTATATTCAATTCCATTACTAAGATAAGTAAGTGCTTTAGTTAACATATCCATTGTTGGTAAATAATCTTTATAATATGCATAATTTGAATTTGCAGTTTGTGCCGCATAACGGGCATAGTTGGCATTATATAATCCTCGTTCGCCAACTGTGCCGGCATCACTGGTATATGCAACAACACTGCCCGAATTAACGGTTCCTGCGGGGATTTTTGATTGAAAATTTGTGTCAACATAACTTTGTGTCGTGATGGTTGACGTTGTTGTTTCCGCAAATGCGTTGATTGTTAAAACGGATGCAATTACACCGATGCTAAGAATTGAAATCCTCATATTCCCTTCCTTTGTTATGCTTGTTTTTTATACATAAAATAGTGTAACAAAAAGGTACCTTTTTTGTGACCAGGGGTCAGTTTTTGTAAGTGATTGATTTTACTGAATCGGAATTTCTAAAAAAAGTGGTGGACAAAAAAGGTACGTTTTTTGTGACCACCCTGCGCACAAAAACCGGCGGAAATCCGCCGGTTTTGTGTTTTTTGTTCCCAAACAAACGATAGATTAACGTTTGCTGAACTGGGTTGAACGACGTGCCTTGCGGAAACCATAGTGTTTACGTTCGACAACACGGCTGTCGCGGGTCAAGAACCCGGCCGCCTTTAATGCCGGACGTAAATCCGATTCGGCCTTTTCCAATGCCTTGGAAATACCGTGTTTTACCGCGCCGGCCTGGCCCGACAGGCCACCACCCATAACCATTACGAATGCATCATATGCGCCTTCGCGTTTTGTCACCGCAAATGGTTGATTCAAAATCATTTGCAAAACCGGACGGCGGAAATATTCCGTCATCGGGCGGTCGTTGATAACAATGTTGCCACGGCCCGGCATCAAATATACACGTGCAACGGAATCTTTACGTTTTCCGGTCGCATAAATCGCGTTATTCAATTTCGGTGTTGCAACCGCCGTTGCGGCTTTCGCCGCCGCGGTTTTTGTGGTTGTTTTTTTGGTCGCCGTTGCCTTTTTGGTTGCCGGGGCGGCTTTCTTTGTAGTTGTCGCCTTTTTGGTGGCGGTTGTCTTTTTTGTATCTGTTGCCATTATTCGCCCCTTTTGTTTTTACGATTCAAACCCGCAAAATCAATAACAATTGGATTTTGTGCGGCATGTTTGTGTTCCGCACCCGCATACACGTGCAGTTTGGTCAGGCGTTTGTCCGCCAATGCCACCGCCGTGCGACGGCCCATCATACGCTTAACCGCGTTTTTAACCAACAAAGTCGGTTTTTCCGCGCGCATTTGGCCCAATGTGCGTTCTTTGATTCCGCCCGGGTATGTTGTGTGCCAATAGAATTTTGTTTTGTCGGCCTTGGTTCCCGAAAGTGCCACTTTGTCGGCATTGATAATAATCACATGATCGCCGCAATCCATATTCGGTGTCCATGTGGCCTTGTTTTTGCCGCGCAGGATGTTCGCAGTATATGCCGCCAAACGCCCCAACGTGCAATCGGTCGCGTCAATCAAATACCATTTGGCATCCAATTCACACTTTTTTAACGATTTTGTCGCCATCATTTTTGTTTTACCTTTGGTTTGTTTTAAAAAGTTCGCCCTATTATGTCGCAACCTCCCGGAAAAGTCAAGAAAAATCGATATGGTATTATTGTACCGCAAAATAAAAAAACTTGATAATGGCGCGATTGTTTGATAACCTTGTATCTGCTTAGTTTATTACAGGGGTGCATTATGGCAACAGATGATATCAAGAAAGTAATTGAACGCGAAGAAAAATGGCAGCGGCGTTGGCGCGATGCGCACGCGTTTGTGCCGAAAAACGACGGTTCAAAGCCAAAGTATTATAATCTTATTGAATTTCCTTTCCCGTCGGGTTCGGGTTTGCATGTCGGTCACATGTTGCCGTATACTGGGATGGATGTTATGGCGCGCTATAAACGTATGCGTGGGTATGATGTATTATTCCCGATTGGATATGATTCTATGGGGATTTCATCTGAAAAGTATGCAACCAAAATTGGAAAGCATCCGCGGGATTCTGTGGCAGAACTGATTAAGATTTTTGAAAAAGATATTTCTGTTATGGGGTTGTCTTTTGATCCGGAATCCAAAATTGCGACATCGGACCCAGAGTATATCAAATGGACCCAATGGATGTTTATTCAATTTTGGCGTGCGGGACTCGCGTATAAATCTGAATTGCCAATGAATTGGTGCCCGAATTGTCGGACGAATTTGACCAATGAAGAATTGGAAGATGGATGCTGTGAACGTTGCCATGGACCGGTCGAAAAAAAGATGAAATTACAATGGAATCTGGCTATTACCAAATATGCCGATCGGTTAATTGATGATTTGGCGTTGGTAGATTATCCGGAAAAAGTTAAAATTATGCAGGAAAATTGGATTGGGCGTTCATATGGTGCCGATGTAGATTTTCGTGTTGGGGACGATATTATGACGGTCTATACCACGCGTGTGGATACTATATTTGGTGTGACATTCTGTGTTATTGCGCCCGAACATAAATTGGTTAAAAAATGGTTGGACGAATGCCGAATTAAGAATGTTGATGCGGTTCGTGAATATATCGCGGCGGCTAAAGCAAAGTCAGAAATAGAACGCACCGATGTTACAAAAGACAAGACGGGTGTTCGTTTGGACAGTGTTATGGCGACAAATCCATTTAATGGTCGTGAAATTCCAATCTTTATTTCCGACTATGTTTTGGCGGACTATGGTTTTGGTGCAATTATGGCGGTGCCGGCGCATGATTCGCGCGACTGGGACTTTGCCAAGAAATTTGGTCTGGAAATAATCCCTGTCTTGGCGGGTGGCGAACCGGATAAAGTCTGGGAAGGTGACGGCACGCATATAAATTCGGAATTCTTGAATGGTATGGATAAAGAAACCGCGATTGCCACCGCAATAAAATATGGAACCGAACGTGGTTTTGCGCGTGGGACAAAAAAATATAAATTAAAAGATTGGGGTTTTTCACGTCAAATGTATTGGGGTGAACCAATTCCGATGGTATATTGTGAAAAATGTGGCTGGCAACCGATTCCCGAATCCGAACTGCCGTTGTTGCAACCGTATATGGAAGATTACAAACCAACAGATACGGGTGAAAGCCCGTTGGCGCGTGCAACCGATTGGATAAAAACAACATGTCCAAAATGTGGTGGTGTGGCAAAACGTGAAACAGATACTATGCCGCAATGGGCGGGGTCTTCGTGGTATTTTATGCGTTATCTGGATCCGCGCAACGATAAAGAATTCTGTTCGCGCGCGCAACTTGATAAATGGATGCCGGTTGACCATTACAATGGTGGTATGGAACATACGACACGGCACCTGCTCTATTCGCGTTTTTGGTATAAAGCATTGGCGGATTTAGGGTATGTGCCGGGCGTGGAGCCGTACAAAAAACGCACCAGTAATGGCCTTATTATGGGTGCGGATGGGCAAAAGATGTCCAAATCGCGCGGAAATGTGGTACCTTCGTCCGATGTGGTTGCGCGTGTGGGGGCGGATGCATGCAGGTTGGCGATTTTGTACCTTGCACCGTGGGAACAGAATAATATGAATTGGTCCGAAGACACATTGCGCGGGGTTGAACGTTTCTTGCGCCGTGTCGAGGCGGCGTTTGATGGCGTGACAAATGATGCACCGACGGCGGAACAAGATATTTTGGTAAATCGTTTAATTGCCGATGTGACCGAACGTTTGGATGGTATGAAATTTAATACGGCGATTTCCGCGATGATGGAATTTATAAATGAATTTCCGGGCGGAAAAATGCCGCGCCGTGCGTATGAAGTGTTGATTCAAATGTTGAACCCGTTTGCACCGCATTTGACCGAAGAAATGTGGGAAAAATTGGGGCGCGCGGATATGTTGGTGTTTGAACCGTGGCCGACATTCGATGCGTCTAAATTGGTTGAAACAACCGCAACATTTGCGGTGACGGTAAATGGCAAACGCGTTGCCGAATTTGTGGCAGATTTGAACGCAGATAATGAAACGCTGGTTGCCCTGGCCCGTGCGGCGGCGGGTGCCCGGATTGCCGGCACGGAAATCATTAAAACCATCGTCGTGCCAAAGAAATTGGTGAATTTTGTTGTAAAGAAATAAAAAAACCGCCCGGATGTCACCCACAAAATTTTTAATTTTGTGGGACCCGAACCGGGCGGTTGTTTTTTATGAAATCTTTGCAATTCTGCGGCGACGTTTTTCGCAATCGTCAAATGGGCTTTCAAGGAAAGCCTGTGCGCAAAGGAACGCCATTTCAATATCTATGTCGTCCGCGCCCAATGCCAAAACATTTATGTCATCGTGGAAACGGTCGTCGCGTGCCTGGTCTGGTCTATCGCAACGCGAAGCGCGAATATGGCGATAGCGGTTTGCGGCAATCTGGACCCCGGCACCCGTGCCACACACCAATATTCCACGTGTTTCCGGTTCGCCATCCATTGCGTCCGCCAATGTCTTGGCAACATCGGGAAAATCCACCGGTGTATTCAAATCGTCGGTCCCCAGGTTCACCATATTATACCCCAGTGCACTTAACATTTCGATTAAATAGAGTTTTAACCCTACCCCACGATGGTCGGCGGCAATAAAAACTTTTTCGATTGATTTATTCATGTTTTTTATCCTTGCGTTTTGCCAATTTGCATTCCAGACCCGTATTGGCGGTTATGTTCAATGTTCGATATGACAATACCCCGGTCATTTGCGCGTGCGAAAACACATTTGCAATTTCAACCGTTGCCGGGCCGTCCAATGTTCCGTGCAGAAATAAATTGTCGGCAATAATTTTACCCTGGACCGTGCCCCCGCGGCCAATAACAACCGTTTCGGCGACAATATCGCCAACAATATGTCCGTGAATTTGAACACTGTGGTCGGTTTTTATATCGCCGGTCAATTTACACCCCGCCCCGATAATTGTTGGGGATGTTTTTTCGTCTGCGTTTGTAAATGCCAACATTTTCCTTTCCTTTTTATTCTTTTACGAATTTTTCCGGGTCAAATGGATTTCCCTTGTACCGAATTTCATAATGCAGGTGCGGACCCGTCGAACGGCCCGATGAACCGCCAAGCCCCACAATTGTTCCCGGTCGCACCCAATCGCCACGCGACACGGTTATTTTCGACAGGTGCGCATACAGTGTTGTAAAGCCAAGTCCATGGTCAATTTCAACCGTTGTGCCGTACCCCACGCGTTCGCCGGCCGATATGACGCGTCCCGGCGCGACCGCCATCAATTCTGTGCCGACTTTGCCGGCAAAATCTATGCCACGGTGGAATTTAGGCGTACCCGTAAATGGGTCTTGGCGTGTGCCATATTTCGATGTTACGCGCACGTTTTTTACCGGCGCACCCAACGGCAATATTCGTCTTAATTTGTTCAGGCCGTTCCACAGTGTTATATCGTTTGCCAATTTTTGATATTTTTCATCCAATTCTTTATCTATTTCCAACGGATTGAATGCCGCACCAACCAATTGGTTTGAATATTTATTCGCGTTTTTGACCAATTCGGCCTCGCCCAGGCCCAGTGCGCTTAAC
The DNA here is from genome assembly GCA_017443235.1 of Alphaproteobacteria bacterium. Lineage (GTDB taxonomy): Bacteria > Pseudomonadota > Alphaproteobacteria > Rs-D84 > Rs-D84 > Enterousia. The sequence goes on from JAFSOV010000014.1 coordinate 9,251, forward strand.
GCCCCGTTTATACGCTTTAATTCACTGCGTAATTCGGCGGTGTTATCGGCGGCCAATTTTGATACCGCATCTACGATTTTTGTGTCGGCCTCAACAACTTTGGCCACGGTTTCCAATATTTCAATGTCGCGTTTTTTGATTTCTATGTTTTCGGCACGGGTTAATTCGTATTCAATTGCCAAATCAGATATTTTCGAATATTCGGGTGCATAATCTTCGTTTGTGAACATTTCGGTTATGCGGGTTTTCAAGAAATCTAATTCGCCCCACGTTTTAAGACGTTCATTGATTAAATCTTCTTTTTGTGCATCGGTCAGTTTTTTATCTTTTAACAGTTTATCGTCTATAACGTTGATATTCTTGGTCAGGTCGTTGTATTTGCCCAGGTAATTCCGTAAATCTATCATATGGGTGGCGTATTTTTCCCGCATCTGTTCCAATTGCTGGGTCCGGTTTTGTAGCATTGGACGGTGATATACAAAAACATATGTTGACCAAGATGCCCATACAATCAATCCCGCCTTGGCACAAAATTTTGTGAAACGCCAAAAACTGCTTTGATTAAAAGTATAAACATTGCCGCGCGGGGTATCCATAACCGTGAATTCACGTGGTGGGAAAATCCGCACAATTACGCGCCAAACGGCACGAAAAGGCGCCGTTATAAACGCCCACAGTGATGTAAAATATCGTGTTATAAAATTTATCATAACGACAACAGCATAGTAGAATAATCCGTGATAGTCAAGTCATCACCATTTATCGTGATGTCCTTTGGTTTATGTCAAGAATGTCACATATGGATTTACCATAACGCAAGATGTCTTCGTTATTCATGGACATACCATCAAACACTTTGGCGTTTGGGGCGCGACCCACCCGTGCGGACACCAATACGCGTTCGGCGATGTTTTTGTTGCTGAATAACGGTAAAATACGAAAATCGCCACAGTGACGCGTAGTTTCGTAAATAACGGGTGCAATTTTCTGGGCATCAACAATTGTGGCAAACATTCCGCCCGGTTTGACGCGCGCGATACATTTGCGTGTCCATTGTACCAAATCTGCGTTATGGTGCGCATTGTGTGTGGCGGGTGTACCGTTAAAATAAGGCGGATTTGTGATAACTAAATCAAATGTTTGACCGGTGCGCCATGTCATTATATCTGTATTTACAAATTCGGCCGTTTGATGGTTCAGTTCAAAATTTTCCCGTGCCGCGGCCAACATATCGGGTGATATATCAATTGCCGTCATTTTAATATTCGGTATGCGCGCCATTAAACACAGTGCCACCGCCCCGGAACCCGTGCCAACATCTAAAACCGTTTTAGGCGTGGTGTCAACAAACGCCGCCAGCCATACGGCGTCACTGGTTGGGTTGTATATTCCGCGCCGCATTTTCACGCGACCACCCATAATAGTAAAAATGTCTTGTTTTTCTGTCACGCCTATATAATAATCCATTAAAAATAAAAGGCAAGTTTATGTTTGACGAAAGTTTAGTGGTGGCAAGCGCGGTCAGTGCTTTTAATAATGCCGCGGTTGTTGGTCCCGCGTTTTTATGGAACGCGGTGTTGGCATCGCCGCTGTTTGTGGCAATATATGTTTTTGGACGTAAATTTCTGGATGCAACGGGGTTGCGTCCATACGTGACGGGTGCGCGCGTGACATTTTGGACGGTTGTGTTCACGGCACTGTGGGTTGTGTTTATGGGCGGAAATTATGAAGTGCTGCGTGATGGCGTGTCACTTTTGCCGTGGGTTACGGCCGCCATTTTGTTTGTGACATCGATTTTTGTTGGAATAAATACCCGCGCGGTTAAATTACCGATTTGGTACGGTCGGCGGGATGTGTCAAATCGCCGCCGTTGGTGGGTGAATGTTTTGGTGTTTGCAATTGCGATGGTTCCGGTGGGTTTAAGTGATACACTAAATTGGTGGGGGCCGATATTACAGATTGGTGCGGTTCTGCTTGGTTTTATTATCGGTCGCCGTTCGCGGTGGCATATGCGCGGAACCGCATGGGCCATTGGGGTTATGTTGGCAACCACAATTGGTGTTTTGATGCAGCCTGAATTATGGCGATTTGGACAATTGGGAAATTTGACACCGGCGCACCTGATTTGGGTTATGTGTGTTGGAATTTTGGCGGCGGCGGCATTTGCGCTGGATGTGGTAAATCCACGTGGGCGGATTCATCAAAGTGCATATGTTAAATTAAAGTGGTTGATGCGGTTTGTGACCGCTTTGGCCGTTATATTGTTCGTCTTGACCGAGGCGGTGCCGATTTTCATCGGTGCGGTTATAATGGCATTTGTTTTGTTTGCTATGTCAATTTGGCATGCGGAATCTGTCCCGGATGGCTTGGCAAACCGGATGGTTGCGTTGACCATTATCGCGTTTGGGGTACTGACCGGATTGGTGGTCGTGACCGCGATGGGCGTATTGTGGTATGCCACGTTGCGTGATTCGGCACGGCACGGTGGCGCGGGATTCTTGTTATAATTCGTTATATTTATTGAATGTAAATCTGGGCACGGGTTGTGTAATATTCGCATAAGAAAATAACCGAAAATTTAGGGTGATTGACTTATGACAAATATACATCCAACCGCAATTATTCGCGAAGGCGCCGTTATTGGTGCCGATTGCAAGATTGGCCCGTTCTGCATTGTTGGGCCGAATGTCGTTCTGGGCGAACGTGTAGAATTGGTTTCCAATGTTGTTATTGATGGAAAAACATCAATTGGTGATGATTCTATTGTGTATCCTTTCGCCGTTTTGGGCGTGATGAGCCAAGATTTGAAATGGCAAGATGAAGCCGCGATGACGGGGCTGCGTATTGGGAAACGTTGCAAAATTCGTGAATATGTGACAATTCATTCGGGAACACCGGCGTCCGATGGGACGGTAATTGGTGACGATTGCCAAATTATGGTGAACGCCCACGTAGGTCACGATTGCAAGATTGGAAACAGTGTGGTTATGTCTAACCTGGTCCAGGTTGCCGGCCATGTTGAGGTTGAAGATTTCGCAATTTTATCGGGCGATGTTATGGTTTTGCAATTTGCGCGCATTGGTCGTAACGCGTTTATTGGTGGAATGTCGGGCGTGTCTAATGATATTTTGCCGTATGCGATATATGATGGGCCGCGTGCAACATACCGAACCATCAATCGTGTTGGTTTGATGCGGCACGGGTTCACAAACGAAGATATGCACGCGATTCATTCGGTCTATAATGCGGTATTTCGTGAAACCGAAGGAACGGTGACGGAACGTCTTAACCGTGTCCGGCGCGATGTAAAAAATAACAAATACGCGATGGACGCGATTGATTTCATAGAAAATCGTTCTAAACGTGGAATTGGAACGTCGAATAATGCAGAATAAAAAAATCAAGATTTTTATCATTGCCGGCGAGGTTTCGGGTGACGCGTTGGCGGCGCGCGTTATGCAACGTATGGCATCGTGCGCGGAATTTGTTGGAATTGGTGGCGCGGCAATGACGGAATGCGGATTAAAATCCATATTTCCAATGGCCGATTTGTCGGTAATGGGAATAATGGAGGTTTTGGCGCATGCCCGGACATTGACGCGACGCGTAAATCAAACGGTTGACGCAATCATCGCGGCAAGGCCGGATTTGGTTTTGACGGTGGATTCACCGGGTTTTGCCAAACGCGTCATAAAAAAACTGCGTTCTTCGCGTGATGGACGCGATATGATTGCGCGTGGGTTGCGGTTCCATCATATTGTCGCGCCCCAGGTTTGGGCGTGGCGACCGGGACGCGCCAAGAAATATGCCAAGACTTTTGATAAACTGTACGCGTTTTTTGATTTTGAAGTGCCCTATTTTACCAAATATGGCCTTGACACAATTGCGGTTGGACACCCGATTGCCGAAAATATTATGAATTTGCCGCGCGCAAAAAAGCCTGATGATAAAATAATCACTCTGGTTCCCGGCAGTCGTTTAAGCGAAGTCAAAAAGTTGATGCCGATATTTCGGCAATTTGTTGAAACAATAAATTCTTGTGGGTATATGGGGTATAAATTTGCGATTCCAATTGTTGAAACGACCGCGGATTATGTAATGCGTGAAATCAAAGATTGGGTTGTTAAACCGGAACTGGTTGCCGCGGATGCGCGATATGATTTATATCAAAGAACCTATGTCGCGGTGGCGGCCAGTGGCACCGTGTCGGCGGAATTGGCAATGATGCACGTGCCGGCAATAATCACATATAAAATGAATCGTATAACGACATTGATTGGGCGAATATTGATAAATGTGCGTTGGGTGTCTTTGGTAAATATTTTATTGAATCGTGCGGTGTACCCCGAATTTTTGGGCGGTGATGCAACGGCGGAAAATATTATCAATGAATTTGATACAATAATTTTGCCGGCGAATCGCGCAAAAATGATTAAGGAATTGCACGCGGCGGACAATATGTGGGTTCGCCCCGAAGGCGTGGCAAGTAAGATTATTGCGGATGATATATTAAAGAGTGTTTAGTGGCTAGTGTTAGTGGTTAGTCCGTCCCGTCACCACGCAGTGGTGCCGTGGCTGCGACGGGTGCAAGTGGTATAAAAAAACTGGGGCGTTCCGCCCCGGTTTTTATGGTAATATACCGTCGGGCAGATCCAGGAATTCATCCTGATGTGCGGACATATATGCTTCGCAATCATCTTGATGAGCAAACGGACACACCTGATTAGTTGCGGAATTGACAGCCGAAGTGCACCAATCCTGAATCGTTGCATTTGCATTTCCTATCGTGTAACTGTTAATACACGCACCGTCATTCACTGGGAATGTTTCACCACCTGGTTCTTCACGGGGTTGCACAGGTATGCCAGCCACACATTTCCCAAATAGGCCGTTTTTACTTCTGCGACCACCATTTTCCCAACATAGACAGGCGCCCCATGCATTGGTGTCTACATTTAATATGTACCCTTTTGGACACATGTTTTCGTGCCAATTACTGGCGGAATTTCCGTAATTGCTTTCAAGTTCTTGCCCCATATAGTAGTCTACGCTCTGCCAGCTTAAAGAACAGATAGGATTTAATTGAACTCCGTACAAGCGATGATCAATAAATTGTGGTTCGATAAATTTGCCTTGGACATTCATACATTGCGTCATAAGGCCGTCTATGATTTGATTATAAACCTCGGTCGCGACACCGGTTGGACGCAAACGGCGATTCTTGAATTTATAAGTTTTGTTGCCATTGGGGTCCCAATTGTTTATATCAATTGAACCATCGGCATCGCGCATTGCCCAACCGTACGCATTTATGTTATCCCCGTCCGGTGCGGTGTATTCATATTGACCAAATGTGGGGGATGTGTCGCGGTGTGCAACAACCATATCTAACCCGCCAAATACTTCTTCGATTTGGTCGGCGCAACTGGATATATCGGCAACACGTTGCGCGCACAAAGATTTATACCCCGATTTTCGTATCCCGTTTTCATCGTATTCATACAGTGTGAACCAATCCAATGCCGTTTTTTTATCGGCCGATTCGGGCGTGTCAACAACATTTGCCGTGAACAGGCCGCTGTTCGGGGCATAGAAGTTTTCGTAATTTGTGCCGCCGAAACTGTCAAAGCATTGTTGGGCAACCGCACGGCACGCCGCCAATGTATCGGTACCTGTTTGTGATTCGATATATGTGGCAATTACATCATCACCGAACAGACCGTTACACGAATCGATATAATCACTGCACATTTGTTGCGTAAGGACGATTTTGTCCGGAATCAAAGATGTATCGGAATCGCCATCAATCAATGCCGCCATTGCCGCGGTTATTGCGGTTTCGCGTTCGGCATAGCACGCAGATATCAAATCAAAACAACCGTTTTGTATGGTTTTGACCTTGGATTGCTGGGCATAGTATATGTCTAATAAAGCCTTGTCCAAATATTCCGCCCACACCGCATCGGCGATTTCTGTACATTTGTCCAACGCGTCCGCCGCAAACTTTTTGGTTTTATTTTCGAAATTTTTAAGGAACTTTTGATTGTACGGGTTTTGTGACAGTTTTTGATCAACCGCGTCTTTACCAAAGTCGAACTTTAACAATTTGCCCAATTCGTTAAAGTTCACCACGCCCGCGATTGGTGCGCCCGTTGTCACGTCTATGAATTCGCCATTATCCAGGCATTTATGATAATTTGCACCGCATACTTGCTCGCTAAGCACCGCGGATTCAACTTCGTTTATACATGTGGTCATATCGGATGAATTGTGTTTTTTGCGGTTTTCTATACGCGCCAAATCCAACATTGCATCACCTTCGCGGATGGCGGTTTTTAATTCTTTCTTTTTGCCTTCTAGTGCGGTCTGAACCGTATTGCAATCTTGTTCAATTGCCATAAGGTACGCCGTCACCGCCCTTTGCAACGATGCATCATTACAATCAGATGCGACCACCGTCCGGCATGACGGATAAACCGCGTTATACAGTTCAATGCCGTTATATGATGCGACAACCTGGGCCGTGTCATTCAGGCCGAACATATTTGTCGTATCAAACGACAGATTTATACTGTTCAAATCGGACCATTTGCCGCCAACGGTTGTGTCTTCACCGCGGATTGAATTCATAATTGCGGTCAATAAAGCCTTGGATGCGGAAACATCGCGCGTCAGTGCATTTTCGCCATCGGACGCGGTGTGAACGGCGGTTGCCTGGGCCGCGGTCATCCCAACCATATCAAGGTTTTCCGTAAATTCAGACAATTTTGCGTTCGTGTCGTCCAAACTTTTGCGCATATTGACCAATTCGCCGATGCGCGAACTGCAAGAACACCGGCGATATTCGTCGTTCTTTAATGTGCAGAATTGGTCCATACATTGGAAATATGCGCTTTTGCATTGGTTGTATGCCGCGCCGGTGCGGGTTTCCGCCATATTTGTCGCGGTCGAATTTGCCGTTGCCGCGGCACGCGCAGTTACCGCCCCGCGTGCGGCGGTGGTGGATGCGGTTCGCGAATTGGTCGTTCCGGAACGGCCATTGATTACCGCCGTTCGTGTGCGTGTGGCGGTTTCGGTGCGTGGTGTGGTAATTGGTAATGTTCCCGCGCGTGTCGCAACCGTTTTCTGGGCACGGGTTTGTGTTGCGGCGCGCGATAAGTCCGCCGCGGTACGTGCGGTTGTGGCCCCCCGTGATTGGGTGGTTGATGTGGCGCGTGGCGCACCGGTCGATGACGCGGCATCACGCACCGCGGCATACGCGGGCGCGCCGGCCAAAAAGCCCAGAATTGCGCCAAAAAGCAGAATTTTCTTCATCTCTGATAAAAATGTTAGCAAATTTTGTAAATCCGGGGCAAGCATATTTTTACATATTTACACAACAGATTTTTCATTGTTTTGGTATTTTCCCCTTGCAAAATGTATGAATTTGATTTATTATTGGCGTTGCCTTGTGGGCATATGGCGGAATTGGTAGACGCGCTAGTTTCAGGTACTAGTGGGGCGACCCTTGGAAGTTCGAGTCTTCTTATGCCCACCATATAAAAGTTTTGGGGTTGTAGCTCAGTTGATAGAGCGCTACGTTCGCATCGTAGAGGTCGTGGGTTTGAGTCCCATCAGCTCCACCAAAAATTGTTGATGCGCACCAAAAGTGCGCATTTAAAATTTTTGAATGCCGCGGCGGAGTGTGTGAAACGCACGAAGACGGGCGATAAGCAAAATTTTTCTTGCGCGGGGCGAAACATATTGGTATTATACCACGCGTTCACACGGGGATATGGCGGAATGGTAGACGCTGAGGACTTAAAATCCTTTGGTCATTGCGACCGTGTGGGTTCAAGTCCCACTATCCCCACCACCAAAATTTCAAGCAAGCAACGCGAGCGTTGAAATTTTTAGTGTCGCGGCGTAGAACACAAAGTGTGCGAAGACGGACAGAATATAGTTTTTGGATGTGTAGCTCAGTTGGTTAGAGCGCTTCGTTCACATCGAAGAGGTCGTTGGTTCGAGTCCAATCACATCCACCACAAATAAAAAAATCGGGTGCATCCCGATTTTTGTTATTTATTCTGTAAAGATTTGGTATAATTACACGATAGGGATATGAGGGAGTTACGTTTTATATTTTATTTGTTGTGCGGATTTGCACCGTGTTTGGTGCGGGCGGATTTTTTGCCCGATTTTGTTGTGCCGTTTCCAGATGTGGCAAATACAGATTACCAAATCACAAAGTTACGGCCTGTGGATTTTCCGGCAACGGTGGCGGATCTAAGTTTTACGGATCGTATGGCATTAAAATCTAAATCTTATGAACCATTTCGTGATATGCGCGCATATCATGATTTGGTGGTCGAAGGCGAAGAACATTTTATTGAACGGCAAATGGCGTTGATGGAAATGGAACGCGAATATGATTATGAAATGATGGACAATGCCGAATATTGCAATAATTATTCTTTGGACGAAGAACATTGTGCCCAGGCGCCGGATGCGTGGCAAGAAGTCATTGATGTGGCAGATGATGTTTCATACGGCACAGAATATTATGGAACAACGATTGGTGGTGGTGCGGTGATTGCCAACAACAAAGTACGTGGCGGTTCGTGCTATCCGGCGGCAAAAAGTAATGATTTCAAAAATCAAATTCTTACCAGTGGAACGTATGAAAGGATTTCGCCCGCGTTTGAAAAGGCAATGATAACGGTGTTTCGTAAAGAAGGTACATGCGGGATAATTGAAGGTGATCCGTGTGGATATACGTGTTACGGCATTGGGCAAAATTGTCTTGGTAAAGATTTGGGAATCAATGTTCGTAATTTGACACGGCTCCAGGCAGAAAAAATCTATTATGATAATTTCTGGCAAAAATATAATGTTGGTATGTTGCCGGATGTTATTTCTGGGGATTTGTTTTTGGCAATGATGGCCAGTGGTCCCAAAACCGGCATCAGTCAGTTTAGAAAGTTTTTAGGTTTGACGAATGGGTACCAGTTGGATGAAAATGTTGTTGCCGCGGTGCAAAATTATAATGGCGATATTCATCAATCTTGGTTGGATGTGCGTAAGCAATTCTTGGTACAGGTTGCCGCAAGAAAATATAACAATCGTGTGTTGAACGGATGGATGCGCGCAATTAGGTTAAAGCGCGAAAATGGGTGCCACGTAATACCGGTGACCCCATTATACAGATAAATTTATCCCATAAATTTTTTATCGCAAACCCAATGCGCGGCAACACGATGACGCGGCGGTTTTCCAATCAGAATATTGCTTTTCAGGATTGCGCAGGTCACGCCAACCCTGCCACCCGGAACACGTTTTCTTGGTGCCGGTACCGGTGCATTTTACATATCGGCGCAGCGAACAAGTTTGATTCGACAGTTTGCCCAAATCGGTCGTGCATTTAACAACCACATTTTGATTTTTCGCATCATCTTTGCCCAATTCCTTGGACGATATAACCTGGTACGCGTGGGCGGACACGACGGTTGATATTACAATTATAAAAGCGGTAAAAAATTTTTTCATCTTTGACCCCCTGTTCCGTTCATTGTTATTTTATAAGAAAAAATATGAAAAGACAACAGGTTTTTTATCGCACATCATTCGGCGGTTGACCATGGTTCATCGTTCATCACCAACCAATACAGTTCTTCGCTGTCTGTGCCGGGATTGCGAATTATTGGGCGCACCACATAAATATCGACATCACACGCGTGGCGACCGGATTCATCCTGAACCTCGGTCAGGTCTTGATAAAACTTTTGTGCGAAATCCATTGCTTGCAGGTATGCGGTGTCATCATCGGCGGCATTGGTTGAATTGCCCGTCCACATAAGCCACATTCCGTAATTGACAACGTTATCTTGGCCTTCGATAGAATCCGCAGACAGCAACAACAGCGGACTCATTTTAATACCGTTTGTGAATTCGTCTGTTTCGGTGTCCGCCCAATCATAGAATCCGCCGATAATCCCAATGACAAAGTTCAATGCCGCCAAATCTTCGCCAACACGTGCAACACGGCCAATATTGCGCATAGTGGAATGGAACAGCCAATCGCGCGCGCGACCGGATTTTGTGGCCTGGCGCGCAACTTTTTCGACCCGATTTAATGTCTTGGTGCCGGTGTTTGCGACCTTGATACTTTTGCCGATGTTTTTTGCGCCCTGCCAGGTGCGGGTTATAACGTTGCCGGTGCGTGCGTTTTTGAACGCCTTTAATTCCCGTGAATATTTTATCGCGTCTTTTAATGCGTCATATTCTTTGACATATTCGGCGACATTTTTATCGGCACGTGCCATTTCCGCCATTTCTTTTTGAATTTTGGCAATCTCGTCAGCGTTGACTTTTTTGAGATCGTCGATTTTATCAAGATCTTTTATATTTTTGAATTCATTGGCGCGGCCGAATTTCTTTGCGTCTTCCAAGTGCAATTTACGGGCGTTTTCCAATTGTTTTTCAATGCGTGCATATTTTTTTGTGCCCTTTTCCGCCCTGGCCAGATTTTCTTCCAATTTTGCCATGTTCCGGAAAGATTTTGCAAATTTTTCCGCGTTTTCTGTTGTTCGTGTGATTTTTTTCACTTTGTCTGCTTTTTCAATATATTTACCAACCTCAGGAATACGCCCCAAAACGCGCAGACTCTTTTTTATTGTTTTGCCCGCATGTGCGGCGCGGGCGCCTTTGGATACCCCAGATAGTGCGGCATAACCACCGTATGATACAACGGTCAATGCAATATCAACGACAACTTCGGCCACGGAAATCCATTTCAGGTTTCTGTCGCCCGCAATGTAATAATTATTATCATCGTCTTCCATTTGAACGGTACGATTGCGCAGAACATTGTGAACCATAGAATCGTTTATTTTGGCACCTATGCCCGTTTTGGTGGAACACCAACCATCGGCGTTATGCGGGTACAAATTGCCGATGTTTTCTTCAACCCATTTCATTGAAACAGTGTTATTTTTATCCGGCCCCACAAAGTCGCGTAATGCGCCCGATTGTGTCACCATAACGCCATACCATGCCGGTTCAGTGTTGACCCATGTGGCGTGTTCATCGGTTGAACTGATGCCTGGATTCGGGTCGTTCGTTGGTAATTCGGTTTTTGTTGCCAACATAAAACGTTGTTCCAAAACCTTGACCTGGGTTTCATAGTTGATATCAATTGTTCGCCCGCCGGGAAAAGTATATTTTATCGGCATATAAATTGTGTCGGTTTCATCGGCATCGGCAACCTCGGGACATGAAAGGACGGCACCAAGCGCCTCGGGCGATTGCAGGATATCGTAAATCCAATCGCGCACGACATCACGGTCGTCATTCTCATTCATCAAGTATGCGTTTTCCGCCAACGCGTTATTAAATTCCATTGTCGCACATTCGGCATTCACGCGGTGCGACATATTTAACAATTCCGCAGTGGTGTTTATATCCCCCGCCGCAAACGCAGAGAGAGGGAACAGCAGAAAGAGTAATAATTGATACATAGTTTAATAAGTTTCTATTGTGCCGGGCGTGCAACTTGTGTTGTCTGATGCGTCGCCCCCAATGCAAATTGCTTTATAAGGCTTCAAATCGCCATCGCCCTTGTAACCGGATGAAGGTAATTTGTCTATGAATAACCACCAATCTCGTCCGTGTGAAGAATCGCACTCGCTTGATATATTGGATATATTATCTGTAATTGCTTTAATAAATTTTTCCACATCCGCTTTACTCAATTCCAACCTTTCCGGCCAACCACTTGATCGGTCACTTGCAAGTAATTCGCCACCATTTGAATAACCATACAGTATATCACTGCGAACCTGTTCTTTGAACAGTCGATTTATTATCCCCATATTTGGATAAGAATATGAACCAATGCAATTATCTATGCCGTTTTTATTCGTTCGGCACATTTTAGACCATTTACTAAGTGCGGAATTGCCGTCTTTATGTATCAATCGTACTGCCGCAGTATTTTTTGCCAAACAATACCACACAACAAAACGTTCTTCATCATCATCACAGTAGTTAGCGATATTTTTACCGTTATCGCATACGCATTTGCCGGATTCTTCATGAGTGTTTGGAACCACCGTGCATGCGCAATTTGCGTCCATATACGTTGGGTCAGTACAAGCATTTGTGTTTGGACCAGGACCGATTCCGCCACCATTGTATCCACCATTCTTGCCACCGCCTGACGTGCCGGGCCGGACGCATTTATTATCACGCAATTCATATCCGGTGTTGCATGTGCATTTGGCGTAAAATGTTTTATCGTCACGGTCGTTCGGCGAAATTGTATGCGTGGTTGCGCAATTGGTTTTTGCGGCATCTGTGCACCATGCCGTACATTTGCCGTTTGTAAGTGTCGGCGTGCATGACACGGTTGCACCACGACCGGTTGAATATTTTGTCGGGCAACCGCTGTCATTGGTGCCGGCACCGATGTAATGTATGTCGTGTTCCAGTACCGATTTCATACGTTCGTAATATTCATCTTCGGTTTCAAATTTTGGCGTTTTATATGCGTTCAAATTTTTATATGGTTCGTATCCCGCAGTCGTGTTTGCCAATCGGTCGGTAAATGATAAATCATCAACCGTTTTTGGAAAGTTTGCCGCCGTCACTGTTGCCGTGGGCGTTGTTACGTTTTGCAAACCTTCTAATTCCGCGGTGCGTTCCGCAACCAATTTTTCATAATCGGTTTTTGTTTGGGCAAATGGGTTGCCTATTTGAATTGTTGGTTGAGTTTGCTGAACCGGTTTCACAAGATTATTCGTGGACGAATTGCCGTATGTTTTTTTATAATCTTCAAATATAGAATCAATATATCCGCCACAAGATGTTGCAAAATTATGCCCCGGTAATTGTGACAATTGCACCATAACAACCGGTCGCACGTCTGATATACGCGAATTTGAACAATAATTACGATTCGCACAATATTCGGTCACCAAATTTTGAACGATTCGGTTGCAATCGCCGGTGGTTAAATCTGCACCGGTTGCATAAATTGGGGTTGGAAAGCGTTGGTTGTACGGACTGTTGGGTGTCCAAAAAGGATTAGATGAATATTTGTTCACAGATTGAATTTCGCCGTATTTAGACATAACCGTTGGCGCGTTCTGGGCCGCGCGGGCGTTGCAAATACACGCGCCGCATAGAACCGCGAACGAAGTGGCAAAAAAACGATTATGTTTAATCAATCCCCCTGTCCTTTCACAAGACTTATTATAACAAAAATGCGGTTATAATCAAAGACAAAATTCCACCGATTATGAAAAAAGGCGCAAAAGGAATAAATTTCTGTTTTTTGCGATACGCCCAGGCCGCACCAAATATGCACGCCAAAACCAAACTGATGGCCAATCCCAATGGGCCACACCACAGCCCCCCAACCGCAATCAATTTTATGTCGCCCATCCCGATTGGTGTGTCGGCCCCCGGGTTGTGACGCGTTATTATGCGATCAAATATCAATCCAACCACCGCCGCCATAATGTATCCAAATGCCATACCCATAACACCCGCGCCTATGTCATGTGGCCACGGGAAAAAGGTTGTTAAAACGGCCCCGATTATCATAAGCGGAAACAGGTACGCATCGGGAATAATCCGCCGCCGCATATCGGCCGCGCCAATCTTGTACGCCAAATAAATGGCCAATAAAATCAGCAATATGAACATCGCATAAAATATGTATAAAAACATTATTTCCCCCTTGCGTTTCGAATCGGTTTTATGATACACTTATCATATCATATAAAGTGAATAAGGTTTATAGAAAATGAGCAAATCTTGGGACAGTAGTATTTTGAAGAAGTTAAAGGCCTTGGTCGGCAAGGGTTTGTCAACCGCGGAAATCGGTAAAAAACTGGGGATTTCCAAGAACGCCGTTGTTGGAAAATTACATCGTATGGGGTGGAATGCAACCGCGGCCGAATCGACCGATGCCAAGTCCAAGAAAGAAACGGCGAAAAAAACCACAACAAAAACCGCAACCAAAAAGGCAACGCCGGCCAAGACGGTAAAGCCCGCCAAATTGGATAAGGTTGCCAAAGGCGCAAAAACGGTCAAGGCCGCGCCAAAGGCCGCCGATAAAACATCGGCCGTGAAAAAGGCGTTGAAAACCGTTGCGGAAAACAAGCCCAAAAAGGTGGTTGGTCGCCCGATTGCCGTGCGCGGAACAAATGTTCATCAACGCATTGTGCAACACGCGTTGGAAATGGCGAACCTTAAACCGAATCAGTGTCGTTGGCCAATTGGTGACCCGGATTCCGAAGATTTTCATTTCTGTGGTCAAACCGTGTTTGTGGGCAAACCGTATTGTTATGAACACTGTAAACAGGCGTATCAATTCACGCCACCAAAGAAAAAGTAATGCCGTGGGGGCCATTCAAAATGCCGAGAGAGAAAAAATCTTTTCAAAAATTACGTTCTGTGGATTATGACATCGATGGGTATGCGTTTCGTGCGTGGAAGAATGATGCCGATGAATTGGTATTTGTCGTTGATGAAACGATTGATGAATTTAAGCCTAATGTTCTGTTGGTATTAAATGCGCATGACGACCGCAAATGGGACGATATATTGGCAAATGATTATGGGGTCAACCTTGAAGACGTTCGGCCCAAGGCCGACAATAAATATCAAAAGTTGGATATTGAATATAATGGGTTGGATGTATATGCGCAATTGATTGATGAATACGAACGTGGCGCGGATTTGACGGCGATAATTGCCGACCTGATTGATTTTCGTGATACGGCGGCGCGGCGTGCGGCCATGGCGCGATTGGCGGCCGCGAATGAAACCATTGCGGCGGCCGAAGATACGATACTGCGTGCAGAACGTGCCAAGGCGGGTCTGCGTGACCGGCGGCGGAATTTGCGCGCGCGCCTTAATAAACAAAAAGAATATATCGGTCGCGAACCGACCAAGCAATCTGCATCCAAGATTCTTAGAACCGAATCGCAGATTGATACGACAAACGAAAAATTGGCACGGGCAGATAAACGTATAGAAAATGCCAAGCGGCGTATAGAAATTGCAACCGAAGATGCGAATGCGGCGCGCGATTTGTTGGCACGGCGCCGGGCGGTCACGGTTGTCGATCAAGACGATGCGGCAAATCAAATTTCGGTGCCTGCAAAACGCAAGGTACCGTCTGTTAAAACCAAAGTGAATAATCGGGCCAAAGAACCGGAAAATAAACATGATGAAGTGGCATATTTCCCGGTGCCGGATTATGAATATAAATCACAACCCAGGGATGAAAAAATGTCGGATGAAGAAGTAAAACCGTTGTTGGACCAAGACCCCGAAATATTGGACGAAGAAATTGCGTTCAAACCGGTGGAATTTGATGATATTAAACCGCGGGTTGAAGAAAACAAGGCGCCCACGGACACGAAAAAACAGTATGCAGAGCCCGAAACAGAATCATCCGGCGAACGGGGTGATACGGTTGCACGTCCGTTGGCGTTTTCCAGTGCAGAAGATACGCCGCGGGTGGACGTCTATGAAGAAAAGACAGAAGAAGAAACGCCTGTGATGGATACAATAAAAACGGTTGAAAAACCGGATGTGGCGGATACAGATACCACGGGTCGCACAATCAATACGCAATACGATAATGCGGAACCGATTCGCCCGGCAAGTCCGGTTGCGCCGACCGCAAATACATATACGCGCCCTATTTCGCCAATTACGGGTAATGCACCGGTTCGCCCGGTGGGCGCGGAACACAACCGTCCGTCATTTGCGTATTACCTGTTGTTGATATTATTGATTGCGTTGTCTGTGTTCACACTGTGGTTGTATCAAAAGAAGAATGGCGGCAGTGTTCCATTCTTGAATGCGTCCACAAATGGCACAATTGAAGATACAAACGAAAATGCAACGGATAATAATTTGGTCGGTTTTGATGACCAACCGGTTGTTGAACAAATTGCTTTGCCGGAACCAGAACCGGTGGTGGCGCCTGAACCACAGCCCGAACCTGAACCGGAACCTGTGGCAATGCCGGTTGTCGCGGATGAACCGATTAAGATAGAATATCCAAATGCAAATATTTTACGCGGGGCGGACCCCGATGTTCCGGTGGTCGAATCGGAAGAAGACGTTTTGGCGCGCAAAGACGCATATGATGTTGCACGCGAAGATCGTCCTATCTATGTGCCGGAACCGCGTGTGACGAATATTGTGTCGCCTGATGTGATTTTTGATGATGATGTTATATCTGTACCGGTTGCGCCGGCGGATTATGCGGACCAAGATATGTATTATCAAGACGAAGATGTTTATTATGATAATCAACAGGCCGCATATTATGATGAAAACGCCGCATATCAAGAATATGTTGATGAATCAAATGCATATGTTGCGGAACAACCGCGCGAACCGCAGACAACACGTCATTTGGATGTGTATGATGGTGGGCAATACAGTATCGGTTATACCGAAACAACATATTAAAATAAAAAATATCACACAGAAATGTGTGATATTTTTTTGTTTCATTTGACTTTATTCTTTTTCAATAACAACCATTGCGGCGGAAAAATTTTCTTGATCTGTAATGGATAAATGGACGCGTGCAGTTATGCCCGCCAATTCTTTTAACGCGGCACGTGCCCCGCCGGCAATCATAATTTCCGGCCGGCCCGCATCATCGTGAACAACGGAAATATCAGAAAACGCAATATCTTCGCCGAATCCGGTGCCAAGTGCCTTTAGGCAGGCCTCGCGCGCGGCCCAGAAATTTGCCAAATGCTTTTCGGCGTTTGCGTTATCTGTTTCGGCATATTCCAATTCTTTTTTTGTAAAAATACGCTGTTTCTTAAATGCAGACCAATCCAAAAAACGTCCCGATTCGACCAAGTCTATCCCGATGCCAACAATCATATGATTCCTCCCTTTTGGATATATGAAATACAGGTTTAACTGATACGGGAATATAGAAACTTTTTTCCGATTCGTGCAAGCATAAAATTACATAATATATATTTTTATAAAAAATACTTGCGTTTTATAATCATTATATATTATAATAATTATTGAATCAAAGGAGTCATATATGAAAACACACAATCTTTTAATTGCGGCCGGCGTTGTTGCGGCGACATTTACGGCGGGTTCTGCGGTTGCGGCACCGAATCATGGCGGATCAAATTATTCGCATGTGTATCAAACTCAGCACGTTCAAACAATGCCACGTCCGGGATATCAACATAATGGCGGGCACCATCACAGTCATCATGGTGGTGGTCACACAGTTGTGGTAACTCAACCACATCACCATCATCATCACAATCATACCGCAGGGAATATCATCCTGGCTACGGCATTGTTGGTATCTGCATTTATGTAATGTCAGTGGTTAGTGTAAGTGGTCAGTGTTAGTGCGGGCGCAGTCCAGTCGCGACGAAGTGATAGCGAAGACGGATGCGCCCGTGTTTTATATTATATAAATAAAAAACATTTGTTTTTTGCATAATCTTGTTTTAATATGATTTGCGTTGTCGGGGCGTAGCTCAGCCTGGTAGAGTACTTGCATGGGGTGCAAGGGGTCGCAGGTTCGATTCCTGTCGCCCCGACCATAAAATAAGAATGTCGCCAACGGCGGCATTATTATTTTATCACCGCGTAGCGGTGGAATCGAACCGTGGTTCGGGACAAGCACGCAATGCGTGCGCAGTGAAAGGGGCCCACGAATGAAGTGAGTGGGAATTACATTCCTGTCGCCCCGACCATAAAATAATAATGTCGCCAACGGCGACATTATTATTTTATAACCGATTTATTATTGATTAGATTCAGGTGTGCAATCTCTAAGTGATATGTTCACCCTACGGCATTCAGGTTCGTTGTTCTTTGGGTATTTGTCTTTGGTACACTCTGCGTCGGCAACACCCTTGGAATTATAGGTTATCTTGTTTGCATAATTGGCGAATTTATTAGTTAAGTATTGTTGTATGCTTTCCGCGCGTTGAGTGGATAATTTTGTGTTGTTCATATTTGAACCACGGGGGTATTGAGTTCTGTCCGTGTGCCCAGTAATATCTATACATACCTGTTGATTGTCAGATAAAGATTCCATAACATTTTGTAATCTAGCGGCCAATGCATCCAAAACGGTCGAATCTTTAACGGTCGATTTACCGGTATCAAAAGTGGCATCACCTTTTATATCAAGACTGATTGTTTCGCGTTCCGTTAATTGTGTTAATTGTGGCATCGCGCTTCTTAAATTAGATGTGTCAATCGTAGGTGCCGGCAAAGATGTGTCCAGTTGTACACGTTCCGCGGGTGTGAATACAAACGCAGGTAATTGTTCTTCAATATCTGCCACCGTTGTGTCAAGTTTTTGTTGCAATTCGGTCTTTTTTCGGCCGTTGATAAGGTAATTCCCGGCGATGCCACCAACTATACCGGCGCCGGCAACAATTGCACCGGTCTTTAATTGTTTTGCGGTTTGTTCTTTTTGTTCGGCCCAACGCGCGGCGTCTTCACTCGTTTCGTCACTTAATGCGCGCGCCAGGGATATTTCACCACCACTTTTTCTTTCCGCGGTTGCATATTGATAGAGTCCCGATTCTGCGCGGTCATATAATGTTTCGCTTTCGATGCCATTGCGCAGTCCCAATGCCGTCTTGGTTGTTTTCAAATTATCCGCCAAAGTTTTATATTCTGTATAGTATTCCAACAATTCATTACCGCCCGGCAAAGTTATTTCTTCATTGCCCGCATTAAATTCTTGGCCACCACCATGTTCACATTTGAAAGTGGCCAGATAGTCACGCATTTGTTTTTCCGCCGTGGCGTCCGCCCGTTGTTCGGCAATTGCCGATGCCGCCTGCATTGCGCCGATTCCCGTTGCCGCGGTTGATGCCCCCGATACAGCACGATTTGCCCAACTGTTTTCTTTTTCCCGGGCCGCATCTAATGCACTTTGCGCATCGGCCAGTTTTTGGTCTAAATCTGTTTCTTGGATGTTTTCATATTCTGTGCTTGTGGAACTGGTGGTTTGCGGTATAGGTTGGGCATTTTGTTGCTTCTGAGTTTGCGCAACTTGTCTGGACATATTTGGTGATATTTCAGAATCAGTTTGCCCAAGATTATTCCCTGTTGTATCCAATATTATGATATTGTCTTTTTCATCTTGAATCTGTTTGATGGTCAAAATCTGTGAAATGTAACCTTCTTTGGAAATTTTTATTTGTGTAAGGTTCGCATATTCCCCAATAGTCATTGTATAAGTGTTGCCGGATTCAGTTGCAATATTTTTGTTTTGGTTTTCCGGTAAATTCATTTGGGGGTATGTAAATGATACGCCCGATAGAAATTCGCCATCTGTATTTTTAACAACAACACTAATGGAATGGGCATCACTGGTGTTACAAACCTCATCTACAAATAGAAATTCGCCGCCTTGAAACATACAATTGTCTTCTTCGGCGTAATATTTGGTCAAGGCCACCTTGCAAATATCATTGGTTTGTATCTTGTGGTATTCGTCATAATTTGGAAAGAAAATATAATCTAATTGATTTTTATCGGCTATAAGATAACTTCCGCTTGAAGTGCTGCGGTCCATTATGTTATCGAAATCGCAATCTTCAAATTGTGAATCGTCTAATTTTATCCATTTGTTGTTTTGGCATTGATAAATATCACCGTCCCCGCCCAACACTTGGCTGTCGTTAGAGCAATAAACAAAACTATCATTGGTTGCGCCATTGGGGCCACATTGTAAGTATCTTATTTTATCGTCATCATCGGGATGCAATATTGTATATTCGTCTTGTATATATTTTGTGTCCGGACCAGTTTTCACCCCTGCGGGCAATTCTTTTTTTAGAACGCCATATGCACAATCGGCAACGGATGGCACGGCATATAATGTGATAAGAAAGGCAAATAAAAAATTTCTCATCTCTTGTTGGTCCCTTATGCCCTATTCTATCAAATTTGGGATTTTTGAACAAGAAAAAAACACGTATCATTTTATTGATACGTGTTATGATTTCAACCTTACATTTCGTTTGGAATTTTTAACCCCATTAAATCCAGTGCCTTGGTCAAAACATCTGTGGCAATTTGGACCAGTGTTAAGCGTGTTGCACGCGTGTCCGCCGGAATGTCTTCGCGCAATATCGGGCAATTGTGATAGAACGTATTTATCAATTGGCACAAATCGTATGTATAGTTTGCAACCAAGTCCGTGGCACGTGAATCAAATGCCGATTGAACCGTACGGTCGAAATCCAGTAATTCCATAATCAAATTGCGTTCATCCGATTCGAATTTCGCGGTGTCCGGCGTGGCGAATTTGCCCGCGCGCCGCAAAACAGAATTTAACCGGACCGCCGTGTATAAAATGTATGGGCCGGTGCGCCCTTCGAACGAAGTGATTTGGGCCGGGTCAAATATATAGTCCGCACGCAGGTCGTGCGACAAATCGTTGAACTTTAATGCCGCCAACGCAATCATATCAATCGTTTCATCGTCCAGTTTTTTGCCGGATTCCGCCACGCGTTCGCGCGCCGCCACGCCGACCATTTCGATAATGTCGTTCAATTCGGCAACATTTCCGTCACGCGTTTTGAACGGTTTACCGTCCGCGCCGTTTATTGTGCCGTAACCAATGTGTTCCAACGCATCGGCCGGGAACATCTTTAACAATTCGGCAACACGGAACAATTGTTCAAAGTGCAACGATTGGCGTTTGTCCGTTAAATAAATTACTTTGTCCGGATTGTCCGTCTTTTTGCGATAATACAATGCCATAATGTCGGTTGCATCATATGTGACCGCGCCACGCGAATTATAGAACATAACCGGTGGCATAGGCTTTTTATCTTCATCACGTTTTACAACAACAACTTCGGCGCCATCACTGGGTTCCAGTAAATTTTTGTCGCGCAGAATTTTTTCCACGTCTTTGGTATATTTCGCCGCGTTGCGTTCACCCAAATCATTATCAAACGGAACAATGTTCAATGATTTAATTGTGCGGTCCATTGATGCCAATGCTATTGGTAAAAATATGTTGTACAGTGCGGTATATCCAGCATGGCCATTCTGTAATTCTGCGGTAATTTGTTGCGCGTGTGCCAAGAATGCCTCGTCTTCTTTGGCAAGTGCACTGGCCTTTGGGTAATATGTGTCCAATTCGCGTGGGTCAATTGTATATTTTGAATAATCGCCCCGTGGGTCGAAATTCACCCCAAAAAATGGCCAATCGGGGTGTAATTTTTCAATCCATGCAATAACCAATCCCATTGGACGGCCCCAATCGCCGATATGATTATAAGAAATCATTTTGTGTCCCAATGCACGGCCCAAACGGTACAATACATCTCCAACAATTGATGTTCGCATATGCCCAATGTGCAGTGATTTTGCAACGTTATATGCGCCATAGTCCATATCTATGACCAACGGCGTGGCCGCGGGTGTTATGCTTGCGGCGGTGTGTGCGGCGCGCCACAAAAAATCATCACGGATTTTAAGGTTTATAAAACCCGGCCCCGCAATAGATGCAGATTCCACAAAATCCAATTCTTGAATTTTTGGTAAAATATCGGTTGCCAATTCACGTGGATTTTTGCCGGCCGATCGTGCCATAACCATTGCCGCGTTGGTCGAAAAATCACCGAATTCACGGTTGCGCGGAATTTCCAGTTTTGCATCAAATCCCAATTTTTCGTTGATTTTTTCAGATACATATTTATAAAGATTCATTTTTAACCCCGTGATTTTTATTAAACCGGCAATACCACGCGCACGCGCAGACCACCCAGTTCACTGTCTTCCAAGAATATTTGGCCGCCGTGGTTTTCTATCGCCGTTTTGGCAATGGACAAACCCAAACCCGTTCCGCCGGTATCCGCCGCGCGCGCATCGTCCAAGCGGACAAATGGGCGCATCGCATCGGCCTTTTTATCGTCCGGAATGCCGGGGCCATCATCTTCTATGATAATGGTTGTTTCGCCCGCGGTGTCTGTTTCGGTTATTTTGATAATCTTGTTCGCATAACGTGCGGCGTTTTCGATTATGTTTCCAAACGCACGTGCCAATGCCATTGGGCGCGCATAGAATTGAACCGGGGTGTCCGGAAATTCGGTTATAATACGTTTGTCCGGTGCCGCGTCACGCGCGATGCGCAACAACATTGGTGGCAATTCGGTGGACTGTTCTATTTCCGGCATTTCGCCACGTGCAAATGCCAAATATCCACTTATCATCGCACTCATACGATCAATGTCGGTCAATAATGCGTTTTTGTCCGCGGTGTCGGTTTCAATTGCAAGACGCATCCGGGCAAGTGGTGATTTCAAATCGTGACTGACCGCGTTTAACATATCTGTGCGGGTGCGGTTGTATCGGTCCAATCGTTCTTTCATTGTTATCATTGCGGTTGCGGCCTCGCGTATTTCGCGCGAACCGGTCGGTTGGAATCCCGGCGCATCCAGTCCACGCCCGAAACGATTTGCCGCATGTGCAATGCGCCGAATGCTGCGATTATGCAATATGATAAACGGCGAAACCAAAATCGAAACGATTAAAATCGCACCAATCAGCCATATTATAAATACTTCGGTACTGGTAGAATAAATGCGATAAAGACTTGTCCCGAATGTTGCAATTTTGCCGTCCCGCGTTGGAATATCAATATAGATAAGGCGCGAAGCACGATCAATATATATATTCGCGCGTCTTTTTACCCGATTGGACAATTCGTGCGCAAGTAATCCAGCCTCGCGCGAGGCGTTATCGCTGTGCTTTGGGCGGTTCAATTTGTCGTGAACCGAGAAATTTATGCCGACATCGGTCGCCATTGTTTGTGCCGCACCGGTGTTGCCGGCGTCCATAAAATTCATCATTGTTGTCACTTCGCCGGCCAATGTGCGCGCCAAAGTCGCATGCACCCGCGCCCAGTGATTACCAAAAAATACGTTGGCAATAATAACCTGGGCCACGACCAGTGGAACCAATATCAATAAAATCGTACGCCAGAAAAAACTGCGTGGAATCAATCTCATACGTCTATTCTGCCTTTGTTGTGCAGTCCGGATTTGAACATACCAATTTGTAACCACGACTGCGTATGGTCACAATGTCCAGATGTGATAATACACTATTTAATTTGTTGCGCAAGCGTTTTGCAACCATTGGGGCCGCCGCCACAATATTGCCAACCGGGCAGGTCAAATTTAATAACAATTTCTTTTCTTCGCCCGACAGCGCCAATATGCGTGTTTCCCCATTTGGCGATTGAACAAAAAATTCGTTATCAATCAAGGCCAATCCATCGGGCATTTTGGGTGTGGTGCCCCGGGCGTGGCGCGTAATATTATTTATGCGCAATATCAATTCACGCAATTGAAACGGTTTGGCCAAATAATCATCCGCGCCACCGACAAGACCTTCGATGGCATTTTCCGCACCCCCCATCGCGGTCAGTATAATCGTCGGCGTGTTGTTGCCCGCCGCCCGCAGTTTTTTAAGGAACGTTAAACCGTCCATATCCGTCATCATACGGTCCAGAATAATTGCGTCAACCAAAATGCGCCCCAATATTTCGCCCCCGTCATTGGCGCAACCCGCAGTCAAAACATTAAAACCGTTCGCGCGCAATCCCCGCGCAAGCGTCGTGCGCAACATATCATCGTCATCAATAACAAGAACAGTTTTGTTCATATTCGGGCCTTTTGTCTTATTCTAGGCGTTTTTTATGCCGATTTCAAGCCCAACACATTAAATCTGTGAATTATTTCCGCAACGGTTCAACCGCATATTCACCGGGTTGAATCGTTTGAATAAGGTTGTCGTTTTCGTCAACCGCCGCACGGAATTGCATACCACCCGTTGTAAATTCGGTCTTGAACAACGCATAACCCGTTCCGCCACCGGCGGTTGGGCCCTGGGTCCCCAAAGAATAGTACCCGCCCAAAATGCCATAATCCAAATCTATATAATCCAAGTTCACCAATAATGAAACATTACTGAAACCGTCACTGGTCATATTGCATGTAAATTCCCGATTCGACAATGTTGCCGATGAATTGTTCGGTATGACAATATCCATAATCGTGGGTTCGCAAACACGGCTTATACCATTTACCAACAATTCGTACGTCATATTCACCGTTGCACGCGAAAGACCGGTTGAAACGTTTACCTGGGAAATGGTGGCCTTGGGTATTTTAATAAGCGCGTTCGCAATACCGGCCCGAACCGGGAACGAAATGCCCGATTGCAGACAGTCGCGTGAAAATGGATCGGCCTCGCAAATATATAGACGGGAATGCGCGTTCATCATAAATGTGTTGACCAGGCTGTTAAATAAAAACGTACGTGTGATTTTGTCATTCAGCCGCGTACAACCAAAATTGCGGCACACAACCATTGGACGTTCGGCAAACATAACGCCGGGGTGTGCCATGCTTTCCGCTTCGCGGGCATCGATTATATTTTGGTCGTAATTCAAACTGTCTGCGCGTTGCATAAATTCACTTTCGGGGACAAAGTTTGGGTCATCCGGGTATGCATAATATGATTGAACCGGGGTTTCGGTATAAATTGTTTGAAAACTTTCTTCAATATATTGGGTTGCGCCAAACGCATTTGTCGCGACAATTACGCCCAAGGCCGCCGTTAAAGTTGAATTTTTCATTTTATTGCCCTTCCCTTGATACTTTTATGGTGTTATTCTAAAACATTATGGCCATTCGTGTCAAAGCAAAAATTTTTATTGAAAATTAGTTGTGGTTTGTTCTATAAAACATACTATAATATATTGAACAAAATTGGAAAGGTGTGTTATGGTTGACATTATTATATCTGGGGATGCGGGAAAATTGCACGCGGTTTATCACAAATCTTTGACCGAAGGTGCACCATTGGCGGTCGTGTTGTCGGGCAACCCGCGGCAAAAGCATCATATGAACGACAGAATATCTTATGCGATGTTTCGTGCGTTTATGGATATTGGGTTTTCGGTTGTGCGCTTTAATTATCGTGGCGTCGGCGATAGCGAAGGCGCACTTGGCACAACGGCGGACAATATGTTGGATATTGCAACGGTCATAGATTGGATACAGAATCATAATGAAGACAGTGATAAAATATGGTTGGCGGGGCATCAATTGGGCGCTTGGTACGTTTTGCAAACATTGATGCGCCGGCCCGAAGTGTCTGGATTTGCCCTTGTGTCGCCGGATGCGTCTGTGTCGGATTTTGCGTTCCTGTCGCCGCGTCCAAATCGTGGTCTGTTGCTTCAAGGTGCCGAAGAATCAGAAGACGCCAAGATGTTTTCGACCCATTTGACCCAGGTGTTAAAGAAACAGGCCCAGATTGATTTGGAAACTATCCGCATCAAGGGTGCAAATGAAACATATGGTGCGCCGGCCGATTTACGCCAATTGTATAACGACCTTAAGGCATATGTGGGACGCGAAAACGCAGATACCAAATTATTATAAGAATAAATTGGATAACAAATGGACAAAACAAACAGATTTATGGACCCAAATATACCCGATGAAATGGCGGCAAGCATTCGCCCCAAGACCTTGGCGGACTTTATCGGTCACGATGCGTTAAAGCAGAATTTGTCGGTGTTTATATCGGGTGCGCGGTCGCGCGGTGAACCGATGGACCACGTGTTGCTGTATGGGCCGCCGGGGTTGGGTAAAACCACCCTGGCCCACATAGTGGCAAATGAATTGGGCGCAAATTTTCGGGCGACATCGGCGCCAATGTTGACCAAGCAAGGCGATTTGGCGGCGATATTGACGGCGTTGGAACCGATGGATGTTTTGTTTATTGATGAAATTCATCGTTTGCCGACCGCCATAGAAGAAGTTCTGTATTCCGCAATGGAAGATTTCAAATTGGACATTATGTTGGGCGAAGGTCCGTCCGCAAAAAGTGTTCGAATCGATTTACCGCCGTTCACATTGGTTGGTGCAACAACGCGGACGGGGTTGTTGTCGAATCCGTTGCGCGATCGCTTTGGAATTGATTTGCGGCTTAGTTTTTACCCCCCCGCGGATTTGGCGAAAATTATTCGGCGCAGTGCGGGGATTTTGGGAACAGAAATTGACGATGCCGGGGCCTTGGCATTGGCAAAAAGTTCACGTGGAACACCGCGTATTGCCAACCGTTTGTTAAAACGTGCGCGGGATTTTGCCGCGGCAATGGGTTCCGGGATAATCACGGCGGACGTGATAAAGACAACATTGGAACAATTGCATATTGATGCGTCTGGGTTGGATCAAATTGACCGGGATTATTTGAATGCGATTATAATGCACTATGCGGGCGGCCCGGTTGGAATTGATAATTTGTCGGCGGCGTTGTCTGAACCGGCGGACACTATTGAAGACGTTATTGAACCATATCTAATGCAATTGGGTTTGATTCAGCGCACCCCGCGTGGGAGAATCGTTACCGATGCAGGATATCGTCATATGGGATTGGAGAAATAATCATGAAAACATATAAATTTAATTTTTCGGTTGCCTATGCCGACACCGATGCGGGTGGAATAATGTATCATGGGCGTTATATCGAGGTTGCCGAACGTGCGCGGATGAATATGATGCGTGGAATATCCGTGCCGGACACTGATTTGGGATTTGTGGTTAAAAAATTAGACATAAAATATATGTCACCGTTAAAATTGGCGGACGATTTTATGGTGGAAACGACAATAACCGCGGTTGGCGCGGTTTCTATGGATTTAGAACAAAAGTTCGTGCATGGTGATGCAATTTGTGCTATAATGCACATAACTGTGGCGTATATTGGCGCAGATATGAAATTAAAAAGTATCCCCGGCGATATTACATCACGGTTGAATTAAATGTTTTTAATTTTAAGGTAAGGAATAAAAATGAATGCGTTTTCTTTGTGGAGATTGTTCACAAGCGATGTCGTTACGGCGGTTGCATCTATTACTTTGGTGGTATTTAGTGTTATGTCGTGGGCGGTGATTATTGAAAAAATTCGACTTTTTCATGGGGTGCGCCATAAAAAGATAAGCGGAAATCCCGATGAAGCGATTCGTCCATTCGATAAAAATCTTTGGTTTTTGGCGATGTGCGCATATGTTTCGCCATTTATTGGATTGTTTGGAACGGTTTGGGGGGTTATGGATTCTTTTGCGTCCATTGGCGCAAACCAATCGGTCAGCATCGGCGTAATTGCGCCGGGTTTGGCGATTGCATTGGGAACAACGGCGTTGGGGTTGGTTGTGGCAATACCTGCGGCAATCGCGCACCAGGTTTTTTCCAAACGTGCCGATGATTTATATGAAAAAATTGGGGGAAAATAAAATGTCACGGACACGCCGCAGGATTACGGATGCCAGCCTTTCGCTTACGCCAATGATTGATGTTATGACGGTGTTGTTGGCGGTGTTTATGGTGACGACACCGATGATGACCAATGGTATAGATTTGGATTTGCCGAATGCCGGAACAACGGTTTTGACCGGTACAGACCACGCAATGCAAATCAGTGTCGATTCGGCCGGGCGTTATTATATTGGTACGACCCAATTGCCGCTGGATGATGTGATTAAACGCGCGGTGGCGATGCGGGGTGAAAATTCTAACCTGGCCATTGTGATAAATGGTGACCGGCGCGCGGATTATGGTGCGGTTATGGCGGTTATGGGAAAATTAAAGACCGCGGGTTTTGAACGTGTGGGGTTGCGGACAAAATTGGATAAATAAAAATGGGCAAATTTAACCATTTTTTGGCGGAAAATTTTGGGTTTTCAATATTGGGGCACTTGGTTGTTTTGGGTGTCATTGTTTTGATGGCGGACGTTGTCTTTGACCGGTTTGAACGTTTTATTGCCCCCGACAGAATTCAAATAACAATGATAGATTTGAACAGTGTGCGCGTCACCGGGGATGAAACGGTGCTGTATAATACAAATGTGAACGAAGTTGATAAAACCAGGCCGCAGGACGCGGAAAATAAAAAACAACCGGAACAAAATGCCGCGCAAAATCAAAGCGAAGAAATAAAATCTACGACGTTGGTTGCGGACGAAGAAAAAAGTAAAAAGGATACCGCAAAGCCGGATGAAAAAAATCCAGATGAAGTTTCTGCGCCGAAAACCAAGACGGTTGTGCGGGTGAATCGAAATGTTGTGTCATTGGACCGGACACTGACTGTGTCGGTTGTTGATGCGTTGCGTGTGGCGATGACGCGTTGTTGGAACATTGATACGTCGCGACCGGGATTGGATGGAATACGTGCGGTTGCGCATTTGACAATGCGGCAAAATGGAACGGTGGCCGATGTTTGGTTCGAATCGGCGGCGCGTGCCGATACCGATTCGGCATTTGCATATGTTTTGGAAACCATACGCAGTGCGATAAATGTTTGCCAACCATTACGAATGTTGCCGGCAAATGAATATGATAAATGGCAAAAGATTCAATTGACATTCTATCCCACAACCGGGGCGGTGATGTAGGGTATTAGTGGTTAGTGGATAGTGTTAGTGGTTAGTAGAATCTGGCATAATTTCATAATAACGAACTTATTCCAGGAACCATTAATTAGCCACTGTCCACTTGCAATAACCACTAAAAACGCCCCCTTGCGGGGACGTATTGCCGTACCGGTCGAACGATAAGCCGGATTCTGTACCGCCCAAACTCAGTGATGTTCCGGCGCGTTCATCACCAAACATTGGGTGGCAAGCATAATTAATCTGCACAATGTGTTACCACAAAGTGTCAAGCCCTCTACCCGCCCCCGATTCGGGACAAATCATTGGGGGCCTATTTGAAGTTGCTGCGCACAGAGATTGCCCGTTTCACTCAGGTTAAACCTGCTTCGTCACTGTTGCTCTAATCGTCGGGTTTCCCCGCCCGGTCGTTAACCGGTGTGCCGTCCCGCGCAGTCCGGACTTTCCTCCGCCACGATTGTGACGGCTATGCTTTGTTCGACTGTTGCGATAATTTTATATGATTGAAATTGAAATGCAAGGCTGTTTTTTTGTACATAAAAATAAATTTAACTGTTGACAGGCAAAATTGATTTTTCCTAAGATTAGATTACAAGCAAAGGAAGGATTGGAGATTTTATGTCTGGTTTTTTGAGGAAAATCTGCGTATTTTTTATGGTTATTGCGGCATGTTTCGCGGGGGTGCGCATTTATGCCGCAAGTACTTCCAGTTATTATTACACATTGAACGATGACGGCGCCAAAGTGGCCAGTGTCCCGCATTCGTGGGCAATTGGTTCGGTCACACAGTTATCTTCCCTGCCGTATAAACCGGGTTATGGTTATGGTGGACATTACACCGCGCGGGGTTGCAGCGGAACCCAGGTTATAGATCATACCGGCTCTGTCCAAGTGTCCTTTAATGCCAATACCACATTGTATGCGTGTTGGTATGCATATTATCCGCCATCTATTGTTTTGGATGATGCCGGGGGTTCGGGCGGGTTGTTGTATAATGGTGGTTGCTCTAATGTTGTGAGGTATATTTATAGCAATAATAACGAAGTGACGGTGACTTTTGCAAATCATGATGATTGGGCACGTGATTATATGGAGGTTGACAAAAGTTCCCCGTATACGTGGAGAATTGGATGTTCCAACAATGATGTAGTGACCCAGATGTACAACTTGCCAACGCGTTCGGGGTACGCGTTTGGTGGATATTATACCGAACAAAATGGTTCGGGTACCCAGATTATCGATTCAAGTGGTAATTTAATTAATGCCGCGACCGTTTATAATACATTAGGCAATGCATCCCCAACAACAATCTATGCATATTGGACATCGAACAGTCCCACATGGGCGACGGTGACAATAAATGATCAATCTGCGACGACAAATTCCCAATATTCCACATTATATATAAATACGAACAACAGTTTGAGCAATTGTGGTGGGTATCGAACGGGCCAATCGTGTACCGCGCTAAATATTACTTCTTTTACCCCACCAACCAAGACGGGATATACATATGGCGGACATTACACGCAAACGAATGGTGGCGGATGGCAATGGGCGAATTCCAGTGGTGTGATACAGTACAGTGTGTCGGGAAATCAAACCGTTTACGCCAAATGGACACCCAAGGTTTATACGGTGACACTGAATCACGGCAGTCCCACAAATTCTCCCGCCCCATCAACGGTATACTTGAAGTATGGAACCGGATGGTATTCCAATTCGGGGGCAACCACACCGATTTATGCCATGACGACCGTGCCACAAAAGACGAATTATACATTTGGTGGATATTGGACCGGACAAAATGGAACCGGAACGCGCGTTATCGATTCGGATGGAAATTTCCTTTATACAACGGCGGCACTGACGGCCCTAACATCAAACGCCACAATTTATGCGTATTGGACGGCGGCTACGCAAAATCCGACATGGATAACCGTCACATTTGATGATAACAGTCCCACAAATTATTCACAATATAATGGTGGGCGTTTGCGATATTTATATCGAAATACGAATTCCGCGATTTCGAACTGCAGTGGATATAAATTATCACAATCGTGCAATGCAACAACCGTCACGCATTTTACACCACCTACAAAGGGCGGTTATACGTATGGTGGACATTATACTGGTTCGACCCAGTGGTCGGATGCAAGCGGAAATATTTTGGTGAACCTTAGTGCAAACACAACGGTGACCGCACAATGGACGCAAAATTCCGGCACTATTTACACCGTGACATTATATCCAAATGGTGGAACGGGTTCAAATTTGTTGATATATGAAAGGCAGAATATAGGTTGGTATCGTGATAGCGGTGGAACATATCAAATTACATCATCTATATTTAATTCAACTTCTTCTGGCGGTGCGGGTTTGACCCAACCGACCTATACCAATCATGTGTTTAACGGTTATTGGACAGGAAAGACGGCCGATGGCGCGACATCATGTTCCGGAACCCAAATGATTGATGCCAATGGTAATATTTTGGCAAGCCCGTCATACGATGCCAGTCAGCGTTGGTATGCCTGCTGGGTTGGTCAACAATCAACCGTGACATTGAATGCAAATGGTGGAACGGCGTGCGCGACAACATCGGTGACGGCGACATATGGCGCACAGATGCCGACACTGTCATGTGCCCCAACCGCGCCAACCGGGCACCATTTTAATGGGTACTTTGATGCCACGTCCGGTGGGACACAATATTATTATGCCGACCTAAGTTCTGCACGCAATTGGGACAAGACCGGTGCACAAACGTTGTATGCCCAGTGGGTTGCAAATACTTATATTGTTAAATACTATTGTGACAAAGAAGAATATGAATTGGGTACACCGGCCGCCACGGATACTGTGACATATGGTCAAACATATGTTGTTAAAACCCGTGCCCAGGTTGGGTGTTCTTTGGCAAGTGGTAAAAAATTTATTGGTTGGGATTACGGGGAAGGCAATGCAAATCTATGGCAACCGGGGGATATTATAACATATAATTATACCGATGATTTGGATGTTTCGGGATATGTTATGGACATAAATACCGTGACATTAAATCACGGTTCACCCGATAACAGCCCCGCCCCGAATACGGTTTATTATGTTACAAGCGACGGTTGGTATTCCGATTCGAACGCAACGATTGAGGCAACTGTGTCGCCGATTCCGGTTAAATATGGATATGATTTTCTGGGATATTGGACTACCGCGACATCTGGTGGAACCCAGGTTGTGGATGCTAGTGGGCAATTTATTACGACCACTGTTACTGAGCCAACAACCATATATGCGCGTTATAGTGAAAAAACATATCAAATTGCGCTGGATGATCAAAACGCTACAACCGCCGGTGCCCCGACACCGTTGTATTATAGTATTTCAAATGGATGGTCGGCGACCAGTGGTGGAACAACAATTACACAAATTACAACGGCCCCGACAAAATCTGGATATGTGTTCAATGGATATTGGACACAAACCGGTGGTAATGGAACAAAAATTATAAATTCGGACAGAACATTTGCAACAGTGCCATCTGCAATTCTGCAGGCGATGCACGATGGCGAAATTGATATGCTGTATGCGGATTGGTTGACTGTGAATACTGTCACATTCTCGTGTCAGAATCAGGCTGGTGATGGTTCGGGAACCCCAAGCCCGGCAACAGTTCAGATACATGATGGCGAAACATTAACATTCCCATCACTTTCAAACTGTTCGTGGGGTAATGCGGGATATAGTCCATTTTTGTGGGGTTATGTTGTAAATGGCAGTTTTGTAGAAACTCATGATGCGGGTGACACGATAACATGGGATTCTGGTTGGGGAAATCGCACATTTAATGTGTGGTATGCGCCAAATTATTTCAATTATGAATATTCCTGTGGTGCCGGGTCCGGAACGCCGCCGGCATCCGGAAATACATATTATCATAATGGTGGATGGACAACCGCGGCAAATACATGTACGCTACCGGCGAATAAGCATTTTGTCGGGTGGTTGGAACCTGTGTCAAATGAGGTATGGGCGGAAAGCACCACGCCAACAAATGGTTGGCGGTGGCCATACGATGTGACGGCCGCGGCCGGTGGCGCGTTTGTTGCACAATATGACGATGATACATATACGGCGACATTTACATGCGAAAATAACGCATTTTCGCCATATGTGTACAGTGGAACCGCGCCAGACGATATAACGGATATCGCGTATCAGCAGACGATTACCCTGCCATCGCCATCTGTGTGTACAAATAATTATCCGGACGCGGGTTGGATTGCTTCGCCGGCACAGGAATGGAATTATTACTGTGTTGATGCCAATAATGGGGCTGCCTTGGGTGGTGGCTCCGCCGGTGCAGGATCTTGGACATGGCCAAAACAAGGTAATTGCACATTCCAGGCATCCGGTGGACGCAGTATATATCATATTTATTATTATTGCGATGATACAACAAGTACGGTTTCATTGGATCAAACCGTTGATTATTCAAATCGTGATACGGTGCGCCCGGCAACTGTCGCGGTCGCCGGATGCACTGCGCCAACGGGGTATCATTTTACCGGATGGAAGGTTGGTGCGACCAATACAATTTTATCGCCCGGGCAATATGGTGGCAACAATGCCCTGTGGCCGTATGCCGCACATACGCATCTGCGTGCCCAGTGGGAGGCAGACACATATAACCTGACCTGGGGTTGTGGCGATGGAACCGGGACGCCGTCCGGCGCATCGTTCCCGACAAGTATAGATTATGGCGAAACACTGACATTCCCGGCAAATACGGTATGTTCCGCGCCGATGGGGTATGAATTTGCCGGTTGGACCATTGATGCGAATACGACAACATATCAACCAAACGGGACATTTGTGTGGAACCTGACATCGGGCAGCGAGATAAACGCTTCGTTCACACCAATAACATATACGATAACATATGACTGTAACGGTGGAACCGGTTCGCCGTCAACGCAAAATGTGACCTATGGTGGTTCGATTCAATTGATTTCTACGGACGCGTGTACCCGGGGTGGTTATACGGCGAACGGTTGGGATGTTTCGGGGACATCGCCGGTTGTTAACTATGCATCCGAGGCGGTGGTAAATCCGTGGCCATATGCGGCAAACAAAACGCTAAGTGTTAATTGGACCGCCAGAACATATACGATAACGTATTACGATGAAGATGGTACGACCGTATTGACGGGATTGAACCCGACCAGTTATACATATGGTACGGGTGCAACAATAAATGCGGTTCCAACCAAGGCATATTCGGTGTTTAATGGTTGGTGTACAACACGCAATGCGACAACAGGTACGCTTTCTGGGTGCCAACCGACAACAAATCCGCATGTTATTGGAACAACAGAAACCGACAACAAGGCATACTATGCCAGTTGGTCTTGCGCAACCGGGTACCGAAAATATAACTATGCAGTAGACAGTTTTTTGTATCCATCGGGTGGCGGACAAATTCCGGCGGGTTCGTGCGCCCCGATTCGTTATATTATAAATTGCCATGGTAATGGTGGAAACGCATGTTTGGAACAGTTTAACCTGGGGCAATCTGGGACGGTTGGTACATACAGTTTTGGAAGTTCGTATAACACCATTGCCATCAATTCCACGGGCAGCGATATAAGCGCAGTACCATTGCCTGTATCTAATAATGGTAATGTGGAACCTGTTTGGCCGTTCTTGTTTACCAAAAGTCCGGATGCAAATTATACGGCCTTTACACCGTGGCCCGCCAATGGCCTGGTCAGCAGCAGTGTGCAATCAGGTTATCTTAGTCATAACTATGTGACATTTATGCAGGCGGTTGCCAACGAATCGTATAACAACGGTATAGATTTTGGTCGTCCGCATTATACATTTGACGGTTTGTGGACCGCGGCAGATGGTGGAAACAAATATATTGGTGCCGATGGTTTGTCGCCAACCGGTGGATATGCGTTTGATAGTCAAGAAATGGCAAATTTCTTTACGGCGGATGCGGATGTCTATGCGCATTGGGTGCCGGATCGTTATACAATAATGTTAGAGGCCGAAGGGTATGATGGGACATTGCCTGCGATTTATGAAACATATAACACCGGATGGGCCCAGACATCGACAGAAACACCGGGCGATTGGGTGCCGTTGACCGCGGAACAAATGGCACATCGGGCAGGATATACATTCTTGGGATATTATTCGTCTGCTTCGGGCTCGAATGCCACCAAATACATCAATGCCGATGGAACATTGGCCAATGGTGTGACGGCAACGACATTTGGCCAAAGCACGTCCATATTTGCTCGATTCGAAGCAAACACATACAATGTGACATATGATTGCAATGCGGATGGTGCGACCGATTATACGGATACGGCGACATATGATTCTACATATACGGTATTAAGGTTGAGTGAAGCGGGATGCTCGGTCATAATTGGACATACATTTGGTGGTTGGGCGATATCCGGGACAAACCTGATTAAGAGTGGTGGCGATACGTTCACATGGAACTATACAGAACCCAAGACTTTAACCGCCCAATGGACGCCGAATGTTTACCATATTACATTTGATTTCAATAATAATTATACCGGTGGTGGCGCCCAGGTCGGTACGGCAAATATGTATGAAAAATATGGCGTTGGTTGGGGCGTGAACGAAAGTGGCGGTACCGGTTCGACATCGGGTGAATTATGGAGTGACACCGTAATTACATTACCGCGTTATGCAGGACACACCTTTGTTGGTTATTATGATAACACTGCGGGAACCGGCACGCAATATGTTGGCCCAGATGCGCAATTGCCATCCAACAGGACCTTTGTAATGGATAAAATATTGTATGCGGTGTGGAGTGATTGTACACCGGGAAATTATTGCGATGATGGCCAGGTTATATCGTGCAGCACCGCGACAAATGGTAAATACCCGTACAGTGACGCCGGGGCAAGCAGTATAAACGATTGCTATTTAACATTAACGACCGGGAAACGTGTCGCGACCGCCGGCGCGGGTATGACCAATTGTGCCGCGAACAGTTTCAGTGACGACACAACAACGAACGTTTATTATGGTGGCACGGCATCCGCATCGCACCCCACAACCAGTTCTTGTCCGGCCTGCTCTACACTGGGTGGTGGATTGTACGCAACCAGTGCCGGCGGCACAGGTTCAACCGGATGCTATATAACGACAACGGCGGGAAAATATGTTGTTGCAAATACTGATACCGCCCAGACAACATGCCCGGTCAAGAAATACTGTGAATCTGCAACATTGTATTGGCCGAGTGTTGGGCAAATTGCGGATTGTCCAACCCCAGACGCGTCAACAATGCGCACAACATATCCAGATAATTATTATAATGTATCAGATATATCAATTTCATGGGGGTCGGCCACTGGTGCAACATCTATATCAAAATGTAGGGCAATTTATTTTGTGACAAACGAGCGTGGTAAATTCTATCATACGCAAATAGAGTATAATCCTGTTACAGGAAAATATGATTCTGGCAACGGGGTACAGAAATATTACACAGTTTTGAATCCGGGATATTATGGTACGGAAAAATTGTATTCGGCTTCGTATTGCAATTCTTCGTCCACGACAAGCCTTATGTATTATAAAGATGCGCAACCGTGTCCGACGGGCAGTTATTGCCCGGGCCTGACCAGTATGCCATTGTGTTCATCGGGAACATATGAAACGACAATTGGTCTGTATTCTTGTCCGGTTGCATATCCCGACAGTGCCGCAATGTCAACCAGTATCGATGCGTGCTATTTAACCACAACGGCGGGGAACTATGTCGCAACGGCGGGTGCGGGTGAAACGCAATGCGCCGCAAACAGTTTCTGTACCGGTGGCACGGTCGTGTATTATAACGGTACCGGCGGTATCACCGCATGTTCAACCGGCGCCGCCAGCAGTTACAGCACCAGCGCCGCCGGCAGTGACGCCGCCACAGATTGCTATAAAACCGTCACATTAAACAAAAATGGTGGTTCGGGAACGATTCAGGGAACAAGTGGAACCGACCCGGCATCCGTCACATGTTATTATAACACATCTTGCCCGTTTGGCAGTGCCGGCGGATTGCAACAAACCGGATATACATTCACCGGCGGTTGGGGTACGTCCGCATCGTGCAGTGATACAACAACGTCCTATACCGTGCCAAACGGAACAAATACGTACTATGCATGTAAATCCCAGAAAGATTATACAATGCAATATTTGTGCAGTGATGGCACGGAAAGTGCAAACTGGAGTTTTGCCGGTACGGCACCGGTCGCAACAAATCCGGTGCATTATGGCGACAGTGTGACAATGGCCGCCAATCCATATGGTGATCAAACCGGTTGCCGCAAAGTATGGGGAACATCCGGCGATGCAGATTATTGTACAGATTGCTTTACGTTCGGCGGTTGGAAGATTCCAGCAGAATTTACGTCACTGGAACAAACTTTGGTACACCTGGGCGGTTCCGATGTAAATACGTGGGGTAATACAGACAGTACAGATTGGTGTATTATTGACAATACATCTGATGCGTGTACTGGATTCTCGGATGCGGTATTTTATGTTTACCCAATGTATACTCCAAAACAATATGATATAGAATATATGTATGCGACCAGTCCGGTAAATAATAATGCGTCTATGCCGGCGGATTATACATATACCGTTGGCACCAGTATCAGCAACGCGGACCAGACCCCACCCGCACACGCCACATTTAATGGTTGGTGCACGGGCGCGAATGGAACCGGAACATGCTATAATGCCGGTCAATCCATTACAATTGGCAATCGCGCCCATGGTGATATAACATATTACGCAAATTGGTCATGTGGTTCGGGATATACTTTGACATACGATACGAATAACCAACCGGTATGTTCGGCGGATGTGATAACGTGCGATCCGGGTTATTATTTGCAAGGTTCCAGCGCAACATGTCAACCATGCTTGGTTGGTGATTATTGCGAGGGTGGAAATTTCGTGCATAATGGAACCGACCAAGGGTTGAAAGTATGTGCGACCGAGATTGCCACAGGTTGGACCAGTTTGGGTGGAACAGATTGCACCGCCAAGACCAGTTGTTATTATCCGGTGACATTGAACAAAAACGGATTTAGCGGAACCATAGCCGCGGGTGCCGGTACCGGATGCACGGTTGCAGCCAAATCCACGGGTACAAATCCGGCAACATTAAGGTTATTCTATAATACCGCATGCACTTTGCCAACATTTACAACGGGTTTGACCCAGACAGGATACACCAATGCGACCACATGGTCGGAACAAAGCACGTTGAATGCAACGGCGGTTTCAACAATTGATGCCGTGACCACAACGCCCGCGGTGACGACATATTATGCGCGAAAAACTACGTGCAAGGCTAATTATTATACCCCCGATAATACAACATGTACGGCATGCAGTGGTTTGGCCGGTGGCGCATACCCCAAAAGTGCCGCAGGAACGGGTGACGCAACCAGTTGCTATGCATCAATAACATTGAACAAAAATGGATACAGCGGAACCATATCGGCAAATGCGGGCACGGGATGTAAGGTTGCATCAAGGGCTATCGGCACAACAAATGCAACGTTAAAATTATTCTATAATACCGCATGCACTTTGCCAACATTTACAACGGGTTTGACCCAGACAGGATACACCAATGCCACAAAATGGTCCGAGTTTAATACCATAGACGCAACAACGGTCAGTACGATTCCGGCATCAACGACGGCACCCACGATAACCACGTATTATGCTCAAAAACCAAGTTGTGCTGCGAATTATTATAAAAACGATACAACAACCTGCAGTTTATGCAGCGGTTTGGGTGGCGGTTTGTACACCAAAAGTGCCGCCGGTAACAAGACCGATAATACGGTATGTTATTCGACTGTGACCGCGGGGACATACATTGTCAATAATACAGATTCGGCCGTGACAGAATGCCCAGGTGGTTCGTATTGTATTGGTGGTAATGTGTATTGGCCGAATGTGGGTAATATTGATTCTT
Organism: Alphaproteobacteria bacterium; assembly: GCA_017443235.1. GTDB lineage: Bacteria > Pseudomonadota > Alphaproteobacteria > Rs-D84 > Rs-D84 > Enterousia. Next base: position 47,806 of record JAFSOV010000014.1, read on the forward strand.
GCCCGGATGGTTATGATTTGGGTGACGCCGGTTTAAGTGCTCAAAATCAGTGCCAGACCAGTTGCCCGGCGGGTCAGTGTTTGCCGGTGGCGGGTGGTTCGTGTGTGGATGCGGGCGTTGGTAATTGGTCGGCCGGGGGACTTGTTGGGTATGGTTCCACATTGGCGTGCAATGTGTGCCCGACGGGACTGACCACCATTGGGTATGGTGCCGGTGCGGACGAAGCCGACGATTGTGGACGTGTTTTGCATATGGGTGAAAACCGGTTGTACCTGCGCGGAGCGTTCCGGACAACGCCGTCTTTGCGGGTAAAGGTCGGTGATAACGTATTCTATGGCAATATGTCAACCACATTAAAGAATATGTCCGATGGTATAAACAAAAAATTAAGATTAAAATATAATGGTACAACATATTCGGTATATGATGACAGTGTCGGTGAATAGCAAAGGGATAAAATATGAACAAAAACCAGAAAATATTTATACTTGCGGCGTTGATGGGTTTGGCGGGTGCATGTAAAAAAGACCCGATTCCGGAACCGAATCCGGCCCCAACACCGAATGTGCCGACCGACACCATTGTGCCACCAACGCCCGGTGATACAATCACACCCGTGGTGCCCGGCGATACAATTGTTCCAAATCCACCAACGCCGGGTGATACGATACAGCCTGGAAATTATGATACTATTCCTGGGCGTAAGGTAGAATTTTTGTTAGTGAAACCAGGCAATTCTGGGATACGTTATCCGACCAGAGATACTATATTGTTTTATGCCAATCATCCAGGTTGTGATAGTATAGTACTTAAATGGAAAGTTGGCGCTGGTTATACAACAGGTTGGACACCGGATGCCTTTCATTCGCCACGCGACAGTTTGAGGAAGCGCTTTATAAGCCCAAAAGTTTTTGGAAAAGGCAGAATTAACGTTAATCAAAATTATGGTGGCGCCAGTATACCATGTGCGGATTCGTTAGATATATCTAAATTAGGAATGACCGTGTGTGATAGCGCGATTTTTGCAGATTGGGGGTATGAACCTTATCGTGATCCATATTCGAAATCACGCGAAGAGCATATTAAGTTTATTGACACGGTTGGAATGTCGCGTGCAATATTGGGTCGAACCCGGTAAAAAAGGCATAAAAAACAGGACAAAAAAGCCGGCACAATGATTGTGTCGGTTTTTAAAATAATTGCGTTGTGTCAATGGATTATTTATTGTTTTTCACCCATTTTCTTGGTGGATTTTAATGCGGTGCGTAATGATTCCAATGCGACTTCGTATATGCGGGCGGAAAATGTTCGCATATTCATTGTGTCGGCAAAATTCTTGCTGAACACATCGGCCAGATATTCCAACTGGGCGGGTGATATTACGAAAACTTCGCTGGTTATATTTGTTGGTTGTAATTGTTTTATTTGATCTTTCATTTTTTATCGCCCCCCTGTTGCCCCGAAAATGCACAATCGCAAATAAAAATTTTAATTGTGGCTTGTTTATTTTTCTAAACGTATTATATCATAAAGTATCTTGACCGCAAGACACAAAATTTGCTATACCAAGATTTGACAAAAGACAAGGAAAAGTTATGGTTATGAATATTATTCAAAAAATATTGGGTTCGGCGAACGACCGATTGGTTAAATCTTATGATAAAACCGTATCAATGATAAATGATTTGGAACCCAAATATCACGCAATGAGTGATGAAGAATTACGCGCGCAAACGGATGTTCTGCGGGCGCGTATTGCGGCGGGCGAAAAAGAAAAAAATATTTTGCCCGATGCGTTTGCCGCCGTGCGCGAGGCATCTATTAGAACCATCGGCCTGCGGCACTTTGATGTTCAAATGATTGGGGGTATGGTTTTGAACAACGGTCAAATTGCAGAAATGAAGACCGGCGAAGGTAAAACATTGGTTGCAACTTTGGCTTTGTACCTTAAGGCACTGTATGGCAAAGGCGCGCATTTGATTACTGTGAACGATTATTTGGCATCGCGTGACGCAAAATGGATGGGGCAAGTTTATGAATTTTTGGGTCTGTCGGTTGGGATTATTCAGCATGATATGACCGATGACGAACGCCGCGCGGCATATGCGTGTGATATTACGTATGTGACGAATTCCGAACTGGGGTTTGATTATTTGCGTGACAATATGAAGTTTTCAAAATCGCAACAGGTGTTGCGTCCCCTGTTCTTTGGTATTGTTGACGAAGTGGACAGTATTTTGATTGACGAAGCGCGCACGCCACTTATTATCTCTGGCCCGTCCGAGGATATTAGTGAATTGTATAACAAGGTCGATGCGGTGGTGGCAAAACTGGCCCCGGATGATTATAAAAAGGATGAAAAAGACCGCCACGTCACTTTGACCGAGGGCGGTGTGGATTCTGTGACGCGATTGTTGCGCGACGCGGGTTTATTGGTTGGCGATAATCTGTATGCCCCCGAAAATGCCGCGTTGGTTATGCATATTCAACAATCTTTGTTGGCGCATCATTTGTTCCAGAAAAATGTGAACTATGTTGTGCGTGATGGCGAGGTTTTAATTGTCGATGAATTTACCGGGCGCGTAATGACGGGGCGGCGATTCGGGCGCGGTCTGCACCAGGCGATTGAGGCCAAAGAACATGTCACGGTTCAACCGGAAAATCAAACCGTGTCCAGTATTTCTTACCAGAATTTATTCCGTTTGTATGAAACTTTGGCCGGTATGACCGGAACCGCCATGACCGAAGCCGCCGAATTCGATGAAATTTATAAACTGCGCGTGGTTTCAATTCCAACCAATCGCCCCGTTGCGCGTGTGGATCATCATGATGAAATTTACCTTAATAAAAATGAAAAATATGATGCGATTGTCAATCAAATTGCCGATTGTATGAAACGGAATCAGCCGGTCCTGGTTGGCACGGTTTCAATTGAAAAATCCGAAGAATTGGCCGATGTGGTTCGCAAACGCTTGGGCGTGAATCCGGCGGTATTAAATGCAAAACACCATCAATCTGAGGCGAAAATCGTTGCCCAGGCGGGCGCGCCGGGCGCGATTACCATTGCAACAAATATGGCGGGACGTGGAACCGATATTAAACTTGGTGGAAATGCCGAGGATTTAATTGCAGACCTGGACAAAGATGCACCGGATTACGAGGCCAAGAAGAAAGAGATATACGACACAATCGAAAAAAATAAAAAGATTGTTTTGGATGCCGGTGGTTTGTATGTGATTGGGACCGAACGCCATGAATCGCGGCGCATAGATAATCAGTTGCGCGGCCGCAGCGGACGTCAAGGTGACCCGGGCGATTCAAAATTCTTTTTGGCGTTGGATGATGATTTGATGCGTATATTTGGTGCGGCGCGTTTGTCGGGAATGCTGACTACACTGGGGTTAAAACCGGGCGAAGCGATTACACATCCATGGATTACCAAGGCATTAGAGAAAGCGCAAAAACGCGTTGAAGCCCGTTATTTCGAGGCGCGTAAAGAACTGTTAAAATATGATGACGTTATGAATGAACAACGTGGCGTTGTCTATAAACAGCGCGACGATTTAATGACATCGAATGATTTGACACCTTTGGCACGCGAGATGATTGCGGACGTTGTTGAAATAATCTGCGAGAATAATATTCCGGAACGGGCCCAGCCCGCAGATTGGAATATCAAAGGCATTCATGACGCAATGGTTCGTGTTTTTGCATTGGATATTACCGATTTGGAAAATTGGAAAAAAGACGAAACGCTTACCGACCGCAAGGCGTATGATACTTTGTTGGGATTGGCGATGCAGCGGTATCAAAATCAAGCCGACAAATATGGACCCGATATGATGCAGACCGCATCACGACAAATGATGTTGGGTGCATTGGATTCTGTGTGGAAACAACACCTGCAACAGATGGATTATTTGCAGACCGGTATCGGTTTGCGCGGATATGCACAAAAGAATCCATTGTATGAGTACAAGCGTGAAGCATTGGGTTTATTCAAAAACACTATCAACAATTTCAAGATTATGTCGGTGGCGTATATTTCCCGTATGGAATTGACGCGTGCGGATGTTGATGCAACCGAAAAGCAACGCAATGAACATGACCAATCCTTGAATGCCGCCGGCGAGGCCCGACGCAATGCGCCATGTCCGTGTGGTTCGGGATTAAAATATAAACATTGCTGTGGCAAATTAAAATAAATTGAAAAGTCCCGCAAAACCGGGACTTTTTAATTGGTAAAAAAATGAATTTTTTCAAAATATGTGATTGCCTTGGATGTTAAAATTTGCTAGTGTGCGTTGTATGAAAGGAACATTTATTCATCTTCGCACGCACAGTCGTCTGTCTATTGGGGCCAGCACCATAGAGGTTAAAAAAATTCCAAAACTTTGTTTGGAAAATAATATGTTCGCGTGCGCGTTGACCGATACGAATATGATGTCGGGGTGTGCAGAGTTTTCGGATGTTATGCCGTCCGCCGGCATTCAACCAATTATTGGTGTGGAAATAACACTGAACCATCATACGGCCGACCCAAAAATGTTGCGCACATCTTCTTTGTCCAAGGTTGTTTTATTGGCGCAAAATCATGATGGATATTTGAATTTGTGTGAATTAAGCCGTGTTATGTATATGCGTGGCGAAAATCATCATTTGGGGCCATATATTACCCTGGATGAATTGGAATCGCATTCGGGTGGCGTGATTTGTTTGTCGGGTGCGCATACCGGGCCAATTGGTATGGCGGTGTTGAATGCCCAGGATAACCTTGCGCGGAATTATGCCGAGCGTTTTGTTCAAATATTCGGTGACCGGTTTTATATTGAAATTCAACGCCACGGATTAGATGCCGAGATAAAAACAGAACCGGCATTTTTAGAAATTGCCAAATCTTTGAACATTCCAATTGTTGCAACAAATGATGTGTGTTTTGCCGGTGCGGCGGATTACGAGGCCGCAGATGCGTTAAGTTGTGTTCTTAATCAAACAAAAGTTATTGACCCGGACAGACCACGAAAATCATCGGAACAATACTTTAAGAATTCAACGGAAATGATTGATATATTCGCAGATTTGCCCGAGGCGATTGAAAATACGGTCAATGTTGCGCGGCGTTGTGCGTTCTTGGTAAATGTTCATGAAAAACCGTTGTTGCCACGTTTTGGTGATAATTTTGATGACGAATGTAAAATGTTGCGCGATAACACCATGAATGGATTGACCGAACGGTTGAAGCAGCATAATATCAACGACACCGCCCCGTATTTTGAACAGGCAAATTATGAATTAGATGTTATTATCGGGATGGGTTTCCCGGGTTATTTCCTTATTGTTGCAGATTATATCGATTGGTGCAGGAAACACGATATTTTAACCGGGCCGGGACGCGGTTCGGGCGCGGGGTCCATCGTGGCGTGGTCGTTGGGAATTACGCATGTAAATCCGTTAAAGTATGGTTTGTTGTTTGAACGATTCTTGAACCCAGACCGTATTTCTATGCCGGATTTTGACGTTGATTTTGAACCCAGCGGTATCGAGCAAGTTTTGGCATATATTTGCGATAAGTACGGGCATGATTCTGTGTGTCGTATTATCACGTTTGGCAGTCTTCAGGCGCGCGGCGCAATTCGTGATGTTGGACGTGTTTATGGAATACCGTATTCTAAATCGGACCGACTGTCTAAAATGATACCGATGGAGGCGAAGAAGTTAAAAGATGCCGTTGATACATCGCGGGAAATTCAAAATGTGTTAAACACCGATGAAGATATGGCCAAGGTTGTTTCGATTGCAGAAGAATTGGAAGGTTCGTTCAGGAACCTTGGGCAACACGCGTGCGGGGTTGTTATTGGCGACCGGCCAACAACCAAAATTGCACCGGTTTATCGTGACCCGGCGAACCCGTTGCCTTCGTGTCAATTTGACGGACATTATTTGGAATCGGCCGGGTTGATAAAATTTGACTTTTTGGGTTTGGAAACTTTGGTTGTGTTAAAGTATGCAACAAAATTGATACAAAAAACGCATCAACAAAATATAAATCTGGATGATATTCCAACCGATGATGAAAAAACTTTGGCGTTGTGGCAATCGGGTATGACCGAAGGTATATTCCAATTCGATGCCCCGTTTGTGCAGCAGACACTTAAAAAAATGCACCCGACCAGTTTCTTGGAAATTTCGGCATTGAATGCGCTAAACCGGCCGGGCCCTATTGCATTTATTCCGCAATTTATTGCACGTATGCATGGCGAAGAAGAAATCGAATATGTGCATCCGCGCGCAGAACCGATATTAAAAGAAACATACGGTATTATCGTTTATCAAGAACAGGTTATGCAATTGACGCGTGCTTTGGCGGGATTCACGCGCGGCGAATCCGATACCGTGCGCAAGGCAATGGGTAAAAAGAAATTGGATTTGTTGGCAAAATTGGAAGTTAAATTTTTGGACGGGTGCAAAAAAGAAGGAACTTTGGATGAAGCGGCCGCCAAAGATTTGTGGGAAAAATTCAAAGAATTTGCAAAGTACGCATTTAACAAATCGCACGCCATCGCCTATTCTATTGTCGCGAATCAATGTGCGTATCTTAAGGCGCATTTCCCGGCGGAATTTTTGGCGGCGTCTATGTCCAGTAATATGAACGATACCGACCAATTGGCGTTGTTTGTTGATGACGCAAAATCTAATTTTGGAATTCAAATCGTTGCGCCGGACATCAATAAAAGTGAATCTTTGTTCACGGTTGATGGCGGTAAAATAATTTATGCTTTGGCGGCGATTAAGGGCGTGGGTGTTGCGGCAACCGATGCGATTATTGCAGAACGCGCCAAGGGCAAATTCAAAAACATAACCGATTTTGCAAAACGTTGTGCGCCGATAATAAACAAGCGTGTTTTAGAGGCCTTTGCCAAGGTTGGTGTGTTGGATTCTATCAATCCAAATCGTGCAGAAATATTTATGAATGCAGATATGATTTTATCCTATGCGGCAAAATCCAAAGAAAGTGCAAATATGTTATCGCTGTTTGCAAACACGGTTGAAGACGATGTTGCCGAAGATCGCTTGGCCAAGAATTTGGTTAAAACCACACCGTGGACGTTCGGTCAAAAATTGGAAAATGAATTGTCAGCATTGGGTTTTTATATATCGGCGCATCCCTTGGATCAATATAAACATTTGATTAGTCGGGCGCGTTTGGCGACCAGTACGAAATTGGCCGAAATGCCGGATCGTGCAAATGTGCGAATCGCCGCAAATGTGAATTCTTATTCGCATCGGCGAACCAAGACCGGTAAAGAAATGATAACCATAAATGCATCCGATGGGTTCGGTAATATTGATGCGGTTGCGTTTGGTGATGCGGTGGCAAATTTGACCGGGGTTTTGGCCACGGAAACCGAGGTTGTAATTTCTGGTCGCCTGTCCAATCGTGATGACCGGGTATCCGTCTTTGTTGATTCAATAATACCCTTGGCGCAATGGGTGGCGGGAATCGCGAAAAAGATTACATTAGATATTCGGGTGCAATCTGTGTTGGCGGATGTGAAAAAGGCTTTAAGTACCCTGGGCGCCGGGAAAACCAAGGTTGCATTAAACCTGTATTCGGGCGGCAAGAAAACAACCGTGGAATTACGTGGCGGATTAGAGTTGGGCAAAAACACCATAAAAGATTTTACAGGATTGGGTATAAAGGTGGAAATAGAATGATGAAACATATACCTGTACTTTTGGATTCGGTTATGGATGCCTTGGGTGATATTCGTGGTGCGCATATTTTGGATGCAACGTTTGGTGCGGGTGGATACACGTGTGCATTTTTGAATGCCGGCGCATCGGTTGTGGCATTTGACCGCGACCCGAATGTAGCGGACGATGCGAAAATTATAAAACGCGAATTCGGTGAAAAATTTGAATTTGTGCCGCGACCTTTTTCGGCAATGGCGGAATTGACCGATAAATTTGATGCGATTGTTTTCGATTTGGGAATTTCTTCAATGCAAATTGATAATCCGGAACGTGGGTTTTCTTTTCGTGCCGATGCGCCGTTGGATATGCGTATGTCGGGAAATGGGCCAACGGTTTGTGAAATGTTTGAACAATGGACGGTGGCTGATATAACAAAAATCCTGCGCGATTATGGTGATGTTAAACCGGCGGTGGCGATTGCGAATGCAATAAAACAAAAAATGCCCAAGACTACGTTTGAACTGCGTGATTTGATTCATAATCCACGTGATATTGCCCCAACCTTTCAGGCATTGCGTATTGCCGTAAATGATGAAATGGGCGAATTGCAACGCGCGTTGGCGGCGGTGCCGGGTTTATTAAAGATTGGCGGCAAATGCATTTGTGTGACCTTTCATTCATTGGAAGATAGAATTGTAAAAAATACTTTTCGTGATTGGACGACCGCGCCGGGTGACCCACGTATGCCGCAAACGGCGCAACCAAAATTTGAATTAATGCGCGCGCAAACACCCACAAAACAAGAGGTTGAAAAAAATCCGCGTGCGCGCAGTGCGCATATGCGCGGTGTAAAAAAATCATGTTGACTAAATAAAACGATTTTTAATAGACTGATAAACAAAAAGGAAAGGAAATGAAAAAACTGTTAGTTGGTTTAATGGGGATGTTTGCGGCGGGAAAATCTTTCGCAAACCCGGCCTGTGCGGTGTGCACGATTGCCATTGGTGCAACATTATCTATATCCAGAAAACTTGGGGTTTGTGATAATGCGGTTGCAATTTGGGTTGGCGCATTTTTGGTTTTGATGGGTTATTGGCTTATCAAATGGTTTGATAGGAAAAATTGGCATTTCTGGGGTCGCGATATCATTTTAATATTATTGTCTTTTTCAATGATTGCGGGGCTGTATATCAAGCATTTAACATATAATCAGTGTTATTGGATAATTGATGCGTTTTTGTTCTGGGCCATGGTTGGTGGGGCGATTTATATTCTGTCGCAAAAGTTATATGAATTTATGAAACGTCGCAACAATAATCATGCACATTTTCCATTCGAGAAGGTTGTCTTGGCCTTGGTTATGTTATTTATTGCCAGTTTTATTGTTGCCAAATTGGCCGCATAAGTTAAAAGGAGAAAACAAATGAAAAAAATGTCTTTGGAAGAAATGGTAAAAAAAGTTGATGAATCCAAAAAAGTGAATCCGTTGGATTTGTCTTCGGACCAAGATTTGTCGATTGCGTTGATGAACTTGGTGTCATTGGAAGAACATTTCTTTTTCAGTGGTGCAAAAACGAAACAGCCGGGATTTTACGATTTAATAAACGTTGTGCGAAATATGCGCAAAGAATTGATGGAACGTGTCGTTGATAAATCCGGCAAACAGGGTAACGAAGTTTGGTGTATATCAAAACATTTGTTGGCGGCATCTATGCGTCTGTACGAGGTTGGAACCAAGGCATTGGGCGCGGGAAATAAAAAAGACGCATACAAAATGTTTGAAAAGGCTTATGAGTTATATTCTCTGTTCTGGGGATTGAATATGAAAATGATAGACCTTAGTGGGGTTCAGGAAATGGAACCTGAATTTTATGGCGCCGTTATGGACAAAGATGCGAAAAAATCAAAAGATGTAAAAAAAGAAATGGTTGAATCGCGCTCGGCCGTCCAGAAATTGGGCGATTGGGTCAAAAAAACGGTGAATTGCTGTATAGAATAAAAAAACAGGTTGATTCAAATTTGGAATTTTTACTATAATCGCAATCGAAGGGAGTGAAGTGTTAAGGACGAAAGAGATTTTTTCTTGGTTTTGTGCCTTTTTGGCAACGGTTTTTGTCGGTGTGTCCTATGCGGTCCAGGCGCCCAATCCGCGTGCGGTCGAATCGGAATCTGCACCGCGTCAGGTCAAGACCGATACCCAGTCGCGTCGTGCGACCGCGTCACCGACACGTATCCGCATAATTGGGCCGACGCGCGTAAATGCCAATGGTGGGCGCAGTGCGACAACATTGACCGCCGTAAGGGTTGATGCCACGAATGCGCGTGCAAATTCTTCTACGCGCAGTGCGGTGCCGGCCGCGCGCGCGCGCAGTACCAAGTCCGGCACAACAAATGCGCGTGCGGGTGCAAAAGTTGCATCGGGCCCCAAAGGCGTGGCGCGCAGTGCGACCGCCCGTGCCACCGCGGTATATAATGATGTTAGCAAGATTGGTGGCGGATATGCCGAATGTCGCGAATCGTATGCAACGTGTATGGATCAAATGTGTGCAAACGCCAATGAAACATATCGCCGGTGTTTTTGCAGTGACCGTTTCACAAAATTCCGTGATATAGAAAATTCTTTGGACCAGGCAATGATTCTGTTGCAACAATTCCAAGACAATAACTTGAACGTGGTTGATAAAACCGCGGCCGAGGTCGAGGCGATGTATTCCCCGACCGTGGGTGAATTGGCAATTAAAAAAGACACCAGTGCCGCCGCCAAGGCGTTGGATGCAATCAATGATTTGTTGTCGGGGAAATCGTCTTCATCATATTCGTCTTCATCGGGTTCTTTGGGAATATTGGACTTGGATTTCACCACAGATTTTGATGATATTTGGTCAAACGATGTTGGTTCCATATTTTCGTCCAGTGGTACAGATATGTCCACGTTGGAAGGCACGGCATTGTTTAACGCGGCACAAAATCAATGCGTGCGTTTAACCCAAAATAATTGCAGCAGTGACGCCATGTTTTCTATGTCGCGCAGTTCGTATAATATTTTGATAACCCAAGATTGCAATATATATGAAAAGAATTTGAACAAGAAACGCGAAACCGTGGCCCAGGCCGTTCGTACGGCCGAAAAATACTTGCGCGAGGCACGTTTGGAAGAATATCGTTCGCATAATTCTGCGGACGTGAACGAATGTATTGCCAAGGTTCGTGATGCAATTTTGGCGGACACCGCGTGCGGTGCGAACTATAAACGTTGTTTGGACCCGACCGGGGCATATATCAATGGTGCAACGGGTGAACCGATTTACAGTCCGCGGTTGTTCAAATTGGACGAAACAATCACGTTAAGCGGGGATGTTAGTGGCGATGTGTTGCAACAAAACCCCAGTTATGATAAATATTTAGAAAATTATCGTAAATATGTGACGCGCGAATTGGATACATGTCGTGATATTGCGGATTTTGTTTGGACAGAATTCAAACGGAATGCGATTATCGAAATTGCCCAATCGCAAAGTGCAAAAATAGAAGAAGTGAAATCGTCCTGCGTTGATACGATGGCGGAATGTTATGACACCCAAACAAACGCATTAAAGAATTTTGATAAAAACACGGCGACGACGGCCGCGGCGTTGGGTCGATATACCGCGCGCGATATGTGTCGTGAAAAGGTGGCAACCTGTGCCGCATTGTACGGTGGTGAAAATTGCCAATTTGACAGTCGGGGTAAATTAACAAATGCGGGTGCGTGCGGATTGACATCTTTGTTAAGTTATGTTGAAACCGTGGATTCTTTGAATGTTGTTGAAAAGTGTGAAACCGCCCTGCAAGAATATGTGACAAAACTGTGTACGCCCGATAATACCACATATTCATATCCGTATAATTGTCGCAGTATGACATTCAGCGGCAGTGGCACCACCAATTTACGCGAAACGTTGGAAAATTTTGCGTTGCAGAATTGTCGTGACCCATTAAAAACAGGCGAAATAACAACCTATACCGAATTGGGTAACCAAATGCCCCAGATACGGGTACAGATTGATTCTTTGATTGCCGGGGTTCGTGACGCGTTAAGTTCATCTTTGGCCGAGGTTTGTAATGATTTGGGCGGTATGTGGGCACCACAGGTCGAACCCGGGGCTCAAGCTCAATATTTACAGTCTTTCTATAACACCGCATTTGGTGGGTATTTGCCCGACAATACGTCTGGGCGGCCCGCGGGTAAAGAGTATGGCCTTTGTTATGAAAACAGCGCGTATCTTGCGTGCCAAGAATACGAAAGATTGGGCGAAGAAAAAGATAAAAAATTCGCAGAATGGAACGAGGCAACCCAGACATGTGTGCTGTATGATGGATGGTATGAATATAAATGCGCCGAATTGGGGACGGGATATTATATGGAAGGTGTATGTTACATCGTCGCAAATTGAGAAAATGAATAAAACGAGCAAAAAAGGAAGGTAAATGTTAAAAAACAAAATAATGGTAAGCGTGATTGCTGTGGCGGCTGGTTTTGGCCCCGCGTTTGGTGCGGCCAGTCTTAGAACCGGTGATCGCGCAGGCAGCCTTAGGGTGACACCCGCGGTGACAACGGTCAAGACGGGTGGGACGGGTACGGCAACGACCACGACGAATACCGCGACATCGCTGTCGGGTGGGCGTATGGCGACTTTGCCGGGGCCAACCAACATCAGCACTAAACCCAAACTGCCATCGTCGGCATCGGCGGCATCGGTTGCGGATTTGAAAAATAAACTGGACCAATTGGCCCAAGAAATCAGTGATTTGGCGAATGCCGGCGTTGACGAAGGTGCGGTTCGGGATATTATAGATTCTGAATTGGCCGGCAAAAATTATGCGACCGTCCCGTATGTTGATACGGCCGATAGCGCAAAATTAGACACGGATGAATTTGCCAATAAATTCGATACACGTGTGACGGAAAAACAGCTGGTTGATGAAACCGCGTTGGCGGCCCATGCATATACCAAGCCCGAGGTTGATGGTATTGTTGCGGCGATAAAACCGTCTGCGGCGATAAGATATGATGAATCAACCGGGGATTTGCAATATCAAGATTCCAATGATTCATGGACAACGTTTGCGAATAAGAGCGATTTCGCAGGCACGGATGGTAAAAACATCGAATTACAAAAAACGGACAATGCTATTCAATGGCGTGTCAAGGGTTCAGGGGAAAATTGGCAGGATTTGGTTTCTTTGGACGAAATTACCGGTGCCACGGGCACGACCGGTGCGGATGCGTGTGAACCTAAATATTCGTCGGCAATCACCGCGGATGGCGATACGCGTGTCACGATAACCTGTGTGAATGATGATACCAAGGTTTTGGGTCAATACACAGTGTCCAAGGGCGCGGATGGCGCAATCCCATGTCCGGGCGGCATAGAATTAGAACAAGATACGGCGTATTCTGGGGCGGATGGTGCCACCAAGTACGATCTTGTCTGCAAGGAATAAAAACAAATAAACAAACAATAATTTAGGAACAAAAGGAAGCAAAAATGAAAACAAATAAAATAATCTTTTCTGGAATCTGTGCAACGGTTGCAATGTTGATTGGTGCAAATGCGCATGCAGATCGTGTCATCGGCAGCATCGTTGTGGAACGTGGTCCCCAGGGTGTGCCGGGTGTGGGTATTACATATCGCGGTGAAGTCGCAGATTGTAACGAGTTGGCCGGCCTGACCGGTATGGTCCAAGGTGATGCATACTATAACCGTGAAGAAGGTTTGTTATATATCTATAATGGTACATCGTTCCCGACATGCCCGGGCGGTGGTGTTCCGTTCAAGGGTGAACAGGGTGAACAAGGACCCCAAGGTGAACAAGGACCGGCCGGTCAAACATGCGCGATTACCGCAGAAACCGCCACTACAACCGTTGATGGCAAAGATGCGGTTAGAACGACCATGAAAAACAGTTGTACAAATGAAACAATTGGTTCGTTCACGGTGGCAAACGGTGCCGATGCCGAGGACCCATGTGTACCAACATTTACAACGGCGCACAATGCGGCAACACATAAAACGACCGCACAATATACATGTGGTTCAACCAGTCAATCATTTGAAATCCCGGATGGCGTTGGTGTTTGCGATGATGTTGCAAATGCGGCAACGGCGGTAAAAACATATACCAAGACATATACCGCGCCAACGGCGACCGCGGCGGGTTATGTGGCGTTACAACAAACGATGTGCGACGGTGGCACCAATACCACCAATTACCAGGATACGTGTACGCCGATTATTTCATCCAACAAAGATATTTGCAGTGGCAACGGCGGGACATATATGGAATGCACACGCCAAGATACCGGTGCGGCGTATAATATCTGCAAGGCAATAACCACAGAAAACGCCAGTGCAATTTCTACGGCAATCAGCACTGCACAAACCGCGGCGGAAAATGCGGCCACTGCGGCAAGTGCGGCACAATCAACGGCGGACAATGCCCAATCAACCGCAAACACAACCGCGAACAAGGTTGATAATGAAAACACCGGGTTGGTGGCAACATACAGCTTGGCATCCCAGGCGAACACTGGTCTGGCCAACAAGTTGTCCAAAAACGTCACGTTCGCCGAAGAAACGGTCGATGGGGTGCTCTCATATGTATTAAAAGAAGGCAACACCACGGTCGCGGTTTTGGCCGCCAAAGAAGACCTGAAAGGTGACCCGGGTGACACGCCGTGCAGTGATATTCAGGTTGTAAAAAATACTTCTGCAAGTACAGAAGAGGCAGCGCAATATGATGTAATCTGTGTCGAGTAAGGAAAGGATTGTGAAATAAATAAAAAGGAAGTCAAATGTACAAAAAAATGACTTTTTGGGGCGTGTGTATGGCGCTGGCCATGGTGGTCGGTGCGCCGGCGGTCGCGGCAGATAGGGTTATTGGTAATATTATTGTGCCAATCCCATCGAACGGGACCAACGGTGCGGCGGGTGCCGATGGTGCGTCTGCATACCAGATTTGGTTAAATGCCGGCAACACCGGAACCGAGGCCGATTTCTTGGCATCATTGGTCGGTGCCCCCGGAACAAATGGCGTTGATGGTGCGCCCGGTGCGGCGTGTGAATCAACCATTACATCGGTTGTTTGCGGACCGAACGAGACTGTAAAATGTGCGGTTCAAAGCAAGTCCGGTGTTCGTATAGCCAAGACGGATTGCAACAACGAGAATCCAACGTACGATTATGTGTATGATGGTGCGGATGGTGATGATGGTGTTGGTGTGTGTGATGGAATATCGTCTGCCAATATGAATAAAACCGTCAAGAACACAACCAGTGTTTATACGGCGGCAACGTCTTCGGCGGCCGGTTATGTGACGAATACTCGCACTATGTGTGACCTAACAACCGTCACAACCGATACGGTGCAGGACACATGCACACAAATCGTAGATACCCGTACCAGTGGCGCGTGTGACGGGGCATATATGATGTGCACGAATCAGACTAACAATGCAACATATTATGTTTGCAAGGCGGTGACCGGAACAAATGTTAGTTCCATAAGTTCGGCAATCAGTTCGGCACAAACCGCGGCGGATAATGCCCAATCAACCGCAAATAACAAGGTTGACACGGCAACATTCACATCGTACCAGGCCACGGTTGCATCGACCTATGCAAATAAAGATGATGTTTATAACAAAACGCAGGTTGATAACGCAATAAGTACTGCAACAAGCGGTCTGGCAAGCGAAACCTATGTTGATAACGCGGTTGCGAACAAGCAGGATACTTTGAGTTCTGCACAGTTGGCGGCGGTGAACAGTGGTATTACGTCAAACAATATTACAACGTATGACGGATATGCAACCACCATTGCAAACAAGGCCGATGCGTCGGCGTTGACCACCGCAAATGGCAAAATTACCGCATTGGAAACAACGGTTGGTGATGCGTCCAGTGGTCTGGTGCAACAGGTGAATACTAACACCAGCGCGATTGGTGATGCGTCCAGTGGTTTGATCAAAGATGTTGCCGATGCCAAGACGGATGCGTCAAGTGCGCTAAGTACTGCAAATACGGCGTCCGCCAACGCAACCCAGGCCAAACAAGACGCGGCAGATGCCAAAACAGATGCGGCAAGCGCATTGTCCGGACTTTCGTCCAAACTGGATGCGTCCACGGCGGCCAGTACGTATCTTAGCCAGACAAATGCAGCTTCAACATATTTGACGCAGACGAGCGCCGCAAACACCTATGCAACGCAAACGGATTTGTCGAGCGTTGACGCCACGGCGAGACAGGCGGCAAGTGATGCGTCCGATGCGGTTAGTACAGCGAATACTGCGTCAACGAATGCGTCCAGCGCGTTGACGGCGACACAGACATTGAATACGACCGTTTATGGTGCCGCCGATGGAACCGAAACCAGAGACGGATTGACGACAATTGTAGGTAAAACTGCGTCTACCGGTTTGCGCGGTACCGTCGCAACCAATGCCTCAAACATCAGTTCGTTGAACACGACTGTGTCTGAGCATACGTCAAGTATCAGTTCGTTGGACACGACTGTGTCTGGGCATACGACCAGTATTTCTTCGTTGCAATCACGGGCCAGCAGTCTTGAAACCACCGTTAATGGAACGTGTACTGGACGTGGCAGTTCCGGTTCGGAAGAGTCCGGCGGTAATACCGGTGGAAGCGGAACGTGTACACAAAGTCTGGAAGATCGTATCGCGGCAATCGAGGCCAGATTGACAGCCGGTGGACTATAAAGCAAAACGATAAATCGGTCGGGAATCCGGCCGATTTTTCATTTGATATAAAAACACCGCCAAACGGCGGTGTTAAATTTTAATAATGTTTGGCCTATTCTTCGCCGGCAAATGTTTTTAGCATCTTGATAATAGATGCGCGTTGGGCATCGGTTCCCAATTTCCAATAAAGACGTATCAATTCCAAACTTTCTGTGCGCAACATTGGGTCGTCTGCGTCCGGTTGATGTAAATGCATGGAACGTGTTGCCCGCGTTTCGTCCGGCATATTGCCCGGCAAACCACTAAAGAAAAAAGACACCGGCGTTTGCATCGCCGCGCCAATTTCAAATAGACGTGATGCAGATATGCGATTGTCCGCCGTTTCATATTTTTGAATCTGTTGAAATGTCACACCGCATATGTTGGCCAAATCTTTCAAAGATAGCCCCAACATTGTGCGTCGTAATTGCATACGCCGGCCGATATGTTGATCAACGATGCTTGGGATATATGTTTTGCCTGCCATAATTTTCCTCCGGTTTCAAGGACGCGTTTCCTAGTTATGTTTATACAATCTTTCTTTTTGTTTTGCAATCAAAAAAGCGGTATGATACACTTATTGATGTCAAAAAAATTCAAAAGGGGAAAATTTATGTCGGGTCCGGTTGTTTTATGTATATTAGATGGTGTCGGGGTCAGTGATATTCGTGCACATAATGCGGTGGCATTGGCCAAAATGCCGTTTTTCCGCGGGTTGATAAAGAAATATCCAAATTCGCTGTTGCGGGCCAGTGGCACCGCCGTTGGTTTGCCGGGAAATTTAATGGGAAATTCCGAGGTTGGGCATATCTGCATCGGTGCAGGCCGCGTGGTTATGCAATATCTGTTACGCTTTGCGCGAACGGATTGGGCGAAAAACAAACCGTTAAATAAATTTATTGCGGATGTAAAACATGATGGCGGAATTGTGCACTTTGCCGGATTGATGTCCGATGGCCGCGTTCATGCCGATGTGCGGGACGAGATGAAAATCGTAAAATATATTTTGGATTCTGGATTGCGGGTTTGTATTCATTTTATTGGTGATGGACGTGATACACCGCCGCGGTCCGCAATGAAATATGTGCGGACAATCAAACGTATGTTGGCGGCATATTTCGCGGATGGTCGTGCGTTTTTTGGAACGCTATCGGGGCGTTATTATACAATGGATCGCAACAAGAATATGGACCGTACAGAATTGGCGTTTAATGCGTTGGCGCGCGCCCGGGCCGATTTGCACGCCGACACAATCGAAAACGCAATAAAACAATCTTATGCTGATGGTGTGACCGATGAATTTTTCAAGCCGACCCTTATAAACGCTGTGCCGATTACCCGGCGCGATGGGTTTATATTTGGTAATTATCGCAGTGACCGCGCGCGCCAGATTGTGCGCGCCGTGTTGGACACGGGCGCGCATATTCTGTGCTTTTCACAATATGGCGAAGGGTTAAATGAAAAGTGCCCTGCACTGTTAAATGATATTCCGGTGGAAAATACCTTGGGCGATGTTGTGGCGGCGGCGGGTTTGCGCCAACTGCGTATTGCGGAAACCGAAAAATATAATCACGTCACATACTTTATGGACGCGGAACGCACAATCGATTTTCCGGGCGAAGAAAAGGTTTTAATTGATTCACCCGCCGTTGCAACATTTGATTTGAAACCCGAAATGTCTGCGCCGAAAATAACAAAAGCATTGTTACCGCGTCTTGGTAAATTCGATGTTGTTATGATGAACTTTGCCAATGGTGATATGGTTGGACATACCGGAAATATGGCGGCGACCATCAAGGCGATGGAATGTTTGGATGCACAATTATCACAGATTGTCCCGGCGGTTTTGAAATTGGGCGGGCAAATGTTGATTATTGCCGACCATGGAAACGCAGAAAAAATGTGGGATGAAAAATCGAACGCCCCGTGGACCGCACATACGAACAACAGGGTGCGGGCGATTATGATAAGTGAACCGAAGTATAAAAAACTGCGGAACGGCGGTTTGGCGGACGTTGCACCAACGATATTAAAGTTGCTTGGCGTGCCGCAACCGGCGGATATGACCGGAAAAGCCCTGGTATAGTGGGCAGTGGTTAGTGTTAGTGAATAGTGGTTAGTAAATCCCGCAAGTGTGGGATTTGTTTTTTATAAAAAACACCTTGACCGCAAATACCGAATTTTGATACAATACCAACGAACACGGATGGGAGTCCGGTTCGGGGCTGTGAGAAGCCCTCCATTCTCGGCACAAGTATGTCGTAATTCCATAAAATTCACATATTTTGTGCCGTTATGATAATTCCCCGACATGGTCGGGGTGCCGGTGATGTATATAAGGCAAGATTACCGGAGTCATTAGAATGGTGATTTTCTCAACACCCCGACCGCTTGGTTTCCGCCCGGCGGTTTATTTATTAAAAGATAAAAGGGGAGATTTATGAGCAAAAAATTACTATTCGCCGCAGTCACGTCAATTCTATCAGCCGCCGCATTTGCGGACCCGGTCGCAATCACGACCCAGGATTATGTGGATACAGCAGACGCATTGAAACAGAACAAAATACCCGTCACTGGCACAAACAGTGCAACACCGGGCGATACAGTTGTCACATACACATCCACCGCCGGAACAATCGGTGAAAGGGGAATCTTAAGCGATTATGATAATTATGATAGCACA
>JAFSOV010000015.1 GCA_017443235.1 Alphaproteobacteria bacterium
GTAACGAGGCTCTCTGGAATACTCCTGTTATTTCCCATTCTATTAAATACAAATGCACGTGCGGACGAATCCGCATTGGTTGCGGCATTGCAAAACACATACAGCGCATGCGTTGGCATAGACGATTCCCTTGGCGATTTGAAAAAAATGGCCGGAATAAACACCGCGATTACCGGTGTGGGAACCGGACTTGGTGTCGGCGCGACCGTGGTTGGAATCGTAAAAGCAAACAAAGATGCCGCCGCCAAAGAAATTGCCGATAAAATAAATTATTCTAAACAACCAATAAATGTTATGCCCACAGAATCAGAAATGAACGCAATATCTTCGGAATTTGATTCTGCGGACCTGGAAAGCGAATTTAGTCGATTACGCAAACAATCAAAATCACTTGGTAATTGGCGCACCGGACTACTTGCCGGGAACACAGTCACTAATGTCGCCGGTGCGATTATTGCGGGCAAAAACAAAACCGATGGCGATTTGCAAAAACAAATTGATAATTGCAAGGCCGCAATCGGCGAACTGCGTCGTGCACGCGCCCAGGCACGCATCGACGGCACCGACACAGGCGAGGCAAACGCCATTATTTCAGCATGCGAAGGTTTTGAAACGGTCGATATTTCAAAGATAAACACACGTGCCAAAGGCGCGATGATTTCATCCGCCGTCGGCGCCGGATTGGGCCTTACCGGAACAATTACAAGTGCCGTCGCGAACAGTGATTCGGTTCGCAAAGACAATGTCGACATTTCACAAAAAACAAACGCGGATTGGAACAAAGAAAAAAATATAAATACCGCCGCAAACATACTATCCGGCACATCAACGGTGGCGTCTGGCGTTGCAACAGTATTTAATGCAACCCAAATATCGGCAATCAAGAAAGTTGCAAATATTGCTGCAAAATGTACGGAGGTATTAAAATGAAAAGATTTTTAATCGCTTTTTCAACATATTTTTCTGCGACCGTTGCATTTGGCGCACCGTCTGGCGATATTAAACAATCCCAACATGTAACCAGCATATTGATTCCGCGTATAATACTGAACGATGTCATAATGAACGATGATAAAATATCTGGCACCCCCGGGGCCACTGATAAAATGTTGGCAAAATATGACAGTTTGGCGGGACCACTTGGACAAACAAAACTAACCAGTGAAGATATCGCACAAATTTGCCTGGCCAGCGGTGTTATCACAGAAAAACCGGAATGCAAAGAACGTGTATTGAATCCCATACTTGCAAAAATGGGTAAAGTACGTTTTATGAATGTATGTGACGGCAAGAAATCCAGCGGTGGCACAAATCACTGCATTGACGACGTGTTTATCGCGACAAAAAAACAAAACGCAAACCAATATCACCAAGATGTAAATATTTCGCCATACACGGCGTACGGCTTTGCCATAGAATATGCAAAAAAACAGGGACACGATGTTTGGTGTTCATCTGAAATCAAGGACAACATCGTTAATTGCACAACATTGGATAATAAACATTTTTACTCTGTAAAATTCAATGGAACGAATAATACCAACGATTCAACTATTGAAAAAAATTTGGTCAAAGGCATCTGTGCTTTATTTGATTCAAAATATGCGATTGGCACATTCCGTCATCAATGTAAAATGAATTGTGGGGCCGGCACCGACACAAGAAAAGTTATACAAAAATTTGGTCTAAGTGTACATGACGGATACACCGCAGAAAACCATTGTGAAATATATCAACCAACATATACCGCAAACCAAGTAAAAACATATCCGGGATATGAATATATGAGTAACACATTTAAAAGTGTTCAAACTGTATTGGATTCTCAGTTGATTGACGTATTACAAGAATATGTAAAACTACAAGGGATTGATGTTCAATCATTTGAATGTGATTATTCGCCAAAGAAATACAGTGAACAAATGTCAAATGGCATACCAACATCACTTGACGATATGTTAAGTTGCAAGATAAATGGTATCGACACTGATTTCATCTTTGACGATTTGTTTGAAAGTAAAGAATACGAACGCCGTGCCGGTACGGCCGCATTACAGTGCATTTTATCAAACGGCCAATACGGCACAGACCGCATGTGTCGTGGATTAACACGCGCGCAATGCGATGAGGCCAACAATAAAGTTCCCGGCGGCACACGTTGGGACGAAGCGGCGGAATTATGCGTATTAAATCGCGCCGATTCCGCACGTAAAATCGGCAACACAATACAAATAACCGGTGGAGTTGTTTTAACGGCAGGTATCACTTTCGCAACCGGCGGTGGCGCAATGATCGCCCTGGTCGCCGGTGCGGGCAGCATTGCATTTGACGCCGCATTTATTGGACTTGAAAGATTACAAATATTGGAACCGGCATCCCGCGCACGCGCATTTGCCGAACAAGCGCAGAAATGTGAAATTCCAATTGGTTCAAAACATCCATCTTGTTCACAGCAACAAGTTGATTGTGCATGGCGCGCCGTAAACGACAATTTTGCGCGGTTGGATGAAATACTTGAAAATTTAAATCCAGACCAGTTATCATTGGTTTCTGATTTAATGGAAAATGTGACAGATTGTTTGGATGAAGATTCGTTAAGTTCTGCGGTAAAAATGTCAACGCCAAAAGCATGGGATAAAGCATTAAACAAAGCAAACGCATTTCTGTTGGTTGCCGGTATATTCATACAACCAGAAAAAGGTGTTATGAGAATTACAGAAAACGCACCAAAGATAGCAAGAATTCTTAGCCGTTGCAAAATGGTTGAAAGTGTCAGCGCCAAATTAGATAACGCCAAATATTTAAGAATTTATCTCAACCAAGACATAAGTCCAGACGATGTAAAAGCACTGGCCAACGAGTTTCGTAATAATGGTGCATATGTTTCAACAAAATTATATAAAGCCGAAGATGGGACGCATTTTATGGCCGTTGCAGAAAAGGATATTTTCAAAAAATTAGATGATATAGTTATCCCTGCGGGAAAAATGGCATCACCAGAGTTAAAAACAGTGTCTTATATCCAAGATGAACTTGATGATTTTATCAGAAATGAAAAAAATACGACTTTCAGCAAATGGGCTTTTTCAGACGATGATATAGCAAATATAAATCGTGAACTTACCGCCAACAACAAAGGTGTACAATTATCCAGAACGGAAGATGGCAGCGTGACCTTTGTCAAAGACACCGGCACCACCCACAGTCCACAAGCAAAACCTAAAGAAGCGCCTAGTAATTTAGACACCGAAATAAATGACTTTTTGAGCAACATGTCTTATAATTTACATTATGATGTTTATGGAAACACCGCAAGAAACATAAAAGAACTTAGATTTAAGTGGGATATTTCAGCGGACCTTCCATGGTCAGAACAAGTAAGATTGTTTAAAAAGAGATTTGATAGCATTGATGATGCATTTCGTAGAGCCCCACAAAGCCCACAAAGATCTCGCATAGATGAAGCTTATATGAAATTTGTCGACGAACATAGAATGATCGAAACCATCATTGATTTTACAAGTAAATTGGAGCAAAACGGATATAAATTTGGCACAAAACCAGTTGAAAGTTTAACAGATGCAATTATAAAATTTGGACGTGACAGACGAGTTTTATCAAACGCCGTTTGGAGTAATGACATATACAAAATACAAAATTTTGGACAAAGCTGGGCTTCACAAACATCAGAATTAAAAAAACTGGTACATACTTCTTCTACTGGAACATATGTGAATACTTATTTAGATGATGACTGGGTTACAATTGTTCAAGACATAAATAAAGCAGATGGATATGCATGGAAATTATCTCAGCCTACTTTTAGTATTGATATAGACTACATAAAAGAGTTACTTATTGAATAGTTTTTCAAATTATGTACCAATACAATACACAACCTGTGCATAATACGCACAGGTTGAATGTTTCAACACAAAATTAAATAAACCACACAAACAAAACAACAAATTCATCTTTTTTTCATGTGCGATTTGTGATATAATTCAAAACATGAGAACAAAGATTTTATTTTTGTCGTCGATGGTCTGTGTATGCAGCATGGCGGCCGCGGTCGCGTCCGAATGTACGGGCGATGATTGCTATGAACCCGAACCGGTTGTTGAATCTGTGAACCGTGAATATTCATGGTTTGACTATGATGCGCCCGACACACCGGTTGTTGAATATGAATCTGTGACGACCGATGTCGTGACCACGCCATCAAATGTTATGCCGATGCGGAATGTAAAGTTGCTGTCTATTAAACCGGCACCAATTGATGACCGCGCGCCAATCTGGGACGGCACAAACGGGAAATACAAACCACAAACATATCCAAAGACCGTCAGTTGGAAAAACGGCGTGCCGCTTTGGGATGATTCTATATCCGATTATCGCACCAAAGATTTCCGTGATTGGATGTTAACCGATATGCCGGAACTCTATTTGCGCGAATCGGATGACACCGAATTGGTCGAGATGTACAACGACACTATGACCGACGCCGCGGAAACCCGCGCCCGCATCGAAGAATTGTTATCACCGCAAAAACCGACCGAAAACCTGTGGGTGGATACACCGGTCGAAACGTGTGCGCCGGCAACATTTGCCCCCGACCCAAAATACACGGCCCAGGATATGTCCACGCCAATTCGCACCGCGTTTGGTGATGACGGTTGCCCATTTGAAACCGAAACAGAATGTAATATATGGCGCCGCAAACCGATTATTCGCGAAACCGTTTCCCCGCGCAGTCCCAAAATCCGCGCAGATAAAATGTACGAAATTTTGTCGTCTGCAAATTGCAATGGTGAATTGGACGCAAATTCGGCGGCCGCGGCACCGTTGGTCGAACGGTATAAAATGTTGATGAATTCTGCACGGGCGTGCTGCGTTGAAGGTATGAAATATTCCCTGCGCAACGCGGGCGCATCGGACGGACTGATTTACAAATTTATGTCGGATGACGCAAATTTCTATAACATCGGCGAACGTTGCCTGATGATGAACGACACAGAATTGGATGAAAAATATCCGGAAACCGCAACGGCGGCGGTTATCGCAGACGTACGCAACGGATGTCTGTGTCGCGGTCGTCAATGGTTCACGGCAATGTTGGCCCCGTTTGTCGAGGCGTGGAATGCAAGTCCGGATTTTGCCGCATCTAAATTCTATTGGACCTATACAGACGGCCTGAACCGGCAAATAACCGTTTCGATAAATGACGATGTTCAAAACGTATTGAACCAAATCGCCGTCTGCCCATAGTTAAAAAAATTTACATATAAAAAAACGGATGCAACCGCATCCGTTTTTTCGTTAAAATAGATTTTATTTTTAGTACACCAGGCACCCATCGCTATAATCACAGACCCCATTGTTACAATTTCCGTTTCCTTCATTGGGGCACCCCAAACGACAATCACTGGACCATGTACAATGTTCCGCCCCATAAACATCCTTATCACTTAAATTCCACAGCAAACAATTTTCATCCGTGTGCGGAGTTCCGGACCATTCGGTACAGGTTTTATATGTGACCGTTGTTTCCGGCAAATCTGTTGCACTTTGCAACAAATCCCACGTCACCAAGAAATTATCGTTGCAATAGCCATCACCATCCGCATCGGCATCACAAATTCCGCGTTGAGTGACGGAACCATCTTCA
>JAFSOV010000016.1 GCA_017443235.1 Alphaproteobacteria bacterium
CAAACCAAATCCTGACATCACCGTTGCGGCAAAATCATACGTAGATGCACGTGATGATTTGAAACAAAATATTATACCAAAAACCGGGGCAAACAGTGGTACATCCGGTAGTACAGTTGTGACCTATACAGATAGAGAAGGCACCATCGGTGAACGTTACATATTTGATGGTTCAGATTCGGATTATGACGATGAAGATTTGGTAACCGCGGGTGTAATCGCAGACTTTGCGGCGGCGGTGGAAAACCTGAGCATCAATAACCAAGTTCTAACGCGTGTTGACGGCAATGGGAATGCGTGTTCCAGTGGTGATGATTGTAATTTATGGCTGGTGGGTGATAGTACCCAATCCATTGCCCCGGCGGGTACATTTGCGCCATTGACCGCCGCCCTTAAGGGCTATGGGGAATCTGCAACATTGGCAAGTGAATGCGCCAGTGGTTATTTGCAACACAAAGGCTCGAACAAATGCGGGTGTGCTACACTTGCCGATTGTCCAAATAACAATGAAAAATGTTCCATCGTTACAACCTATGGTTGCGATACCACCGAACATATGTGCGGGTGTTTTTAATTCCTTTGGATGATTTATTTTTGTTTTAATTTACTTTTTACCAATTCCTGGAATTCTTGGTATGATTTCAGGTTTGATAATGTGCGTACCGAAACATCAACGTCCAAATTATGTTGTAAAACGCTTTTAAGGTACGTTATCGATGTCGCGGTCATAACCGCATTCCATAAAGGGTCTTTTTGTTTGTCTGGTTCTGCGGGCGCGGGGGCACGACCCTGGGCAATAAAAGAAACTTCGGCGGCATTGGCGACATTATATATTTTCATACTTTGGTCAATCTTTATGTCAAAAAAATTTTCCAATTCCCGCAATTTAGAATTTAACGCATATAAATCGTCCCCGGACATTGATGCCTCGGCCATAAGATTGGAAATTCTTTCCTTGGATTGAACGGTTCGTCCCATTGTGCGCGATATATTGGCGATGATGTATGCAAAGATTTCTTTGCGTGTCCATTCGGTTTTGTTGGTGATGACGGTTTTTTGTTTTGACCTGATTGCCGGGGTAAAAATAACCTCGGCGTTTTGCGCACGGAAATTAAAGTTTGGATTGTTTGCATATATTTCATTGGTCAATTGCGCCGGGGTCATACCGGCAATGTCTTGTGAAACCGTGTAATGAAAGACGCGTTTAATATGCGATTTTATTATATCAATATCTTCGGGAAATGTTATTATTGTGGATATCTGGGCCGCCGGGTCAATTACATCCGCAAACGTAGAATTAAGTAATATTATGTTTAATTGTCTTTTGATATCTGAAAGCGCATCGTTTATTTCGGTTTTCATCGCATATGCCTTGTTTTTTGGTTTTTTGTACAGGCAAATACTATACCAAATTATATTATTGTCAATAAATATTTGCTATATTCACCCGGGAAACCGTGCGTTGCGGCGTTTTTAACGATAACGTCCCACCGTGTGAATATAAATCAAGTGGCGTAATTCTGTATGTTGCCGCATTGCGCCCAGGGCGTCCCTGAGCACGGGCAAAGATATTTTTGTATCGAAAATTCCGTTCAATGCCTGTTGAAACATACGGGCATCCAATGGTTTGTTTAATAACATATTGATAATTGTATCCGCGTATGTGTTCAGTGTATCCACGCGTTTTTCTGTGTCATCTGTACTTAGGGAAATTTTTTTATTCATGTGTGCACCTTGGCTTTTGTTGCCCTGATTTTACACGGGATTATTGAAATGTCAATAATTACTGGTCCACGGCCATAATGAATATTCCGCGTTTATTGGCGGTTTTGATAACCAAGTCTTTATCAACAACAAAGCATGTTTTTGTGTTCACGACAATTCCGTTTAATTTTGCATCGGCGACCGCGTTCACCGTATCGACACCAATTGCCGGAATATCGATAGTTAAATCTTGGCCCGGTTTGGTCATTTTTGCAAATACGCCACTGTTTTTCTTGCGCACCGACCGCATTCCAACCACGCGTTCCAACATTTTGGCGGTGCCTTCGGCGGCCTCGACCGCGATGACCTGTTTATCAACCACAACCGATGCGCCAATGTCGGCGGCACCAATGGTGTGTGAAACATCAATTGCGCGTTCAATATTTTTCTTGTCCGCAATGCCGGGTTTTTTACGCGTCATCACACCCGATTTTTCAAATGTTAATTCCGGCGCCAAATCTTGGGCCGCAACCACATTGAAACCTGCATTAGTCATAATTTTATTTAATGCCACCGCCATAGAATCATACCCCCGTTGGTTTTTTAATATTTTTAACAATGCAAAGAACGTCCATAAATCCGGACGCAAATCAGATAGATTTGGATGCCCAATCGCACCAACAAATATCACATTTTTGATGCCGCGACGACGTGCCGCCCGAATTGCCGCGCCCGCGCCGCCAATGCGAATTACCATATCGGGATTTAATTTTGCATCATAGAAGTTTTTAAGCCCGATTACAAAAACATCCCATCCCCGCGCGCGCAACGCATCACGCACCAAAAACGGCAAACGCAACGCGCCGGCAACAATCGCAATTTTTTTATCTTGTTTCTTTATCATAATTATAATGGTAAGCATAAATCGCACTGGAATCAAGTTTGATTTTATGATACAATCCTAAATAAGTAATATACCAAGTGGAAAATTAAATGAAAAAAATATCTTACTTTGCAATTATTTGTGCCGGTTTGGCGGTGTGTGGAAATGCAGATGCCGCGCGCCGTGGGGACACCTTTCGGGGTGAGGTTTTGAACGGACTGAACACCCGGCGGGCCGTCACATACACCCAAACAAAAACCGTTGATGCGACCGCGGCGTCTTATGCCGGCGCATACGGCGAAATGGGCCAGGAAGTTTTATACGACGAATCGCCCGCGAAAAACGAAGATTATAATATGTTCATTCCAACAACAATGTATGTGCGTATGGGTGGCGGATTGAATGTTTCCGGCGCAACCAAAAAGGCACGCGTCGGGGCCGAAAAATACGAATCAAGTAAATCTTGGAATGTATTGATTGGATTGGGTTGGAATATGTCGTCATATGTCCGCACCGAAATCGCATTTCAAGAATCGAATTTCGGGTTCAAAGATTTGTCGGCCGCCGCAGATTTTCATACTTTGAACGGTATGCTGTATTTTGATTTTGCGCGCCGGTATGTTCAAACGGGTGATATTACATATCGCCGCACGTTTGTGCCGTTTATGGGAATTGGTGCGGGAATCGGCGAATACGAAT
The DNA here is from genome assembly GCA_017443235.1 of Alphaproteobacteria bacterium. Lineage (GTDB taxonomy): Bacteria > Pseudomonadota > Alphaproteobacteria > Rs-D84 > Rs-D84 > Enterousia. Next base: position 3,287 of record JAFSOV010000016.1, read on the forward strand.
TTTCCGGCGCCGGTGGGGCTGGCGGATTCTTGGTCGTTGCGCCACGTTTGGAATTGGGTATGAATTTTATGCTGAACGATATGATTGGTTTGGATGTTGCGTATCAATATCAAATGAACATTGGCCACGGGTTTGGGTGGAACACATCGCGCAGTGGTGTTGATAATATCGGCAATGTTATGGCAACAATTCGTGTGAATTTTTAACGGGGGTAATTCATGAAAAAACTTTTGATTTGTCTGTTATGTGTTTTACCAATGCACGCGGGTGCAACGGTTCTGTATCGTGTTCAAAAAACCGGAATGCCGAACGATTCGGTTGTAAATAATGATGCGTTTGCGTCACGCCATCGGTTCTATGTTGGCGGAATGTATGATTTGTCTTTCTGGGGCAAAGAAACCGGTGATGGCGTCACATTTGATGGAAAAACATCTTCGGGATTTGATGTGGTTGCGGGTTTCCGCATTTATGATACCTTTCGGGTCGAAGCAGACTATATGAACACACGCGCAAAGTGGGATGAATTCGCACTGAAAACGAATACAGTTTTTGTGAATGCGTTGGTTGATGCGCGTTTAGACAATATTTATCGGTTCTTTTATAAACAGAAATTGGTTCCGTATGTTGGTGCCGGCGTTGGTATGACGTGGGTCGATGGTGACGGCACAGATGTTAAAAATGATACGGTGTCGTCTATGGCGGCATTGGCGGGTTTCGCGGTGGAATTGGGCGAACACGTGGCGTTGGATTTGGGTTATCGTTATGTGTATATGTTCAAACCGCGCGCAGAAATTTTGCCTGACCTGCGCCCGCGTGCGCATCAGTTGCGTGCCGGTATTCGCATAAATTTCTAGGCAAAGGCGGCATATGAAAAAATGTCCGTTATTTTCCATCTGTGGTGGTTGCCGATATGATTTTACGGCCCCGAATTATCGCGAAGAAAAAATCAAATTGATTGATGATTGGGAATTGTCGTTCGAACCGTTTTGGACGGATGCAGGCACACGTCGCAGGGCGGAATTTGCATTTGCCGATGGGAAATTTGGATTTTTTGAATGCGGAACAAAAAATATAGTGCCACTTTCCCACTGCCCCAATTTATTACCCGAAATAAACCGCGTTTTACCAAAAATTGCCGATTTGCCTTGGTGTGGTTCGGGCGGTGCGTTGGTGACATTGTGTGAAAATGGAATCGATTTGGCGATTACCTCAAATGTGCCATACTTTACACGTGAATTTAAAACCGCAGTGGAAAAATTGGGATTATTGCGCGTGACATGGAACGGTTCTGTGGTTTGCCAAACGGGCACGCCAAAAATCAAGTTTGGTGACACTTTGGTTGATTATCCAATTGGCGCATTTTTGCAACCGACGGTCCACAGTGAACGCGCAATGCGCCGTTTCGTTGTTGAAAATGCCGTGGGTGCAAAGCATATTGCAGATTTGTTCTGTGGAATTGGTAATTTTACATTCACACTAAACGCGGACGGATTTGATATTGCGGGAATCGGTGTTAAACGTGATTTGTTCAAAAATCCGTTAACCGCGAAAATGTTAAACAGTTATGATTTGGTGGTAATGGATCCGCCGCGCGCGGGTGCAATGGCCCAATGTCAAGAATTGGCGCGTTCAAATGTTCCACGTGTTATTTATGTTTCGTGTAATCCAACAACTTTGCGCCGCGATGCACAAATTTTGACAAACGCAGGATATAACATAACCGACATCGCCGCATTCGACCAATTTGTCGGTTCCCCACATTGGGAACTGGCGGTCGTGTTCCAAAAATAAAATAACGCCATCCAAACAGATGGCGTTTATCGTATATATCACTTTTTGTTTATTTTAATTTCTCAAGCCTGGCAAGACGTTGTGCGGCGGCATTTCGCTCATTGCGTTGATTGACAAATTCGATGCTTTTTTTAATTTTATCCATATTTTTCTTTAACCTGATCATCGATAAAACATGGCCCTCTCTGTTCATAAGCATCATTTCCCGGATTCCATCGTTTATATAATAAACTAAAAATAACCCATCTTTGATTTCTTTTATTTTGTTAAACAATCCATAATGTTCAGAGAACACTTTTGGGGCATTTCTTCCAAAGGCTTTTTTATAAGCAGTACCACCCAACCCGCTCATAGGTATATCTATTATTTCTTGCGATGTTTTAACAATTTCACATATTTTATCGGTTTCGGCGTCTTCATTGGGGTCTTTGCCCGCGCGTTTTAGAACCATTGCTGTGGCCGATACCAATACAGATGCGGGTAATCCTATCAAGGCTTTTATCAATGCTATCTCTACGGCGGCCTTGTGTTTGATTTTTGTGTTGTCGCGATCTGTTTCGAAAATTGTTGGTTTTTGTGGATGAACAGGAAAGGCGCTAATGGCTTCCAATGCATGTAAAAACTGTTCTTGCACCTCAACATAAATTTCACGTCTATCTAACGCAAGTTGCTCTTCGCTGGAATAAGTGTAACCTGATTCACGACGTTTTTCCCCTTTCTGTTTTACTATTCTATCAGCGATAATATTTCCAATAATCGACATACAAATCTCCTTTGTTCTGATATGTGCAAATAGTATAAAAACCAAGGTTTATTAACTACCGCCTTATCAAAAAATAAGGTTTACGGTTTTTACGTTGTTTCTATTGGTAAAATTGGCTTTTTGGCACACTCAAGAAACCGGTTGACTTTTAACCTTGGTTTAATTTAGACCAGTTAATACGAGAAAAAAGCACCGCCGTGAACTGGCCGTCGTGTTTGAAAAATAAAATTTGACTTTTGGGCCCAATATGCTAAAATTTCCTTGAAACAAAAGGATAAAAACCGATGCGTATGTAATATTGTAATTCTTTTCAAACAAACAGTGCATAGAAATATGCGCCGACTAATTGCAATATTCAAAGGTTTTTATCATGCAGACAATTTCTTTATCAAACGTATCTTTTTCTTATGATTCATCAAATCCAATTTTGGATGGTGTGTCGGTTGTTTTTAATAATTCTGACCGCGTGGCCATTGTTGGCGATAATGGTTCTGGCAAAACCACACTGTTAAAATTATTGGCCGGAGAAATATCCCCAGACAGCGGCAATGTTGCACATGGTGCAACCACGTATTTGATGCGGCAAATAAATGCGATGGATGCCAAAAGTGGCGGCGAACGGCAAAGTGCCGAACTGTGGCGTGCATTTAACAGCGGTGCGGCGATACTGTTACTGGACGAGCCGACAAATAACCTGGACAGTGATGCCAAAGGGCGTTTTTTTAGTGAACTGATGGCGTATCCATTCGGCGTGGTGGTTGTATCACATGACCGCGAACTGTTGCAGAAAATGGACAGGATTATCGAAGTCGCGAATGGCAAATTGCGTGTCTATGGTGGCAATTATGATTTCTATGTTGCACAAAAACGTGCCGAACAGGCAAAACTTGAATCTAAACTAAACAATACAGAAAATAGGATTTCGCGATTAAATAAGACAAAAATTATTGCCTTGGATTGTGCAGCAACTGGGCAAAAAAAATTGGGACAAACGCGACACAAGGCAATACGGTGTGGTAATCACAAGGCTATGTCTGGTATCAATGATGCGTCTGATAAATTAGATACTGTTTTGGCAAAGAAACTGAAATTGATTAACAAAAAATTAGATGAAAAAATTCAAGAAAGGCAACAAATATCAGAGGCCATGCGTGACGACAAAATCAAAATACCCGTGCCGAACAAACCGTTTTACAGCAAGGAATTGGTCCAAATTTCAAACCTTGGGTTTGGGTATGGCACAAATCGTGTTTTTGATGGATTTGATTTTTCTATGTACGGTGGACAACGCATTCGTATAATCGGCAAAAACGGTTCGGGTAAATCGACATTGTTAAAGATAATTTGTGGTGATTTGAAACCAGAATCCGGCACAGTTAAAACATTTGGTAAAATTGCGTATTTGAATCAAGATTTATCGGTGCTGGACAGGGATAAAACCATTGTTGAAAATATAATGGATATCTCTGACGTTTTGAAACACGATGCGCACGCGATTGCGGCAAACTTTGGTTTCCGTGGGGACGCATCAAATAAACGCGCCAGTGTTTTATCGGGTGGTGAATTATTAAAGGCGACATTGGCGGCAATACTGGGCGCTGAAAATCAACCTGACTTGCTGATTCTGGACGAACCGACAAACAACCTGGAAATCAAAAGTATTGCTATATTGGAAGACGCACTGAATCAATATCGTGGGGCGATATTGTTGGTGTCGCACGACGAAATCTTTGCCAAAAATATCAACGTGGATAAAACCATTTATATCAAATAAAAAGTGTCTAATTTTTTGTCTTAGATTACCGGTGTTTTTCGTAAATCAAAGAATCGCATTTACCAACGCATTTTGCCCAAGATGCCATGGGTAATCGCTTTTCTAATTTATATCCGTTGCGTTTTGCGATATTTTCAGAATGTATATTGCCATCATCAATATCTAATACAATTTTATTGAAACCGAATTTGAACAATTCTTGTTCCAATGCGTTCAGGGCCTCGGACATATATCCATGGCCCGTGGCAGATTCGGCCAACCAATAACCAATTTTACAACCATTGTCGTGAATTTCAAAGAAACGAATTCGGCCGATTACATTATCATTTTGATGAATATAAAAGCACACGCCTTCATTTGTTTCGATTTGATTTGCGCGTTTGACCAAATATTCCAATACATTATCAACAGTCTTTATTGCGCATAAATGTCCCTGCCAGGCCTCCAAATAATCGCGATTGTTCTCAATAATTTTGAAAATATTTTCTGCATTTTCGCGCGTTGGCGAAACAACGCGCAACACCAAACGTGGCGTTTCAATAGTTTGTGGAAATTGCGATAAAGGTTTCATTTCTATACCTCGTATTTCGAATTATAACATAATTTTTGTGATTTTGTACATTTTGCAAAAAAAGCACCGCCGTTGCCGGCGGTGTTTCCGAATGCCCTGAAAGGAAGGAAAGGAGAAAAAGAAATGGGCATTCTAAACTTGGTTGGGGTCCAAAGTCCAGAGGAGAGAGAATGTAGGAGGGAGTCTGGAATCTCTGGGCCCCACAGACATTTAAGTGTCCGGTCGCCGGGTTTTATCCCTTTGACGAATCGAAATATAATACAACCAAAACCATTTGTCAAGTGTTTTTGTCAAAAAAAATTTTATGTCAAATTGAACCCTATAATTTCCTAGGAAATCGTGCTTGTTGTCCGGCGGATTGATTGCGAATAAAATTGCCGATGTAGCAAGGGGGCAAATATGACACACGAAGATATTTGGCGCGCCATAGAAAAATTCGCAACCGAGCACGGAATGTCGTGTTCGGGCCTGGCGCGGTGCAGCGGGTTGGACCCAACGACATTTAACAAAAGCAAACGTTGGACCAAGGAGGGCCAGCCGCGTTGGCCGTCAACCAACAGTATTTCTAAAATTCTGTCTTCAACCGGTTCGTCTATCCAAGATTTTACTAAATTTGTGGATGGAAACGACCAAAAACGAATCGGTTAGGACAAGAAAAAGGGTCTCTTGACAGCCCCGCCGGTGCGCATGCGCGTGCCGGCCCCTTTTTTTATTGGACAGCCCGCAATTGATTGTTTATTCTTGACATATGTTGACCGGAATCAGGATTTTTACATCTGACCCGTATTGGCGGGCCATAGTCACGGATTTGAACGCCGTATTGGTTGATGATGCGAATTTGGCGGATGTGGATTTAGATTCTTTGGAATTGCACGTGCCGGCAAGTCCGTTGGAATTAAAATCGGCGATAATTTCTGCCTTGGACGACAGCAAGGTTTTGTTGGCTGTGTTTGGGCGGCCGGTGTCTTTGTCACCAATTCAACGGCGAATTGTCGTGCGGTTAAAGAAAACCGGCGGTATGACGGCGGATGAATTAAAGTTGGCGTTGGGATATGCGCGCGATACAACGACGCATACGGTTGATACGGCGATATATGGACTGCGCAAACTGTTCGGGCGGAATTTTATAGTAAACGAAAACGGGATATTCAAAATTGGCGGGGTATAAGGTATTATCTTTTGATAAAATATCCAGTACGCAGACCTATGCGCACGATATGATTGCGAACGGTACGGCCACCGACCATACGGTTATATGCGCCGCCGCACAATATGCCGGTCGTGGGCGGTATCGCCGGAAATGGGTTTCTCATCACGGTAATTTGTATGCAAGTTTTATTTTCAGGTGTATCGAACGTGATTCACGTTTGTCCTATGCGGTGGCGGTGGCGATTATTGATACTTTGGCCGCGTACGGGATTGACGCAACAATTAAATGGCCCAATGATATACTTATCGATGGGAAAAAGGTTGCCGGTGTGTTGATAGAATACGCGGGCCGATTCGTTATTGTGGGGATTGGGATAAATGTGCATTCAAATCCAACGGTGGATGAATATAAAACAACCAAGTTGGATAAATACGCCGATGTGGAATTGCCGGACCTGATGGCGCGATTGGCCAAGAAATTAGACAAATGGATGGCGGCGGAATTCGATTCGGTGCGTCTGCGATGGATGGAATCGGCGGCGGGATTAAATGGTTTGGTAAAATATCGTGGCGAAATGGTCGAATTGATTGGCATAAACGACAGCGGTGCATTGGTTGTTCGGCGCGGCGCGGAATATTTCTTGGTTCACGGCGATGAAATTTTGATGTGATGAACACCGCGGTTTTCTGGTGTTTTTTATAAAATGCTTGACTTTTGATGCAATTTGTGATACCATGCTGGACGTCAAAAGAGAGATTTGTGTTCACACGTTGGTGTGAATTTTTTTTATGCCGCACGTCTGTGCGGTTTTTTTCTTGGCACAAAAGGAAGGAATATGAATTTTAGCGTGAAAGAATCGCCCAGCAAAACTATGGCGTTGGCGTATCGCATTGCACGTGTTGTTTATGCGGAAACATATGCGCGTTCTTTGATTGTTGTCGAGGCATTGACATCTATGATTGCAAATTGTGCACGGAAAAATAATCGTGATATTTGTGATGTAATAACTGATGCGAATATATTCGAATCGCTGAATCCCGATTCGATGCGTCATATGGAGATGAATATCGATTCGAATCGACGCGAATTTCAAATGTGTGTGCGAATCGCGGTGCGTATGTTGCACGGGCATTTGCCGGATATGTGCCGTGGCGCGACAATGTTTCATCGCGCAGAATTATTACCCGGTTGGGCAATCGCACGCGGATATATCGCAGACATAGATGGAATTTTATTTTACGCATAATCTTTTTAAGGTTTGAATATGAGCAAATTCATTAGTGGTGGTTTTTTTGCGAATCGCAAAACACAAATTATGACGGTTGTTGGTTTTATATCTGCATTGGCCGCGTATTTGGTTGGCGATTCCGATTTATTCGCGCTGATTCAGGCATTGATTGCGGTTGGCGGAGTATATATGTTGCATAAATCAAAACAAAACAAAGGAAAATAATATGGAAAATATACCAGAAAAATTTCGTAAAGACGATGGAACATTAAATACAGATGCACTTATAAAATCTTATACGGAATTGGAAAAGAAAATTGGAACGATGATTTCTGTGCCCGATGAAAATGCAGACGAATCGGCGGTATGCCGCTTTCGCCGTGCGATTGGCGTGCCGGACAGTCCCGATGAATATCCGCAAAATGAAATGTTTGATGATGAAAATGTGCGACAAGAATTTCATAAAATTGGTTTAACAAAAAACCAAGTTGAAAAAATTTATGACATCGCACAAAAATTTTTATCGCCTGTGGTTAATGAAATTTTATCTGTGAAACAAGAATCAAATGCGATGTCTGAATTAAAAAAATTCTTTGGTGATGATGAAAAAATGTATGATGCGTTTGTTGCAATAAAATCGTTCGGTGAAAGATTTTTACCCGCCGATGCGTTTAATGAATTGTGCTCTACACCCCAGGGAATTCAAGGTGTGTACAAGATGATGCAATCAATGGAACCATCGGTGCAAACGGATTCGTCCGATACGAAAATTTTATCTGATGAAGAATTGCGTCGTATGATGCGTGATCCAAAATATTGGCGTGATCATGATGCGGAATATGTTCGTAAAATTGAAAACGGTTTCAAAAAATTATATTCGTGATGCAATTTTTTTAATAAAAAATAACTTTTCTTCTTTACTAATTTTTTTCTTTAATATAAAATATAAAACAAGAACAAAAAGAATTTGTTCTATCCAAAAAAAATAAAAAGGAGAGAAGAATGGCATTCACATTCTTGAAGACTGCGGCAAAGAAACCTGCTGCGAAAAAGCCTGCTGCCAAGAAACCGGCGGCAAAGAAACCAGCCGCGAAAAAACCGGCTGCGAAAAAACCTGCGGTTAAGAAAGTTGCTGCGAAAAAACCGGCTGCGAAAAAAGTAGCGGTTAAAAAAGTTGCTGCGAAAAAGCCGGCTGCGAAAAAAGTAGCGGTTAAAAAAGTCGCCGCAAAAAAACCGGTTGCAAAGAAAGTCGTTGCGAAAAAACCGGCTGCAAAAAAAACATGTGCAAAATGTGCCAAAAGAAAATAATGGTATTGCACTGAGTATATAAATGCCCGCATGTCGGGCATTTTTGTTTTGTGAAAAATTTCAGTCAGATTTTTTGTCTGACTGAATTTTTTCCTTGGACAATCCACATTGTGGACCCGTTTGAATTTATTTTCGGCGCCGTACGCGGCATAACCACAAATAAATTTTTGGTTGGGCGATAATGATTCGCCTGGATTTCAATTTTGATTAAACAAAAGGAATAATAATGTCTGTTTCCATAGATCAAGTATTTGTGAAACAATTTGAAGCGGATGTTCACCTTGCGTACCAACAGATGGGGACAAAACTGCGTTCAACGATTCGCAGCAAATCGGGCGTTGTCGGTGCATCCACAACTTTTCAAAAAATTGGTAAAGGCACGGCCAGTACCAAATCACGTCACGGCATCGTTCCGGTAATGAACCTTAATCACACTCCGGTGGAATGCACATTGCAAGATTACTATGCCGGCGATTGGGTTGATGCATTGGATGAATTGAAAATCAATATCGATGAACGTCGTGTGGTTGCATCGGCCGGTGCATATGCGTTGGGTCGCAAAACCGATGAATTGATTGTGAATGCAATGAACAGTGCAACCGGATATGTTGGTGATTATTCAACCGGTCTTACCAAAACATTGATTTTAACCGCATTGGAAAAACTGAATGAAAATGATGTCCCAGATGATGGCCGCAGATTCGCAGTCGTTGGTGTAAAACAATGGAATGAATTGTTGGGTATCACAGAATTTTCTTCGGCGGATTATGTCGGTGAAAATATGCCGTTTATCAATGGATGTGAAACAAGAAAGTGGCTTGGTATCACATGGGTTATGTACAACGATTTGCCGGTTCCGGCCGCTACACATCGTGATTGCTTTATCTATCATGCGTCCAGTGTTGGTCATGCGTGCGGTCAAGAAGTCAAAACGGATATTACATGGCACGGTGAACGTGCCGCACATTTCATCAGCAACAGTATGTCCCAAGGGGCGGTGCTGATTGATAATGACGGTATTGTTCGTGTCAAGTGCGGTGAATAAAACAAATAATCCAAGGGGTAAAAAATGGCTTTTCAAAATAAAAATTTATCTGTGATTGCGTATGCCAATGGGTTCACACTGTGGCATTATGCCGCCAATGAAACATTGGCAACGATTACGGCAAGTGGCTACTTTAACGCGGTTAAAACGTTGATGAACACCGGCGATATGGTTTTAATCAATGCATCCGATAAAACGTCAATCAAAAAAATTGCGGTTGGCGACAGCGCGGTGACCACTGCGGCATTGGATTAATACCTTGTTTGTTTGTATGTTGATAAAGGGGTCGATTTCGGCCCCTTGTATTTTTCTTGGGGGGAAATGATGCTAACAAAAATAGATTTATGTTCAATGGCGTTGTTAAAATTGGGTGAAAACCCGATTCAATCTTTGTCGGACGATACAACGGCCGCAAAATTGGGACGTACATTGATTGATTTTGTAATAGATACTTTATTGGCGATGCACCCGTGGCGTTTCGCGTGTCATACATACACGGTTGTCAAAGACGAAAATGGTGATTTGAATATACCGGCGGATGTTTTGCGTATTCTTAAAACAAATGCGCGTGTTGTTGATAATAAGATTATATCGGATTCGTCTGCGGTGGATGTTACGGCAATTCGGCGTGTTTCGCCCGATAGTTTTCCAAGTTATTTTTCATCGTTGGTGGCAACAAAACTGGCCGTGGAATTTTGTATTCCGTTGACATCAGATCAAACCGTATTTCGGACATTGGTTGCATTATATGAAACAGAATTACAAACGGCGAAATTCATAGACAGTACAACTTCGATAAATCCTGCGATAGAAAACTTTTCGTTGTTGGACAGTCGCTTTTAATACCAAGGGGTGTAAATATGGGAAACTTTATCAAAACGCAAACGTCGTTTGCCAACGGCGAAGTATCACCAAATTTTTTTGCGAATTCCAATATCAACGGACTTTCGCGATTGGAAAATATGGACGTGATACCCGGGGGCGGCCTGCGTCGTCGGCCCGGATTAAAAAAGATTGCCAAATTGTCGGCAAATGCGCGATTGGTTCCGTTTTCAATTTCTGAAACGGAACATTATGTGTTGGCGATAATGAATGGCCTGGTTCGCATTTTTTCGGGTGATTCGTTTGTCCAAGATGTATTTGCGCCGTGGTCGGGTGCGGATGTGGGACTGGTCCAATACGCACAACGTTTTGGAACGATGATTTTCGTTCATCCAGATTACAGTCCCAGAATTTTGTACCGTGATAACGGTATTTTTAAGTTTATGAATTTTTCGTTCTCGTCATCCGATGGTGGCGAAAATGTCGATATGCCTTTTATGCGTTTTGAAGATTCGAATAACATAAGTATCACAATCACTATGGTGGGCAGTACGGCGCACCTGAATACGAATCAAGATTTTTGGACGGCACAAAATGTTGACGGCCATTTATCCCTTTTGGGAAAAACTTGGTTGATAACATCATATATTGGACCGCGCGAGGTCACCGCGGCGTGTAATGGTATTTTTACAATACCAAATTCACCAATCATCGATTGGCAAGAAGCCGTATTCAGCCCACGTCGTGGATGGCCAACCAGTATAACTTTTCACCAGAATCGGTTAGTGTTTGGTGGTTCAAAATCTTGGCCGGGTGGTGTGTGGATGTCGCATGTTGGCGAACATAAAAATTTTAATACCGGCACAGGTTTGGATGACGAAGCGATATGTTTCACACTGTTGTCATCACGACGTCAACATATTTGCACATTGGTCAGCAGTGACAATTTGCAAATCCTTACATCCGAAGGTGAATGGGCGGTTTCAAATAAACCATTGACCCCGGAATCAGTGAACATAAAAATGCATACCACAATCGGGTGCATCGCGGACAGATATTTGCCGCCCCAAGAAATTGACGGTTCAACAATATTTGTGTCGAACAATAAACACGATATACGACAAATGGTTTTGGACGATTTGGGTCAAAATTACCGGGCCGATAATTTGTGTGCATTGGCGGAACATATAATGAACAATCCAATTGATATTGCATACAATAAAACAGATAAAAAACTGTTTGTTGTTATGTCAAATGGCGAAATGGCCGTGTTAAATCGAAATACTGAATTGGGAATTTCCGGATGGGGACACTATATAACCGCGGGTGAATTCAAATCTGTTGCGGTGTCCAATGGCAATACATACGTCGTGACGGAACGCGATTCGGAATTTATGTTTGAAAGATTCGATGATTCAAAAATGATTGATGCAGACGAATATCCATACACTTCACGTGCCTGTGGATTGCCGATAATGACGTCTGGACATAACGCGAAATATACAAGGATTAAAAAGATTGTCGCACGTGTACACAATTCGAAAACTTTATTTATAAACAATTTTCGAACCGCATTTCCAAATGAAGTTTATGTTGATGGCGCATCCGGATTTTCGGGCGATATGTCAGTAAATGTTTTGGGAACACTGCGTGATATGGTGGACAGTCCATGGGAAATATCAACCAGTGATGAATTACCATTGACCGTATTATCGATAACAATATATGGCCGATATCAAATATAAAAAAACAAAAGGATAAAAAATGGGACAAGTTATTTCAGATGTGAAAGATATTTTGAATTACCAAGAGGGCAAGAAAAAAACTGCATCGACCCGCAAAAAAATTTTAAGACAAATGGCCACGGACGAAAATACCAAACAAAACCTTGTAAAAAAAGTCTTGGCAACCCAACGCGCAAAATATGGGGCGTCGGGGATGAAAACCCGTGGCCAAACCGAAGATGCGGTTTTGACACGGTTAAAACAAGAAACAGAACAACCATATAATGAAAAAAAGCAATCCAATTTGAACAAATTAAAAAATACGCGTGCCAAGAAAAAGAATCTGTTATTGTCGGCATTGGAACATATGGAAAAATTGGTCGGGTAAGATGACGGAATATAACCAATTTTTGGATTCTTGGAATTCAGTATTGGGATTGGTCACGCCCGCGCATCACCATCGTATGACAAATTTTTTGACCGATGTGTTAGAAGGTGAAAATCATCGTGGTTTGTTGATGGCATTCCGGCATTCGGGAAAATCCACGATAGTCGGGATTTTTGCAACGTGCGTCCTGTTTCTGCGCCCCCAAACGCGTATTCTTATTTTGTCGGCCCAGACACACCAGGCCGCCCGAATGGTTATGCATATAAGAAACATTTTGGAAAATCATCCATGGTGCCAAGATATGATTCCAAAAAATCGTCGTGAATGGGCAGAAAATAAAATAACCATAAATCGCCCAATTGGCATTCGCGAACCATCGGTACTGTGCCAAGGAATATACGGAAATATAACCGGTATGCGTGCAGATTTGATAATTTGTGATGATGTCGAGGTTCCAAATACATGCAACACCGCACGAAAACGTGCGGCGTTGCGTGAAAGATTGCGTGAATTGGATTTCGTGCTGTCCCCAAATGGTACAATGATTTATATCGGGACACCGCACACATTGGATACCATATATCGTACGGTTTAGTCCGCAGAATCGGTATGTGGTAAAGAACTGGTAATCTTGTGCAATCGGCGCAGTAATTTTTGTCCTTCGTCACCGAACATCGGCAGGTATGTTTCATAATCCAACATATCAACCTGAAGCTGTGCACGTGCGCGTTCGTTTATCGGTTTTGCCAAGATTTCGTTTGCATTGTCCCAAAGTTTATATGCCCTCTGGGTGCGGATAATCATATCAAATTTCTTCAATGCTTCGGGATTGTTATTCAATATGTTCTTGATGGAATTTGCCCAATCAGGACCAAATTTTTTAACAACCGGGTTTTGCATAAATTCATTCAATTTATCTTGGTCCGGTTCAAAATCATCAATTGCATTTATAAGTTCTGCCATATCCGCAAACGGCACATCGGTCGCATTTGCGCCTTCGTTCATCATACCACCATAGGGCAATAATTCGCGTGCAATTGAATTCATGGGCGTTTTGCCATCACGCAAATTTTTTATGTGTTGCGCCAACATTTTGCCGGTGGGTAAATCGGCCATTTCATTCAATACTTCATCGGTGGCCTCGTCAACAAAGACACGATTCACCGCGCCCCACCCGCCGACAATAACGTGCGCCTGGCGATACAGATTCAGTAATTTTTGTGCGATTACGCTTGCTTTGGCTTTCATCTCGTTCAATCCCTCCGTTGGATGGTGTTATTCTGTGGTGACCATAATAACCTTGTGCATAGTTTGCGCAGAAATTTTTTCTTCGGGCGACACTATTTGGCCATAAATTTTGCCTTTGGAATCTTGACGTACTATGGCGATTTGTGCGACCAACGTTTTATCATCACTCAGCGTTTTGAAATCGGTATCAACAAACACCGCCAAATCACCAACCGCGGGCACCGATTTAACATCTGCAAAAACATAGGAACGTGCCGGAATAAACCCGCCCAGACGTTTAGAATTTGGAATAAGGGCATATACGCCGCGGCGGCCTTCAAGATTTGCCGGCGCCGCAATCATTGTTGAATCAGATTTTTTGAATGCAATTCCTTTGCCTTCGGGTTTGCCGAAGACCGGAACCAATTTTTTGCGCGCATTATCATACAATTTGGCACCATACAAATGTCCCTGCATATCGCCCAAATCGGCAGCGGAATCCCCAGGAACCAGAACGGCCCGTACGCGTTCTTTGACCTTGTTCATTTGTTTGGTCAGTTCGCCAGATTTATATAAATCTGCGATTTTATCGAACATACTGTCCACAGAATGCGCAAATGAGCGCGCCAATGGTTCAATTTCATTTTTATATACTTCGCGTTGGCCGACCTCTATCTTGTGATACACAGACAGTGTCATTCCCGCATCTTTGGCGGCCTGGGCAATGGTTTTGCCGGCCTGTTGACGTATTTTGCGCAGACCACTGCCGAATACTTTCAATCCGCTGTCTTCATTATCGTTCATACGGCGTTTGATTTCATTTTGCCATTTTGCGGCGACTTCGTCTGTGTCCTTGATGAATATATCGGACAATTTGCACCCCAATATATTGCATATATTTAACAATTGTTTTTGGTTCAGGCGGCGCACACCTTTTTCAATCTTGGAAACCGCCGACAACGACAATCCCGACCGGCGTGCCAGTTCTGTCATCTTCATACCCGCGGCCAGACGAATGTTGCGAATGTTATTTGGAAAAATGATTTCTTCTTGGGCCATATAAAACTCCTTGGGATAAATCTTGACAAAATCATAGTCAATTTTAGAAAACTTGGCAAGGAAAAAGTTTAATGGTGGTTAGTGTTAGTGATTAGTGTAAGTGGTTAGTAACACTAATTCATATCGTCGGGTATTTCGTTCAGGTCGATAGGCATTGCATCATTGGTTTGCGGTACGGGTGCGCCTTCTTCGGCAAATTGGATGCCACCACGGTTCGCCATATCGTTCAGGTTATCAAACAAACTGAATTCCGGCAAGAACGCCAATTTAATGGTATCTGTTTTTCCGTGGCGGTTTTTGCCGATAATGACATCGGCTTTGCCTTTGGATTTTTCCATACGATTTTGCCACGAATCAACAGACCTTTCATTCGGGGCACCCGAAAGACGGTGCGACGGGTCGCGATTCGCCAAATAATATTCTTCACGATACGTGAACATAACAATGTCCGCGTCTTGTTCAATAGAACCGGATTCACGCAAATCCGACAATTGCGGGCGTTTATCATCACGCATTTCAACACTGCGCGATAACTGCGACAGGGCGATAACCGGAACCTCAAATTCCTTGGCCAACATTTTAAGGGCGCGCGTTATTTCGGACAGTTCTTGGACACGATTATCTTTGTTTTTCCCGCCCGGCGAAGTCAATAATTGCAGGTAATCAATCACAATCAGCGCAATTCCGTTATATTTGCGCGCCAATCTCCGCACGCGCGTGCGAATCATTGGCACCGACATCCCCGGTGTATCGTCAATGAACAATGGAATACGACTTATCGCATCGGAAAATTGCGTCATTTTAAGAAAGTCTTCATCGGTCAATGAACCTTCGCGCATCGCACTGGACGGGATGCGTGATTGCGAAGACAAAACACGTGCCGCCAATTCGGATGCACCCATTTCCAGGCTGAAAAACGCGACCGCGCCGGTATACTGCGGGTTGGCGCGGCCCGAAAATATCGCGTTTGCCGCATTGAATGCAATATTCATGGCCAATGTCGTTTTACCCATACCCGGACGCCCCGCGATAATCAACAGGTTTGATTTGTGCATACCACTTATTGCGGAATCTAAATCGGTCAATCCCGTTGTCAATCCGGACAATTTGCCGTCCGCCTTGTATGCGATTTCGGCCTCAACCAGTGCGCTTTTTAACGCGTTGGCAATCGGTGTGACATCACGCCCGGAATCACCACTTGTCGCCATATTGAACAGCATTTGTTCCGCATTTTCGATTTGGGTCGTCACCGGTTTGTCCAAATCTTCGACAAATGCGTCATCGGTTATATTTTGTCCAATTTGAATCAGTTCGCGGCGCATCGCATTTTCATGCACGATTCGTCCATATTGTTCAACGTTCACAACCGTTGCGCCCGCGCCCGCCAATTGTGTCAAATAATCGATTCCGCCCACAGATTCCAATGTTCCCTGTTGGTCCAGATAGTTTTTAACGGTAATTATGTCGAACGGTATTCCGGCCGCAAATTGGCGCATCGCCAAACGATATATTTCTTGGTGGGCGGGATGGGAAAAATCTTCGGCTTTCAAAAATTCGGAAATTTTTTCCAGTGCGCGGTTGTTGATAAGCACCGCCGCCAAGACGGCCTGTTCGGCCTCCATATTCGTTGGTAAAGTTTTGGGAGTAAAGTCCATGTCCAATATACTATATGAAAAAAATGTTTTTTCAACGCCTTTTTTATGCGGGTATGCCGAATTAAAAATTCCAATACTGGATTCAAGCGGAAATTCGGCATGGCCGGCGGTTTTTCCGCCTGAAAAAATTGCCCAAATCAGGGATACGGTCGGTGAAAGGCATTTTTCGGCGCAAATGATGCTGGATTATGTGTCGCCTGAAAAAATCCGCCTGGATCCCGGGACAATACATTTTTATGAAGACGAATTTGACCCACACACCGCCCGCATCGGGGACGATTTAATGTCGGGTGCGGCAATTTATTGGGACCCATCGGGTGGCCGCCGCGGCGCCGATAACAGTGTTTGTGCATTGATTTATCGTGACGATAAAAATCGCCGCGTCTTTATACACGATATTATCTATGTTGTTGTGCCAGATGAAATAGATTATCCATTGGCATATCAATGTGACCGGATTATCGAATTTGTGCGTCACAGCAATATGCACCAAATTGCATTGGAAACAAATGGTCTTGGGGCGGCATTACCCGAAATTATGCGTGACATCATAAAGCGTAATGGTGGCGGAATAAATCTGCGCCCAATAACAAATTCGCGGCGCAAAGAAGACCGTATATTGGACGCATTGGAACCATTAATGTCAACGGGTCGATTGTTCGCCCATCGGCGAATCACCCAAACCCCATTTATTACAGAAATGTTGGCATGGTCGCCATTAGGCGGATGCGAACACGATGACGGTTTGGATGCGGTTGCCGGTGCAATTACGTGTCCGCCGGTACCTGTGCGCCCAACCTTTGGTGGTGCGCGGTATATGGCAAACACAGATTTCAAAATTTAATACATAACAAAAGGAAAAAATATGAAATATGATTTACAACAAATGTACAATCGCGCGATAAATATGCGTGAACCTTGGTTGCGTCGTTGGGCGGATGCGCGCCGTTATACCATGCCATCAACCGATGAAGATTTGGCGACACTGTTTGATGCGACCGCATCGGACGCGGCCGACAATTTGGCGGCGTGTATGTATTCGCTGTTGACGCCCCCAGAATCTTTGTGGTTAAACCTTGTTCGTGAAAGCGATGATTCGCCCGACCCAGAAATCGCAACCGCGGCATTGCGTGCGAATTTGAATGATTCGAATTTTTACACAACGATTCATCAATGCTATATGGATTTAGTGACATTGGGGACGGCGTGCCTGTTTATGGCGGAATCGCCCATTGGCACGGCCAGTGCGTTTTCATTTACGGCAATTCCAATTTCTGATATTGCAATTTTACCGGATGCGATATTTCATACAACAACGCTTTCGGCGGCGGAAATTTCGCGCCGTTATCCTGAATGGACACCGCCACGCGATATAATGAAAAAAATGCAGCAAGATGCGGAATACAGACTTCGCCTGGTCCAATCTTTGGTGGGTACTGAATTTACCGCGTGGATTGACGTTGGCGGCGACTTTGAAAACAACATAGTGTCGCGTGGGACATTCGAAACGAATCCTTATTTGATTTTCCGTTGGTCGGTGGCCAGTGGTGAATTATACGGTCGTGGCCCGATTTTGCGCGCTTTGCCGGACATCAAAACCGCAAACAAAGTTGTCGAATTGGTTTTGAAAAATGCAACAATCGCGGTCAGTGGCATATGGCAGGCCGATGATGACGGCGTCATAAACCTTGGCAATATCAATTTAACACCGGGTGCGATAATACCAAAAGCCGTGGGCAGTTCGGGCCTGACGCCACTTGCGTCGGGTGCAAATTTTGATGTGTCGCAAATTATTTTGAAAGATTTGCGCGAACGTATCCGGCACACTTTATTGGCGGACAGAATCGGTTTGTTATCTGAAAAAGAAATGACCGCAACAGAAATCTTGGCGCGCAATGCGGATATGCTGCGCATTTTGGGTGCGACATATGGGCGTCTGTTGCATGAATTTATACGGCCACTGTGCGACCGCGGATTGCAAATATTGGCACGGCGGGGCGTGATTGACAAGATATCATTGCACGGTGATGCAGAATTGAAATACATCGCGCCCATCGCGCAAATGGTTGCAGAAAATAATACAATAATTTAGTGGTGATAAATATGGAACGTATAGAAATCGCATATGCGCGCACGTTCGGCGGCGCATCGGGTGCGGTCGTTTTGGAACATCTGCGCAAGATTACGATTGAACGGTCGTTGGGACCAAATGCGTCTGAATCAGAACTGCGCAGTATCGAAGCCCAACGTGCATTGGTTCATAAAATAGAACAATTGGTATTACGGGGGCGTGAAAATGCAAAAACATAATGGACTGGCAAATATAATTGATACACTGCGCAGTGGATGGTTTTTAATTGCGTTTATTGGTGGTATGATTTATTGGGTCGCGCGCCAAGATAATGCATTGGTGGAACTGGACCGATTGACGGTTCGTATGACAACACTGGAAAATCGCACAACGGTGTTGGAAACCGGAATAGGCCAATTACAATTAAAAATAGACGGCATCAAAGAAGACGTCACTTTGATAAAAACTGCGGTTATAAAGTAAAAGAAAATCCCGCGCATTTATGTGTGCGGGATAATTTTTGTTTTTAGCAACCACCGGTCGCGGCGCCAATCCATTTAGAAACAGAAATATCTTTGTGTAACAAGAAATGATATTCGCAATTTCCAGATTTATATGCACCTGTGCAGGCGGCCAAAGTCAAAACAGCAAACAATGCCAAGATAACTTTTTTCATTTGTTCTCCTTTTATGCTTTTAACGCATTTATGATTATATTCATATATTGGGATTTTACAAGTATTTTTTATTGGTTGCTAAAATGCCTGTTTAATCCATTTGATATGAAATCCGTGGATTATTATTACGTCGAAACGTGCATCGCCCATCCACCGTTTTTGCAACAGGTATGTTTCCGCCGCCGCGCGCAGACGCTTTATTTGTGTCCATGTAATTGCATCAAATCCCGCCGATATGGTTTTGCGTTTTTTGACCTCAACAAAAATAATTAAATTTCCGCGTTTGGCAATTATATCTATCTCGGCGCGGCCCGTGTGGCGCCCCGTTGTGTATCGCCGCCGGACAATTCGAAACCCGTGCAGCATTAAATATGCGCACGCAACGATTTCTGCAAAAATCCCGATTTTATAAGAATCCATTTTTTATCAAAACGCATAAGATTTTGCCGCAAAATTATCGGTCGCACTTTGCATATTTGCCGCGTTGTCTTCCGTCATACGTCCGCAATCAACCAATTCCAATTCGCCGTAATATGCGGTCATCATCGGGTCATATGCGTTGTCCGAACTGACCCATTTGTCGGTGCCTGAATTTGGATTCCCGTATTTGTCCAATACGTTTTGCCACCAAGACCAAATTTTCTTGTCGCGTTGGTTTGCAAATTTTTCTGCATCGCCTTCGATTTCATCAACATCGTTTTTATAAACAATTTTCCATACGACGTTGTCGGTGGCGTTGCTGGTAAAATAAACGTCAATTGTTTCACCGGTCACATTCCGTACCAAATGCAATTCGGCCGCATACAAAACACCACGATTCCGCGCCAAAGAATTTATACACGCATTTAATTTTGCGGGTACATAAACCCCACTGCGCCGGCATTCATAATCCAGGTTATATTTCCAATCTGGATGCATAGAATAAACAACACTGTCCTTTGGGCGATTTGTGTACAGCCCATTTTCGCGTGCGACCAATTGGGCCTCGTCAAAATTCATACCCAACATTATACCCGCGATATCAAACCCGGAAACCGCGGTGGGCCCATCGCCGGTGTTTATCGATACGGCGTCCATACGGCACGCGGCATCGGTATAATCATTTGTTTCAATCGCATATTCATCAAAATTGTCGTATTCATCTGTTTCGGGAAATTCTTCATAATTAAATACATCGTCATCCGGTGCAAACGCCGGATTTGCCAAGGCACAGCATATAACACACAATAATATCCACAAACGTTTCATATCATCTATTCCCCATCAAACATTACATCGGTCACGTGAAATACGAACACCAGTGCCGGGTCAATACCACTTAACAGTGCCTTTTGAACCTCGTCAATGTTGCTGTACAATCGACCAACCGTGCCGGCATCTTGAATTTTTATGTACATTGTGCCGCGCGTGATTGTTGGGACCGCGTTCATATCATTTGGTTTATACCACGTTTTTAATTCATAATCAACATGCCAATAATTACTGTCCACCGGTTTGAAAATTTCATTAAAAACACGCACAGTCCTGCGTGCACCGTTCGATGCCAATTCCCGAATTTCCGGCACAAAGTCCCGTTCCCATCCGTTCATAACGTTTGAATTTGACATTTGTCTAATAATTGCGGTGTTTCCGCGTGTACGCTGGGCAACATTTTCAACGTCCGGGATAACATAGAAATATTCCGTGACAAATTTTTGAATCAACCAATTGCGCATCTTGCTTTCACCCACCTCATATGTGGTGCGTGGCATTCCGGTTTGGTTGGTTGCACTTAAACCCGTGCGAAAGAAATATGGTTCAATGGTTTCTTGATTAATTGTATTATACATTACGCCCGCGATATATATCATCGCGAACACTGCGAATATCGTGGCCAATCCAATAATGTATCCAACCAGTTTTTTCATATTATTCCCTGTATGCATTGAACCCCGCTATATAGTATCCCAAGGTTTGCGGATAACGTGATGCGTCATATGCAACCTTGACATACGCAATGATATCAAAATTTCCGTTTGTGTTGGAATAAACCCGCCCCCGTGCAACCCACGTGCCGCCGTTTTGCGTTATCGTGCCACCGGGAAATACGGTGATTTTATTTGGGTCAATATACAACCGCTCGCCGGCCGATTCGTATGCACGGTATTGCGGTAATACATCTGTCACAAACTTTTGATACATACTTTCCCCAGAAACGCAATATATATCACACCCGCCAACACTTGCAAAAGTATTCGGTACGCGCCGCGTGCATTCAGTTTCACGGTTGCAACGTTCCCAATTTCGCGCATTTTTTTCTGTATTGCCGGTCACGGTGAACCATTTTTCGGTAAATATGCCAACCAATGCACGCTGCACAGATTGATAATACGGAATATTTTTTTCACCCCTTGGCCGACCAATCAATTGCCATTCGCCGCGCGCACTGTCCACATAAATCACAAAAGGATTAATTGTTTGATTGCGCCGCATCCACGGCAACGCAACACAGGCACAAATAATAACAATGAATGCGATAGCAGACCATATTCCCATCGTCCGGGAAACGGCAACCCGCTTTCCCGCCGGAAAGGCCGACGTGTCAAAATCGTCTGGGTAATCCAATGCTCTCTCCTTGGGCGTGTATGGTGCGCCGTTATGCACGATATACCATAATGCATGCGCACGGACTAAGTTTTAATTCATTTGTGTCGTAACCAACACCAACCGGTTCGCGGTCGTAAATCTGGCCACAACCCGCCAATGCCAATCCAACAAACAATCCAATAATAATTTTTTTCATATCCTTTCCCCCATGTTTATTTCGATTATAAGAAAATTTTGCACAACGGGTCAAGTGCAAATAATACACTAAAACTGGGTTTCAAATGATAACAGGAAACGCCGTTCACGGTCATGTTTGCCCATCTTTAATGGCCAACCCCAACTGAAATTCATTGGGCCCATTGGCGTGTTCCAATAAATACCGAACCCGGCGGATGTGCGAATACCGCTGTCGATATAATTGGGTCGCCCAAGGTACGTGTCTTCACGGGATGGCGGTTTGCCCAAAACACCATAGTCCGCAAACACAAAACCCTTTATCTGGTATTCATCGGGAATAAATATCGGGAAATTTAATTGGGTTGAACCGTTGACCTTCCACATACCACCAAGTGCATAGGAATTATAGTACCAATTACGACTGCCTATGCCGGCAATTTCAAACCCGCGCATTGATTCGCCGCCCAAGAAATACCGATACACACGCGGGACATAATCATCACCAATCGATTGAATATATCCAAAATCCAGTGATGTTTTTAATTGCCACCGGTCATCCAAGAATTTCACCATTGCGGTTGCATCCGCACTGTATCGCATAAATGTTTCGGTGCCACCGAATCCAGTGTACGCCACACCCAAATTCCCGACCAAACCGGTATGGGTATTTTGTTCAAAATTCGTATCCAGGTTATAGTACTTCAAATATGTTCCCAATGTGTACAGGCGCGCATTTTGCCATCCACCAATTTGTAAATCATAGTTTTGATCAAAAGATGCCGACAAACGCAGGGTCTGGGACCAATGGTCGGTCAATTGCCACCCAAGCCGCCCCGCAATGGTAAGTGAATCGCGGTCATAACCAAATCCACCCAAATGTTTATAGTTATACATTGTGTATGAAACATCAAACCCGGCGGACAACGCACGCCCAAACAGGAACGGTTCGGTAAAACTGAATAATGCCTGTTTTTGATATTGTGCGATGGAACCACGCAATTGCACCGTTTGGCCACGTCCCATAAAATTATTTTCTGTGATACCGGCATCCAACATAAATCCGTTTATATTTGACCAACCAAAACCGCCCGACAATTCGCCGGTGGGTTGTTCTTCAACCTTGATATCCAAATTCATCATATTGGCATCGGCGATGCGACTTGGTACCATTTGCACATCTTTGAAATAACGTGTCCGCATCAAACGTTGGCGTCCCTGTTCAATTGTTTGTAAAGAAAATGGGTCGCCCGCGCGCATAGGAATCAATTGATTTATCACCGAATCAAACGTCCGTACATTTCCCAAAATGTTTATAGAATTCAAATAAATTCTGTTTGTTTTTTGAATTTTGAAATCTAAATCTATGGTGCGCGCATCATCATTTTTTGTTGGCACTGGTTCAACATTTATAAACGCGTACCCATAATCTGCAACCGCACCACGCAGGGCCGAAATACTGGATTCCACTTTATCAACATTATATGTATCGCCATTGGAAATGGTCAACGCATCATATAAAACATCATCCGGCACATCGTCAAACGGATTATCAATACTCAATTTTCCAATTTTGTATTTTGGGCCTTCTTCAACATTAAATACCACAGAATAATACTCGCGGTCGGGTGTAAAAGTTCCCTTGGCATTTTTTACCTGGAAATCGACATAACCATTACGCAGGTAAAATTGGCGCAACATTTGTTGGTCGTATAATATACGATCTTCATCGTACACGTCAAATTGTGACATAAAACGCCACCATGCGTGTTCGCGTGACAATATTTCACCGCGCAGTGTTCGTGAACTGAATTTTTCATTGCCTTCGAAATCAATGTCACGAATATATGTCGGGTGACCTTCGGTAATTTCATAAACAACATTCACACGATTATCATCCAACGATATTTTCTTGGGTTCGATTTTCGTCCCGAAAAAGCCCTTGCGTTGATATACGGTCAACATCCGTCCAACATCAGCGCCAATCACAGATTGATCAAATGCAGAACGCTCTTTTAATTTTATCTCTTTTTTCAAATCATCGGTTGAAACCTCGTCATTACCTTCGACCGTCACCATATTCACAATTGGTGCCTCGGTAATATTTATTTTCATTACGTTTCCATTCATTTGAACCGAAACATTTGAAAAATATCCGCTTTCTTGTAATTGCTTGGCAATTTTGTTTGTGCGTTCGGTCGTGATGTTTTCGCCAATTTTGACATCGGCCAATATTCGCACAGATTCCGCATCCATACGATTGTTGCCCACCACATCAACGCGCGAAAGCGTCGCCGCGCCCGCGGGCAATGCAAAAATCATCAAAAACAGGAACAAATATTTCTTCATAATCCAAATACCCGTACCAAATCATTCCACATTGTCAATGCGAATACAAATGCCAAGAACACCCATCCGCAAATGATAACAATTTCCATTCCTTTGCCACCCAATTTTTTGCGGGTTATGCCTTCTATTATCAAAATCAGTAAATATCCACCATCCAACACCGGTAACGGCAACAGGTTTATAACACCCAAATTCACCGACAGCAATGCGATAATTGCCATCAATGCAAAGAACCCGTTGGCCATGGCCTGGCCGGAAACCTGGGCAATGGTGATGAATGAACCCAATTGCCGCGAAGAACGGTCACCGGTAATAATCTGCTTTAATACGGTCAGTAATGTCTTAGATTGATAATATGTTTCGCGTGCACCGGAATACAACGCGCCAAAGAATCCTTTTTTGCGGAATTCGGTCTTGCTGCCATCTGCGACCAGGCCCCAACGTTCTGCGGGTGCCAATGCAACCTCGACAATTTTACCCTGGCGGGCGACCGTTACGCGCGCCGGCCGCGAACCCGCCAATTCTTTGGCAATGACCAATTCACCCCAATTTGTGATTTTCGCGCCATCAATTTGAACGATTACATCGCCCGAACGCACGCCGGCATTGAACGCGACACTTTCACGAATAACTTGGCCCACCACAGGCAATTGAACGGTGCGCGGTTTGAACATAAAAATGCTGGAATAAATCGACCATGCCAAAATAAAATTCATAACCACACCGGCGGCAATAATAATAAATTGCTTCCACGCGGGCGCAGAAAGATAGTGCCCAACCTTTTTATCCGCAGGCAATTCATTGTATTTTTTGCGGTTGAACATATCTTCTTGGCCATAAATGGAAACATAACCACCCAACGGCAAACAGGAAATTTTCCAAACGGTTCCGCGCCGGTCGGTCCATTTTACA
Source organism: Alphaproteobacteria bacterium (assembly GCA_017443235.1). Classification (GTDB taxonomy): domain Bacteria; phylum Pseudomonadota; class Alphaproteobacteria; order Rs-D84; family Rs-D84; genus Enterousia. The sequence goes on from JAFSOV010000016.1 coordinate 28,560, forward strand.
ATTGCGGGTCCAAACCCAATAGAAAACGCATCAACACGAACGCCCGCCCAACGCGCCGCCAAAAAATGTCCCAATTCATGTATAAAAACCACCACACCCAAAACAATCAACAGTGCAATAATGGTCGTTATCGTATGCATTTCCTTCCGTCCTTTCTTTTTATGCCAAAACCGCCCAGATTATGGGCAACACGTAAATCCAACCGTCAAATCGGTCAATAATTCCACCGTGGCCACCCAAAATATGGCTGTAATCTTTGATATGCAATTTGCGCTTTACAAAACTTGCGGTCAAATCGCCATATTGCGACAACAACGCAATTCCAATTCCAATCCAAACCAATTGCGAAACAAAAGTTCCCAATACCCAATGACCGTATGCAATTGCCGCAGCGGTTCCGCCAATTATGCCAAAAATCTGTCCCGCCCATGTTTTGTGTTCTGAAATTCTTTCCCACATTTTATCGCCACCAATTTGTCCGCCAAAGAACCACGCGCAAATATCGGTCGCGCATACAATTACCAAAATCATCAAAATCAACATAGGCCGCCGCGCCAATGTCAACAAAGACACAAAATCAAATCCCAACAGGCCCAAGAATAACAAAAATATCGCGATGTTTGTGCCATTAAACATCACATCGCGTGGTGCACGCCAAAGGCAAGCCAAAAATTCCACAATCATCGCCAACGCAATGCCGATGCAAAGCCAATAAACGCCCGGGATGCCGATGCGTTCCAATAACGCCGCAATGACGATAACCGCAAAAATTCCACCCGCCACTAAAATCCTGTTCATTGTTTCTGACATTTTGATTCCTCTATTTTTTACGTCCAGAATAATTTGCCTTCTTCCCGCCCCCGAAACGGCGATTGCGTTTGGCATATTCATCCAAAACAAATTGCCACAGTTTTGTGGATTTTACCAATTCCGGCCAATGCTCTGGCACAAACAGTAATTCCGCATACGCCAATTTCCACAGCAAGAAGTTTGAAATTCTAAATTCATTGCTTGTTCGCACCATAAGGTCAATAGGTAATAAATCCCCGGTATCCAAAAACGTTTCAAATGTTTCGCGTGTGACGGATTCGCCCGCGGCAATTGCGGCATTGGCGGCATTCACAATTTCGTCTTGTCCGCCATAATTCAATGCAAAAACAACCGTTCCACCGGTGTTTTCCGCGGATTCAGCCTCTAACCGGTCGCACATATCGGCCAATTTTTTTGGCAACCGTTCGCGGGTTCCAATTACGCGATAACGCAGATTTTTTTCAATCGCGTGTTTCAAATTCTTTTTCAATTCCGAATAGAACAAATCCATCAAGAAATCGACTTCTTCTTTGGAACGATTCCAATTTTCGGTTGAAAATATAAAGAAAGTAATTGTCGTGACACCGCGCGCAATAAACCAATCAACCAAGTTTTCAAAATTCGATATACCCGCGCGATGCCCCATCAGTGGCGGCAAACCGCGCGATTCTGCCCAACGGCGGTTGCCATCGCAAATGAACGCGATATGCTTTGGAACCTTGACCGGTGTGGCCGACACAGACTTTTTCTTGAATAATCTTAACATTTTTATACCCAATGTTTAATATTAAATGATGCGCCACAAATACTACACAGACATAATATCTGCTTCTTTTTGTTTTGCAATAGAATCAACCTCGGCCCCGCGGGTATCGAATACTTTTTGCAAATCGGTTTCATATTTGCGTTGGTCGTCTTCGGAAATTTCTTTGTCGGTGACGGCGCGTTTGATTTTTCCCATCGCATCTTGGCGAATGTTGCGCATAGAAATCTTGGCTTCTTCGGCGTATTTACCGGCAACCTTGGTAAGCTCGCGCCGACGTTCTTCGGTCAGTGGCGGCATATTCAGGCGAATAACCGCACCCGCGCTCATTGGGTTTAATCCCAATCCAGAATCACGAATCGCCTTTTCAACGGCGCCAACATTCGACATATCCCACACGGTCACGGCCAACGTTTGATTGTCGGGCGTTGAAACGGTCGCCAATTGATTCAACGGCATATCAGAACCGTACGTATTCACACGCACCCCGTCCAGCAGGTGTACAGATGCGCGTCCGGTACGCAAACCGGCGTATTCGCCCCGCAAAACTTCGATTGTCTGGGCGGTTTTTTGTTCGACTTCGGCCTTTAAAGATTGATAATCCATATATAAAACTCCTTATGCTTAAGTTTAGGTTAGCAAATCTATTTGACATTTGGCAAGAAGAAATATAGAATATCTTTCCGTTATGGGGTTGTAGCTCAGTTGGTAGAGCACTTGCATGGCATGCAAGGGGTCGTCGGTTCGAGTCCGATCAGCTCCACCACGAAATTTTGTTAGCCTGCGCGAAAAAGCGCAGGCTTAAAAAATTTCAGTGTCTCGCCGTAGCATTGTTCGGAATGCAACCGAATATTTCCGTATTTATCGGCGAAGGCGGACAGAATTCTAGAGAGTTTATTTCGTTAGCAAAAATCCGCCACTCGGCGGATTTTTGGTTAAGAAAATTGAGTGTCTCGCCGTTCCGCTTACGCTATCGCCCCGGCAAGATTTGGCATAATTGGCGCTTGCGCCACGAAGCCTTGGCGAAGTGGCGGAGGCGGACCAAATATATAATGTGCTATAAAATTTGACATCTATCTTATTTTATCCTATACTGCCCGTATGCTTTACATCGTACGCCATGGACAAACCGATTGGAACCTTGAAGACAAAATTCAGGGTGTTGCCGATGTGCCATTAAACGCAACCGGACGGGCCCATGCATATAAAGTCGCGGAAAAATTGAACATTTTCCAAATTCAAAACATTGTTTCATCTAACCTGGGGCGGGCGCGTGAAACGGCGCAAATAATCGGCGATAGATTGCACATTACGGTTGATTATGATGCGCGCCTGCGTGAATATGATTTTGGAAAATTGACGGGGTTAAAACGCGCGGAAATTGACCCATTGGCCGTGCAAATGTTCTTTACCAACCCGGCCAAATTTGACGCAGAAAGATTGGAAGATGCCTTTGCACGTGTTGCGGGTTTTATGAAAGAAAATGATTATAATAAAAATACTTTGGTTGTCACGCATGGTGGGGTTATAAACTTTATAATGTGTTATTTGGAAAATCGGGACACTTTCCACGCGCATTCATACCTTGATAAATGTCTGAATGTGAAAATCGATAATGCGGCCGTGTTGCGCATCAAAGATTATAAATCTGGTATGACAATACTTAAAAACACAAGGTTTTTCAAATTGCCCCAGTTTTATAAATTACCAAAATCACGCTAATTCCCGGCCGGCAGATATATTTTATACGGCACATATTCATGGGGCGTTGCCGATATTTCTACCATAGGCTCGACTATGTCATTAGGTGAAAACCTGGCAGTTTGTGCCCATAGCCCTCGAACATATCCATCCGTCCCTATTCTAAATTGATATCCCACATGATCACCAACGGTTATCTGGGTTCCTGTCTGTCGCTTTACAAACGCGTTTTCTGTGGGTGCGCTATACAGGAATGAAGCACTATGAACTGGTGGAGTGCCACTTTTAGATGTTATATTTATAATATCGCCACTTTTTACATGAATATAATCAAAATAGCAACGATTGCCAGCCGTCTCTACCTTTCCGTCTACCCCACGAATTGTTCCCTGATGAATGTTTGATTTATTTAAAATATTTTTCGGACGTTGCGACATTAATTCCATTAGCAAACAATCTTTGGTCGGGTCATCATCAACCCAAGATATACATTGAAACTCACTGTCTATTGCGTTTTGAACCCCTGTGTTCATTGTTTGTGCGTCAATCAGAGCGTTGCTTTGTTCGACGTATGCGCCAGCGGAATCATAGATTTCTTTTGTACCAACTTCACCCTCCGTGCCGGTGTTGGTAAGGACCTGAGATGCGCCCGTCGTGCGTTCAATTGTGTCTTGTTTTTGCGTTAGTGCCGAATCGACATATGATTTTGTTGTTGGTACAGTTTCCCCCGCCGCACCCGCAGAAAACACCGCCAATGCACCGATTATTGATATAAAAAAACGCCGCATATTCCCACCCCTTTTCATGGAAACAGTCTACAAAAAAGGTACGTTTTTTGTGGCCACCCATAAGGTTTTAAAAAATCAAGTAATTTCAATGCTCGAATTTTCGGGAAAAAAGCCTGGACAAAAACGTACGTTTATGTCCATCACTTTTTTTAGAAATTGCGATTCAGTAAAATCAATTACTTACAAAACGTGACCCCTGGTCACAAAAAACGTACCTTTTTTATGGCCAGGTCAGGCAGAAAAACTGCGGAATATCTACTAAATCAAATACCAAACATACGCCACATAGGAAACCAAGAATATTATTCCGCCCACGCGGGTCAGTTTTGCGCCACGCGCCGTGAACATCATCAACATTACAACCGCCATCATCGCAATTGCACCGTCGAATATAAACGCCGGATTAAATGGCAACGGGTGTATCGCCGCCGCCGTTCCCAAAACAAACAGTATGTTAAATATATTCGACCCAACAATATTACCAACCGCCATATCATATTCGCGCTTTAACGCGGCGGCAACGCAAACCGCCAATTCGGGCAAACTGGTGCCCAACGCGACCAATGTCAATCCAATAACGCGATCGGACACACCCACGCGTGTCGCGATATCCATTGCGGAATCTACGGTCAAATTGCTGCCCAGAACAATGGCGGAAATACCCACAATTATCATCAATATTGTCATCGGTATGGAAAATTGTTTGATTTCAGGTTCCGGTTCATTTGAACGTCGCGCCATAATAACAGTATAGGTAATAAACCCGGCGAACATTGCCAAGAATATAAATGCGGCAATTCGCGATACAGACCCAAACCATATCCCAAACCCAACCAGCAATAATGTTATCAGTCCAACAAACGGTAATTCATACTTCTTGGTGTTTTTATGTATCGGCAATGCGCCAATCAACGCCGTTATGCCCAGTATCAGGAAAATGTTCGTAATATTACTGCCTATGACATTACCAATTGAAACGCCGTCTGAGCCCTTTAATGCGGCGGCGATACTGATTGCGGCCTCGGGCGCACTGGTACCAATGGCGACAAGCGTTGTTCCAATTATGATTGCCGGAATATGGAACCTGCGCGCAACGCCTGCGGCGGCATCTACAAACGCGTCCGCCCCGCGCACCAATAACACAAACCCGATAATCAACAAAATCAAAGATTCAATCATACCAAATAATGTATCATAAATTCACTTTGTTTGAAAGACTTTTTGTGATAGAATATATGTCGATAAATTAAAACTTTGGGGGAGATAAAAATTATGCCAGAAAATAATGTTCGTGATAACAATGCCCGTCGTACGACCGATGATAACTTGATTGCGTTGGCCAAGAATATAGCACGCGCATATCGTGAAATTGGTATTTTGACTGAACGTGAATATAACGTGGTTCGGCGCACAAACAATCTTGATGCAATAAACGATATTATTGGCGATATTCCCAATATGGAATCGGAACAAAAATTGCAATTCTGCAAAAGCTTTGTCGCCGATGATACAGAAAACTTTAATGGCGCAACCCCGGCAATATTGGCATATGCGTATATGGCGACGCGTAATGAAAATACGCCGATGGCACGTGCATTGGCCGCGCGCATTGATGATATGTCCGCAGATTTTGCAAATTCCGGTGGTATGGTTTTGGAAACCGGAACAAAATGGCCGTTGGTTGATATTACGAACATTGCCGATGTATACGAAGGTTTTTCTGATGCGTTAAATGCGCGTATTGCGGATTTAGATGCGGGGGCGGATGCCGAAAAAATTGCCCAGATGAAATCTAACCTGGCGCAAATGGAAACGGTGATTGCCGATTACGACCGTGCGTGGGGATTGGACAAAGTTCATGATACCGAAGCCCTGGAATATGGTAAACGTTGGGATAAATTGAACGATGCGTTAAATCGTGCCGGATTGTTCGCGGCGACCAAGGATGCCGTAAAGAAATATAATTTTACAGATGAACACGGTGATGTTATTCCACAAATCTTGGAAAACGGTGAATTGGACCAAGAAGGTCGTGCGGCGGCGATTTTGGATTTGGCGCGCGGTGATATTGCGCGTCGCCGCATTAGTACCGCAAACAAAAAACTTGATGCGAACGAAATTGAACAAGAATTAAACGATGAATTTTTGTTCAAATTGTACGAAACGGCAAATGCCGACAAAATCGTCAAAATGGCCCAAGAAAATCCAGAGGTCTTTACAGACCAGCAAAGGCGGAATGATTTTGTTCGTGAAATGATGTCCCAAGGTGGCGATATTTCAAATACGGCGTACAATGCGGCGTTGGATTCGAATGCAAATGCCGTTGCCGGTTGGGCGCCGCGGTTAAAGGCAAAATTGGGCACGGCCGCAGACAATGTTGGTGGATTATGGAATAAGATTTTTAACAAGAATCACGATGTTGATAGATTAAACAATGTTCGCATTGCGCCCCAAACCATTGATAAACGTCAAAAACGCATTGAATTGTTCAAACGTGTGTTAAAGGGATTCGCCAGTGGTTTTGTCGCCAGTATGATTATTACAACAATCGCGACTGCGGCGGCGGCAACGGCCGGAATATCGATGGCGGCATCTATGGCGGCAATTGGGATTGTGACCGCGATTGGTATGGGCGTTGTCCAGGTTAATCGTTGGCGTCGTCGTCAACAAGATGCGGGTTTGCCAACCGATATTCACGCATTTTTGGCGGATAAACGTCTTGTTACATCGCTTGGTGTGTCGGCAATCGCCGTTGTTGCGATGTGCTTTGGTGCCGGCGGGATGGCGGATGCCGCAATGGCATTGGGTTACGGCGCGTTGGCGGCGGGTGGCGCCAAGAACGCAATCGAATCATATCGTGATGCGCGTGATTCGCGTATGTCGGTTGCGGAATCTGTTGCGTGGGCAATCGCAAATGCGGGCGCGGTTGTTGCCGGTGGTTTAACGGGTCGATATACTGCAAACGCGGCAATAAATGCATACAATAATGCAAACCCAGAAAACACAATTTTCCAAAACCAGGAAACGCGAACAATTGAACATACGAATACTACAACCGAAACGCGGACTGAATATACCCAAGATGCATTGGATAACGCAGAAAAAATCGCACGTATGTGGTATCGTGATAACCCGGATATATTGCAACAACGTGTTGATGCAATAAATGCGTATAACGCGGAACACGGGACAAGCATTGATCCGTATCGTGCAATTATGATAAATGGCGATGCGGGCGGTCAAACATTTGATAATATGCGTCTGCATGTGAACAACAGTCATCTGGATGCAAATATCAATGATGTGTACAGTCACGGTCACCATCGTGTCTTGACCGATGCATGGGGGCGCGCACATGGTTTTACCGGCGAAGAATTGAATGCGGCGGCACGTCTGTTTAATGCCGATGGTTCGGTTAACGCAAACGGTATGGATGTGGTGTCGCGTCTTGATGGCGTGGTAAGTGAAACCAACACGGTGGGTGCTGTCCCGGGACGCCCGGTTCAAACAGATGGTTATTTCAAACCAAATGACCCAGAGGGATGGACAACATATACCGATGGTCGTCCGGCAACGGTTGAAAATATATATGATACAACCGAAACCACATATGAAAATCTAACAGATTATACGCGTGCGCGCGGTGACGGTATGGCGGCGTTTGGAAATTATAATCCGCGTGAACGCAAAACCACACTGCGTGACCGTATCGGTGCGTTCTGGGATAAAATAAATCAAGACAAAAAAGAGAATCCGGTCATAGAACCCGTCTTGACCGATGAACCAAAGGACGAATCACGGGATGATAATCCATTTATTCCTGTTGTATCGTTTGTTAACGATAAAGACAAAGATAAAGCAGAAACACCGGTCATAGAACCCGTCTTGACCGATGAACCCAAAGATGAAAAGGTCGATTTTGACGATGTGTTTCCTGGGCCGGGTGATGTGGTTGATACAGAAACGGTTTATACATTGGACCCGGAAAATACCCCGGTCATTGAACCTGTGATTGAAAACGTGGAACAACCGGTTGCCCCGGTGGCGGACGACAAAATATTGGCAATCACTCGGTCCCAGGCGAAATCTTGGCATGATTTACATGCGCGTTTAGAAAAAAATCAAAAGAAATTAAGCAAGAGTCCACACGGTTCCAAGGCGGACAAACTGCACGCCGAAGAATCAAAATTGCAGTATCTTATCAATAAACTGCGCAATGAATTGGGACATTATGATGATGATACAATAGAACGCGCTGCGCGCGAGGCTTTGCTGCGTGAAGACCTGAATGCAAAACAGGCGTTGGTTGCCGCGGGTCCGGGTGCGGGCGCGACCAAGTGGGACGAATTGGATTGGCGCGGTGAAATTGCAAAACTGGACCATAAAATAAATAAAAAGATAGAACAATGGGGCGATGACATAGAATCTGGCGCGCGTGCGGATAAATCCAAATTGCGTTTCCCGACACCGGTTCCGGGCGTGCAACGCCAAAAGAAAGATGCACGCGGGTATGTGAAATTGCCGACCGAAAATGAATTGCATCCACGCGCGGATGAAATTGTTGTTGAACCACGCAATGAAAAACCGATTCAGGTCAAAGATGCGGAACCTAAGCCGACACGTGCAGAACGCAGGGCGGCCCGCCGTGAACAAAAAATGGAACAAAAGGCCAAACGGCGCGCGGAACACGAAAGAATTGCCGCATCTTTACCGCAAAAGGTCGAACGGTTCAATTTGTTTGGTGCATTAAAGCGCGCATTGGGCAAAGTTTCAAAAAATGACAAGCCTGAACGCGAATACTTTGTCCCGGAATCGTTGGAACAATTGGTGTATGATGCGAACCTTATCGCGGAACCCATTACAACGATTCGTGGTGTGCCGGTGCGACTGATTGATTTGGGTGGCAATGACAATCCAATCACACAAAATTACGAGAGGCCGATTGTTGTTGTTGAAATTAAACAAAATGTCGTTCGTGACGGTATGCCCCAGACGGATTTAGTGCGTGTGCCGTTCTATCTTGCAACCGGGACGGAATATCATTCTTATCGTCCAACCGGACATTGGTATCCGTTGTCCATGCTTCGTTCCGATAAAAGTACCAGAATTGAACAGGATTACAATGCCCCGGAATTAGAGCATATTGCCAAAGCGTTGGATAAAAAAATTGGCGACGTACGTAACTGGCGTGATAATACGTTGACGCAAAAACGCGAATCGGCGGGTCGGGTCGGCTTTGTCGGTGGTGCAGACGCAATGCAACATGTTAACCCAGAATTGGTAAATAAAATTGTCGCAGAATCTGTGTGTGGTACCAGGTCGCTGTATAATTACAGTCCGGAATACGTTGCGGTTGCACGCGATTGGATGTTGGACGCATTGGCGGACATTGAATCGCCGGATTGGGCGGAACGCAAACGCAAGTTTGGCGGTGGTATCAAAAACATTGCCCATCGTGCATTAAATCGTTTTGGGTTTGGACGTGACGATTACGAAGATGACGAATACGAACATTAAAAATCACGGGTACATACCCGTGATTTTTTTAGAATAAAATCTGTTTTATCTTATGAAGATTTGTGATATAATGTCCAGTATGAAAAGAGGGATTTTAAGTTTTTTGATTGCGTCTGTTGTGCTGAATGCCGCGCCCGCGGTGGCGAATTGGCAATATTCCGGTGAATATACGTATGATATGAATTCGTACGACAATGGCGGCCGCGCAAGTGTTTCTGTTCGTGGCGGTATGACGTACGCAATGTCAAAAATGCATAATGATGTTGGATCTGTGGTTTATTCATATTGTGTGGATCCCGCAACCGGTGAATTATCCGCAACGGAATCTGATGGTTCGTGTGCATCGGGATTGGAATACGCCGGCACGGGCAGTTTGGGCTCGCTAGGTATGGGCAAATTGGATGAAATCGCGTTCAGTGGCGGGGCCAGTATCGGTTGGATTTTGCCCGAACATCCACAATGGCGTATGGAATTGGGTTGGGACCATTTTGCCGAGGTTGATTATAACGAAACCCCGCTGTTTCATGGTGATATGAAGGTAAGCAATGGTTCGGTCGATCGTGGGTTTGCCGCCGGGTCTGTGCAATCGACCATGTCCACAGATTTGATAAGTGTGATGGCGTTCTATGATTTCTTTGATGGGTATGTCAAACCGTTGCGAACGATGATTCCGTACGTTGGAATCGGGTTTGGTTATGCCGATACAAAAACCGTTATGAATTTTGCCGATTTGTATGGAAACCTGTCGGATTTTGAAGATTTGACCAACTTTGGCGAATTGGATGGTGGCGTTATTCATTTCTATAAATCAACAACCAATACGTCAAATATCGCAGGTGTTGCGGCGTTGGGATTTTCATATGGACTGATTGATAATTTGTTCTTGGATTTTGGCGCGCGCGTTTCTTATATTCCGCGGGTTAAATACCGTCTGGTCAATTCAGACGACAGTCGCCATATGGATTGGTTCAGCGCCAAAAATCTAATCTATGCCAATGTTATGATTGGTGTGCGTTTGGAATTCTAATCGTTTTTATTTTACGCCGTATTTGCCACGATTGATGGGACGGTATGATAATGCTTCGGCCAAATCGGGCATTTCGATATTGGGCGCCCCGCGCAGGTCGGCAATCGTGCGCGCAATGCGTTTGATGCGGTTATACCCACGTGCAGACATCCCCATCTTTTCCGCCGCGGTATTAAGAAAGTTTGTCATTTCGTTAGAAAGCGCGGCGTATTTTTCCAAATCTGCCCCGTCCAGGCGTGCGTTCACATAACCTTGACGTGAAATCTGGGCGGCGCGTGCACGCGCGACACGTTCGCGTATTGTTGCACTGGATTCCGCCGGTGTGGAATCACCCGTTTTCATTTCCCATGGATTTACCGCATCAACATCAACGTGCAAATCAATTCTGTCCAACAACGGCCCGGAAATCTTGTTTTGATACGCCTCGGCACAACGGGGCGCGCGGGAACAAGACAATGCGGCATTGCCCAAATGCCCGCACGGACATGGATTCATTGCTGCAATCAATTGAAATTGGGCCGGGTATGTGGCATTGCGGCGCGCACGTGAAATCATAATCTTGCCAGATTCCATTGGTTGCCGCAGTATTTCCAACGTCGCGCGATTAAATTCCGGCAATTCGTCCAAAAACAAAACGCCATTGTGTGCCAAAGATATTTCGCCCGGTCGCGCATCGGACCCGCCACCCGCCAATGCGACGGGACTTGCCGTGTGATGGACACTGCGGAACGGACGATGCGACATCAATGTCTTGCTGTCCAATCCGCCGGCAATAGAATAAATAATCGATGTTTCCAACATTTCGTCTGCGGTCGGCTTTGGCATAATTGTCGCCAATCGCGATGCCAACATTGTTTTGCCCGACCCCGGGGGGCCAACCATCAACATTGCGTGTCCGCCCGCCGCGGCGATTTCCAATGCGCGTTTGGCGGCCGCCTGGCCATGAACTTCGGCCATATCAATGTTGGTTTCGTTTGATTCGTTTATCTGGGGCATATCGGGCGCGCAAAGTGGGCATTTGCCATTAAAATGATTTATCAATTCCAACACATGATGCGGCGCCAAAATATTCTCGTGTCCGGCCAGGCGTGCTTCGCCGCCCTGGTCGCCGGGACATATAATTCCAAATTTATTCTTGCCGGCCCAAACACTGGCCGCCAAGACGGCGTTTGTTTTAACGATTGCGCCGTTAAGGCCGACTTCGCCGATAATGATGTATTTAGACAATTCGTTTTGGGGCAATATATCAAACGCGCACAGAATTCCGCACAATATGGGTAAATCAAAATGTGCGCCACTTTTTTCCACGTCCGCCGGCGACAGGTTCACCGTCAAACGTTTGGGCGGCAATTGCAACCCCAACGCAGAAAGAACGTTCACAATGCGTTCCGCGGATTCTTTGACCGCCCGATCGGCCAGACCGATAATCTTAAAATCTTGTTTCCCCAGGCCGGCGGAAATCTGCACCTGGACATCGATTTTTGTCGCGTCCATTCCGTTAAAGATAATAGAATTCAAAGAAATCATGATTTTCACATTATAGACTTGCCATAATTGAATTCAAGTTCTAAAATGCGAAACGTAAAATTTTTGAAAAGAAAGGAAAGATTATGCCAACTAAACCTAAAAATCGTGCACGTGAATGGTTTGATACACTGTTTTACGGTATTCTTATTGCCGTTGTATTTCGCAGTTTGTTTTTGGAACCGTTTAATATTCCATCGGGTTCAATGATACCGTCTTTGCACATTGGGGACCATATTTTTGTGACCAAATGGTCGTATGGATATTCGCGTTATTCTTTCCCGTTTGGTTCGTGGCGGCTTTGGAATGGCCGCGTATTCAAGAAAATGCCCAAGGTTGGCGATGTTATTGTCTTTCGTAATCCAAAAAATGAATCTGTGGATTTTGTAAAAAGATTGGTTGGATTGCCGGGTGACCGCGTTCAGGTCAAAAATGGCCGCCTGCACATAAATGGGCAAATTTTGGAACGCAAAAATCCGCGGCCGTATATCGTTGCGGTTTTGCCACGTTCTTTGCGCCGTGTTGGATATTTCCGCGATAATATGACGGTGCGTGGCAACAAGATTTTGGTTGATAATAAACCGGTGGATTTTAATTACACCATTGAATACAAAGATGACCGGGTATGTCGTGCAAATGAACGTTTGTGCGGTGTTTTCCCCGCCACCGAATATACCGAGGTTTTACCAAACGGTGTCGAACACAGTATCATAGAATTTTCGGACAGCGAGTATATGGATAACACCGCAGAATACACCGTTCCAGAAAATCATTTGTTCTTTATGGGCGATAACCGCGATAACAGCAATGACAGTCGCGCCGATGTTGGCTTTGTACCAATGGAAAACGTGTTGGGACGCGTGTGGTTTATTTGGTATTCGCACAATTATGCGTCACCAATGATTGCATTTTGGAATTGGGATGCTAAGATGCGTTTTGACCGGTTCGGCCAAGGTGTACATTAAAAGGACAAAAAATGAAGTTAAAATATAAATTCAAAGATGATGCATTACTGGATTTGGCAATGACCCAAAGTGGTGCAAATATCGGTCATAATAACGAAAAATTGGAATTTGTTGGCGACCGCGTGTTGGGCCTTTCGGTGGCGACATTGCTGTATAAAATGTTCCCAACGGAAACCGAAGGTGAATTGGCGCGTCGCTTTGCGGTTTTGGTTTCGACCGATACATTGGCGGCCGTCGCGATGAAGATGGAATTGGATAAATCTTTGCGCCACGGTCATTTCACGGGCGGCCGCAAACGTCACCTGATTGCGAATGCGATGGAGGCGGTCCTTGGCGCCATGTATTTCGACAGTGGCTTTGAAGAAACATCCAAATTTATCGCGGAAATTTGGCGCCCATTGGCCGCGGCCGAGGCCGAAGCCCCCAAAGATTCAAAAACTAAATTGCAAGAATATGTGCAAAAACACGACAATGGCGCATTGCCGGTATACGAATTTCTGGATGTCACTGGTCCGGCGCACAGCCCGATTTTCACCGCAAATGTGACGGCAATGGGGCAAAGTGCGACCGGTTCAGGCACATCAAAAAAGGCGGCCAGTATCGCGGCCGCGGCGGGATTGTTCAAAAAACTTGCAATTTCGTAATTTGGTAATTACAATCGAACGGACATAAACAAAGGAATAAAGATGTTTTCAATTTTATTGGTTTTATTGATTATTGTGGCTGTATTTATGACGGGTATTATCCTGTTGCAAAAATCTGAGGGCAGTGGTATGTCCGGTTCGGCCGCGGCGTCTATGTTTGGCGGGGCGTTGACCGGTGCGGCGGCGGGAAATTTCCTGACGAAACTGACCACTTGGTTGGCGGTTTTGTTCTTTGTTTTGTGCGCGGCGTTGGCGATTGTTTCGGCCAAATCCGGAATCGGTGATGTGCAAAGCGGTCTGCGTGAAGAATTGGCGGCGGATGAATTGGCGGGTGAACCGACACCGGCACCGCAATCAAACGTTCCGGCCACGCCGGCCGAACCTGTATCGGTTGATAAATAACAATTTTACGGTTAAAAAAACGCCCAATCGGGCGTTTTTTTATATCGAGACACGACCCTGTTCCATATTGTTTTTAAGTTTTTGTATCTGTTCCAATATATCTTTGCGAATATTTACCACACCACCGTTTGCACGTGTTTCGGCATCCATAATAAATGTGTTAACGGTCGCGCGCAGTGTATTGTTCTTGGATTTTTCGGTGTCCAATCTGCTTTCTAATTTTGCAATTTTATCTTCTAATTCACGAATCTGGCGCAATTGTTCATCATATGCGCTGCGCATTTCGCGTTGCGATTTTTCTGCCGCGCCTAAATCGCGTTCCATTTTTTCATATTGTTGTTCCATTTTCGCCAACCTCAAAGATGCCGCATCTTCAAATTGCTGGGTATAGTTTCTAAATTCAAGGTTTAAGATTTTTTCCATAGAATATTTTTGTTTTAACGCCCGTTCAACTTCAAACAATTGTTCTACGTCTTGGGCGGTTATGCCGGAACCCGGGCGCGCAGACAAATTCCGGGCAATGTCACACATTATGTGCGCGATTTCCGGCAAAGTTGCTGCCCCAGATTTTTGTATGTTTTCGATATTTGGAAAATCTTTTGACATTTCGGCATCAATTGCTGAATCGACGCGCACCATTTGGTCATTTAGCATTTTCATCAATTCCGTTGGGGCATCTTGATAGTATTTTGATTGTTTGTTATCGCCAATGATACGTGCAAATGTGTACACGTCAACCGGTTTTGCCGCGGGATTTGTCGCAATCATATAATTTATATCTGTTCTAAGCGAACTATCGCCTTGCATTTGTGATTCAATGCATTTAAGTAACCGCAAAGCAAATGTCGGATTTTTTATCTTGCCATTCTGGCACAGCATCATAATATTTTGGCAATAATTTTTTAAGTTCTGGCGGCCATAACTATCTGCATACCAAACGGTAATGGTTTTGACCATATTCAAGAAATCGACCGCCGCCGGCGAATTATCATTCCGTGCATCCCAATATTGTTTAAATAATTTTCTACTGTTGGGGCCCATGCTCTGGGCAATGTGCGAAATTTGTTGTTGCAAATTCTGGACGTTCAAATCGTCTTTCACCATATTTGGGAAATAACCGACATGGTCTTCACGATTATCTTGGGCCGTAAAGAATGTTTGCAAAAATTCGTTCAGGTCCATATATTTTGCTTGTTCGTTTGGCATTAAACCCTCCTGTTTATCTAATTATTTCACTTTTCTACCAAACATACGCGCGAACAGTCCGGCCTTCTTGGGCAATTTAACCCATTCGCCTTTGTCGTTCCTGAAATAATGATTATCACGATACCCATAACAGTTATTTTTTATCGTGTGCAATGCCCTGAAATTTTTAGAATACACATCGTTAAAAGTTGCTTCTTTGCCATTCGCGTTCACATAGATTTTATTTTTATCAAATACAATTTTGAAATCGCCTGCATTAGATTTTCCCATGATTGTTTCCAATTGGTTTTGCCCGACCGGTTGAATGTCAACATCAAAATTGCGTCCTTCCATAACAGACCGAACGGTTGCGACAATAAATTTTTCAAATTTTTCTTGTGCGTTCATTTTGTATGACTCCTTTTTTTCAACGATATTGTATCACAAAGTGGCAAAAAGTTCAATTAAAATGGCGTATGTGCATTTTTTCTGGCGCACCCAAACATTGCCTTGATAAACAATAAATAAAATCAAAAAAATCTCCATCTGTCGATTTTTTAAGATTTTCTTAATTGTTCATCTGCGTATTGTGTGCTGCGCCGATACCGGGCTCGCACACATCCTTCTGGGTGCGCGTGCAACAGAAATTAAAAACCGACCACAAATGGTCGGTTTTGAATTTCTGGCGCGCCCTAGTGGACGATTTCCGAATTTTACATTATGAAAAACTGCGGAATTTGGCGGTAAATTGGAATTGGGCGTTGCCAATGGCGGCATAGTTTGTCTATACAAGTATTAAAAAAATCGTTATAAAAAATATTATATTTTTCTTGACAAAGTGTATACAATCGTATACAATACAAACATATAAAGAAGGTAAACTATGATATTGCAACAACATGAAGTGTTCAGTAAATGGTTAAAGAAACAAACTGTTGATGTTCGAACAGCGGTTTTTATGAGATTGACCCGTGTTGCAGAAGGTAATATCGGTGATAGTAAATCTGTTGGTGATGGTGTCTTTGAGTTAAGGATATTTCATCGTCCTGGATACAGAATTTATTATGTAACACGCGGTGAAGAAATAATCATACTTTTATGTGCTGGTGATAAATCATCACAAAAAAGTGATATAGCAAAAGCAAAACAATTAGCAAAGGAGGTATAGATATGGCAAAAGCAAATGTAACTAATTTTGATGTTGCTGAATATTTGGACAGCGAAGAAGCGATCGCAGCATATCTTTCTGCCGAATTAGCCGAAGGTGACCCAAAGTATATTAAAATTGCATTGGCAAACATTGCGCGTGCGCGCAACATGTCTGCTTTGGCAAAAAAAGCGGGGTTGAGTCGTGCCGGGCTGTATCGGGCATTGGAACCAGATAGTCGTGCTGAATATGCAACAATTCAGAAAATAATGAATGCGTTAGATGTTCAATTGGTTGTTAAACCGCGTTCAAATCCTATGCGCTTAGCGGCGTAATTTGTCTATACAACGTCAAACTTCCGAACTAAAAAGCCCCGGATTTTCGGGGCTTTTATGTGTTCTAAAAATAGATGGCGCACCCAGAAGGATTCGAACCCTCAGTCTTCTGATCCGTAGTCAGACGCTTTATCCAGTTGAGCTATGGGTGCAACGCACATTATTTTATATCAAAATATTACGATTGCAAGAAAAAATTTATTTTCTGGCTTTTTCATCATTGTTCGGGATAACCAGCCTGTGAATTTGGTCAAATTTTTTTATGCGAACTGGTCAAAAAAAACGAACGTTTTTGTCCAGTGTTTTTTTAGAAAAAATTATTCAGTAAAATCAACAAATCTAAAACCCGCAAAATGGGGGGACAAAAACGTTCGTTTTTTGTTATCATTATAAACATAAAACAACACCGTCAGGCACGACAAGAGAGTCGTCATCCCGCGGAAAAAAGCCGTCATCCCGTTGTAAAACGGGATCTGGTGGTTCACGACGAGACTGACAAGATCCCGGCCTGGACCACCCAAAAAATGCATTCGCATTTTTCGGGGCCCGGTGCGCCGGGATGACGAGAGAAAGGCGGTATGACGGTGGAGAGATTAACAAGCAAGCAAAAAGGAAGGGAAATATGAGGATTTCAATTCTTACCATTGGTGCGGTTGCATCAATTATCGCAATCAATTCAGTTTCGGCGGATACAACATCAACCGTTACATCACGGGGATATGTTGATGCCGAAGTCGCAAAAAAGCAAAACATTATCCCAGAAGCATATATGAATTACGAAGAAAATGGCACTGGTGAAACCGTTGTCACATATACCAATAATGCCGGCGTACTTGGTGAACGTGAAATTATGAATAGTATTTACGATTATGATTATACTATGCCCAAACATAGTGACTGGTTGGTTAGCGCCGGCGCACTGGATGAAGCAATAAAACGGAACAAGTACGGGGTGTACAATGTGGCGCAGAAGATTTGCACAGAATGGGTTGCCGGTCAGGCACAAACAGATGCAAATTGTCTACTTTGGGATTTGGTGCCGGTTAATATCAATTATGAAAAATGTTACAGTAATCATGACTGCGCAATTAACGCGTGTTGTAGAAATAATGTTTGTGGTGATTGTCCAACTTAATTTACCGCCCGCGATAGAGTTTGTTAAAATGCATTCTGCATACGGATTTATAATTTGAATCACCCAGGGCGAATTGTTCGCCGGCGCGCACAACGCGGCCGTTTGCATCGAACCGCAAATGGTGCGTTGCCATATGCAAACACCCCGGCATTTGACAGTTGGATTTCAGCAGGTGTAATTTCGCGCCCACTTCTACCAATCGTTTTGATGCCGGGAACATTTGTTCGTTGCTGTCCACCATTAAACCATAGCACATAACAATTTTACCCTTGGCATCGGCAATATATACCAACCTGTCGATGTCGGCGGGCGTAAAGAATTGAACTTCGTCCACCAATAACACCTGGGTTTCCGGTTTTATTGTGTATTCATCCAGTCCCCTTAACGCCAATGCGTCCACGTTCAATCCAATTCGCGATGTTATCTTGGTTGCGCCGAAACGCGTGTCCATTGCGGGTTTTATAACCTCGGTCGCGATGCCGTTTTGCTTATAGTTATATGCGTTTATAATCAGTGCCGCCGATTTTGAACTGCTCATCACGCCATAATGAAAATGCAGGTTTGCCATTTCTTTTTCTCCTTTCATAAAACCCGTTAGATAACCATAGATTCCAATTTTTTAATTCTTTTATCCACGGGCGGGTGTGTCGCCAATATTTCGCCCAGGAACGCCCGCCGGCCCAACGGGTTCGCAATGCAAACCGATGCCATCGCGCTTTGCCCCGCCAAAGATTTTACATTTGAATTGCCCGATATCTTTCGCAATGCGTTTGCCAATGCAATCGGGTTGCGCGTTATATAGGCGCCGGTCGCATCCGCCGCATATTCGCGCCGACGTGAAATTGCCATGCGCAATATGGGCGTGATAATTACATTAAATACAGTAAACGCCAACCAAACCATCATTATAACCGCGGCACTGTTATTTTTTTCATCACTGCGCGGGGTGTGATATGTTATGCCGCGCAGAATCGCGTCTGCGATAAACACCGTGACACCAATACCCGTTATTATAAACATATCCAATCGTATATCGCGATTGCCAATATGTGCCATTTCGTGTGCAATTACACCCTCCAGTTCCGTGCGGTCCAACTTTTGAATAATTCCGCGGGTCAGTGCAACCGTTGCATCACGCGGGGTGCGCCCCGTTGCAAATGCGTTCAGGCCATTATCATTCATCACATACACACGTGGCGTGGGCAACCCGGCCGCCAACGCAACATTTTCAACCGATTTATAGATATATTTATAATCTGGGTCGGTTTCGTTTATCTGTTTGGCACCGGCCATAGAAAGCATCATAGAATCGCCAAACGCCCATGATATAAGTGTCCATATTATACACACCGCAAACGTAGGCACCGCAACCGCAATCGCGGTATTTGCCGCGTCATTCGCCGGTTGCACAATCCAAGTGAACAAAAACACCAATGCGACAAATATAACCGGAAACAAAATCACCAAGATTGCGGTCTTGATATTGTTCGCGCGAATATGGTCATAAACTGTTTTGATTTTCTTCATAGTGAAAATGGTATTAAAAAAAATAATCTATATCAACACATTTATTTTTTTACAAAAATATGATAAAATGCAGTATGCGATTAAAAATGATGGCGTTTTTATCGGTCTGCCTTTTTTGCGCGGTGGTTGCGCATGCCGGTTTTTTGCAACCAACGGAATTCCCCAAGGTTGTTGATGATTTGTCTTTTGTTGACCGAATGATGTTAAGAAGCGCAGATTACGATACACTGGAAAGTGTGTATGATGCAAATGGAAATTGTGTGTCGGGATGCGCATACGTTATGCCAAAATGGGAAGACCAATTGGCCGCGACCGAACGTTGGAATCGTATGGTGCATCAAGAATTGATAGACGAACATGGATACACCGAAAATGACGATGGTTCGTTGACCCCGCCACCGACAGATTATGAATATTATGATGAACAACCAACGGTTGAATTTCCATCGGGTTCGCCCGATACATCATACGTCGTGGAAAATTCAAATTGTGCAACCCGAAATTCGTCTTTTGCCGCGGTTGATATTCCACGCGGCAATCCGTTGGGGTATATCGCATGTATAACATCCCCATATGGCCCACGCAGTCTTTTTGGTCGCAGTTTTCATCATGGTATGGATTTTAATACAAGAAGGGGAACACCCGTCTATGCGCCGGCAAACGGTGTTGTGGAATGGGTGTGCCGCGGCAGTAAATCATGTGGAAACGGTCTGCAAATCAAACACGCCAATGGTTATTCTACGCGATATTGTCATTTCGATTATGTGGCGGTAAAGCAGGGTGACACTGTGTCGGCGGGCTGTTTAATTGGAAAAAGTGGCAACACCGGCCAAAGTACCGGGCCGCACCTGCATTATGCGGTTTTGAAAAACGGGACCGCCGTCAATCCCATTGATTATATCGAGGCCGGTCATAAAAGTTGTTATGCTAAGAATTGATTTGCCGGAATTTAACGGCGAAACTGCCATTATTTAACGGGGTACACGATATTATATAAGGGCTAAGCACACTGTCGCGAACCCAATCTTGGAATTTTATTTTCAATATACCACTGGCGCCGGTAATAATGGTCGCGCTTTTAGTGCCGGAACGCGCAATTTCCATAATTTCACCCCATGCCTGTTCAATGGTGTGCATATGCAAATCCAATGTCGTATGCGATGGAATTTTGACCGGCTTTGGAATCCGCTGTGACAGGTGCAATTCACCGCGCACACGCCGGCGTGTGTCGTTATCATCGGGCGCAAATGGCGCGCCAATCATATCAGCAATATCTTGATCGGTAAGTTTTCGCATATTATTTGTCTAACTTTTTGGCCCAATCGCTTTCGGGAAAGTTCAATTTCAACATTTCCGCATACCCATCCGCTTGCTGCGGCAGGCCGATTGCCGTATATGCCTCGGTCAGTCTGTACATTGCTTCGGCCGGCATAACGGTCTCTGGTGCATCG
The DNA here is from genome assembly GCA_017443235.1 of Alphaproteobacteria bacterium. GTDB lineage: Bacteria > Pseudomonadota > Alphaproteobacteria > Rs-D84 > Rs-D84 > Enterousia. The sequence continues at coordinate 49,481 of JAFSOV010000016.1, forward strand.
GTAATAATGGATTGGAATTTTGTAATCGCCGCGCCCCAATTTTCTTTCTTCATATCGTTGCGCGCAGAATACATAACTTTGCCGGCAATATAGTTCTTTAAGATATTGATTTTATTTTTTGCGTTTTGTGCATACGGCGAACGGGGAAACCGGTCAACCAATTGTTGAAATTGTTGCAACGCATATACCGACATTCCCGGTTCGCGGCGAACATCACTGACCTGGCGATAATAACACATTCCGCGCAGGTATAATACATATGGAACATCACTGTGCCCGGGGTGGAACCGCATAAACCGGTCGGTGGTAAGCAATGCGCCGGCAAAATCATCGTCCAGATATTGCGAATATGCCGCCATAACCAGGGCATCTGCGGCCCAGGGACTGGCCGGGTATTGGGTCTCGATGGTTAAGAATTTTTCCGCCGCGTCATCATAGTCTTTATCTTCGAATTCCGCATACGCCGCGTCATACAGGTCTGCCAACGGTTCTTGGGGAACGATTTTTTGTGTGTCGCCGGCGCATCCCGCCAGAATTCCCCCCACCAAAGTCGCAAAAAATATTTTTTTCATTTCTTTTAATCCTGTCTTGATTTTGTTATACCCGGATGAGTATAATCCAAACTATGAAACTTGGCAAACATATTTTCGGGGTCGGCGTTATGACCGGGATAAGTCGCGTATTTGGGTTCGTCCGCGATATGCTGATTGCGCGCGTGTTGGGGGCGGGGCGGCTGTCTGATATATTTTTGGCGGCGTTCAAATTGCCGAACCTTTTTCGCGATTTATTGGGCGAAGGCGCATTGTCCGCGATATTTATTCCTATGTACGCCGATTCACGGCACGACGAATCGTTTGCGAAAAATGTGTTTTCTTGGTTGGCGGTTGTGTTGCTTGGCATAACCATCATATTTGAAATGTTTATGCCGATTGTGGTTTGGATTTTGGCGCCGGGCTTTGCAGACGTGCCGGGTAAAATGGAATTGACGGTCGTTATATCGCGCATAATGTTTTTCTATGTGATATTTATTTGCAGTGCGGCATTTTTGTCCGCGGTATTAAACGCATTCTCGCGGTTTATGTTGGCGGCATTTATGCCGGTAATGTTAAATATAATGTTGATTGGGGCGTTATTGGTGTCTATGCACATCGGCGCTTCAAATACTGTTTTGTATATAATGGCGGGAACGGTCGTTGCATCCGGGATAATCCAATGTTTGGTATTGTTGGCGCGCATACGGCATAAACACTTTGGATTGCATTTGGTTGTGCCGCGTATGACGCCGGGAATCAAGACGATGTTCAAACGATTCGGGGTCAGTATTATTGGCAATGGTTTTTATCAAATAACAATTATTCTGGGGACATTGGTGGCAAGTTTCGAAAGCGGCGCGGTTTCGTGGCTTTATTATTCTGACCGTATTGTTCAATTGCCGTTCGCAATGATTGGTTTGGCGGTTGGAACGGTTTTGATGTCTTCGATTTCAAACGCGTTGGCGGATAAAAATATGCGCAGTGTTTATATTCAACAGAATTCGTCTATGCGGCAATCTATGATGTTGATAATGCCGTGCGTGGCGGGATTGTTCGTGTTGGCGGAACCAATTATAAAATACCTGTTTGAATATGGGGTGTGGACACCGGAATCAACCCACGCGGTCGCCATTGCAATAATGATTCAGGTTTTTGTTTTGCCGGCCATGTTGATAAGCCAAATTTACAGTAAAACCCTGTACGCATCCCAAGATGTCAAAACACCGGTTAAAACCAGTATAACGTCATTGGCGGTTGCGTCTGTGATATATGTTGCGCTGTTCTGGTTTGTTGGATATTTGGCGATACCAATTGGCGTGGTGGCCAGTGGTTATGTTAAAAACTATTTATTGGGACGTGCGTGTCGTCGGCGTGGCCTGACGCGGATGGATTCGCGGACCGTACGTGCGATAGTATTGTTTGGGGGACTGTCGGCGGTGCTGGGGGTGGCGTTGTGGTTTGTGCCGATAACCGGGATTATTTCATTGGGATTGGCGATTGTGGGCTTTGGTGTTATTTATTTGCCAATTGCATTTTTGATGAACAGAAAAATATAACAAAATAAAGTTGAAACTTCGCTTTTTATATGATAGAATACATTGCATAAGAATGTAAGGAGTCCCATAATGAAAAAATTGGTATCATTGGCGGTATTGACCGCTTTGCTTGCGGCATGTGCCGAAACGACTAAACCGGCCGAATATGGAACGGATGGGTTTGGTGAAGAAACACTTGCCACAGAATCTTTTAATGACACATATTTGATGGCGGCCGCGCCCCGTTACTATATCGGTAATGCGTACAAGGTTGAAGATATTCAATATATTCCAACCGAAGATTATGCATATAATCAAACCGGTATGGCGGGTATAATTCCAACCGAATTAAACGGCACCAAGACCAGTAATGGCGAAACATACGATATGAATCAAATGGTCGCAACAAGTAAGACTTTGCCATTGCCAACAATTGCCAAGGTCACGAATTTAGAAAATGGTCAATCGGTTACGGTTCGTGTGAACAATCGTGGGCCATTTGTGAATACACGTATTATGGACTTGTCGCCGGCGGCGGCGGGTAAAATTGGGCTGACCAATCAATCCAAGGTCCAAGTTCAGGTTTTGCCGGAACAATCCATTGCGGTTAAAAATGCAACAATTGGTGACAAGGTGACAACCGCGGTCGAAGAAGAAACAACAACAACCGTTACCGCGCAACCGGCACCGGTCGCAAGCGCTTCCGGCGATTACAGTGTCCAAGTCGCGGCATTCTATGCCGAAGACAGTGCCAACGCATTGGTTCAAAAAATGCGTGCATATGGTGACGCAACCGTCGTCAAAGAAGGCGATATGTTCAAGGTTCGCATTGTGAACCTGGATGCGCCGTCTGCCCGTCGTGTTATCGATACATTACGCAGCAACGAAGGTATGGCACCGGGTCTGTTAAAGAACGGTCGTTGGATAAATGCGGACAGCATTTAACCCATAAAATTTTGGTTATTCAATCCCCATCACGCGATGGGGATTTTTTTAACGCGAATTTTCGCCCATTTGATGTAATTTTGCAATGCTTTGCATCATATCTTGGGCGGTGCCAAGTGATTTGTATTTTACACCGGCCTCGTCAAACATTTGAAACGATATACTAAGTGAATCGCGCCATCCCGGAATCTGCCTGTCGGGGTCGGGATCCAAATAAATTATTTCCCGAATCCCACTTTGAATTATGGAACCCGCACAACGTGTGCATGGTGCCATTGTTGCATATAAAATTCCCCCGTCCAATCTGGTCCCATTTCGGCCCGCATTTAGCAGTGCGTTTTCTTCGGCATGAACAACAAAGTCATATTTTGTTGGGCGCGTCCATCTGGTTGGAACGTTATCTTTGATGCCACGCGGAAATCCGTTATACCCCATGGACAGTATCGTTTTATTTGGGCCAACAATTACACAACCAACCTTGGTACTGTTATCTTTGGACCATGTGGCGATAAGTTGCGCCATCTGCATAAATCTGTAATTCCATTTATCATTGAACGTAAATTCCATAATGGTGCCTTTTTATGTTACGTTCTCTCTCTAATGATACAACTTACAATAACTCGGCGAATTTTCAAGTTTTTTGTTCACTTTTGAAATTTGTGTGTTATGCTTGTCGCTATGACAAAGACATATTCTGGATTTATCGCAATTATTGGCCCGACAAATGCCGGGAAAAGTACCCTTATGAACCAAATTATGGGGCGCAAGGTGTCGATTGTTTCGCACAAGGTTCAAACCACGCGAACAAACCTGCGTGCCATTAAAATGGTGGGCGCGCGGCAATTGATATTTGTGGATACCCCGGGTATTTTTCGCCCCAATCGGCGACTGGACCGGGCGATGGTGGGTGCGGCGATGGACGCGTTGTCGGATGCCGATGCGGTATTGCTGATTATCGATGCGACCAAGGGATTGACCGATACGGTGTGCGGTTTAATTGAAAAAATTCGCGAACATAAAAACCTGTTTGTGGCATTGAACAAGACGGACCGGGTGAAAAAGCCTGAATTGTTGCCGATTGCCGCAGAATTAAATAAAATGGCGCAATTTCGTGAAATATTTATGATTTCTGCCTTAAAGAACGATGGGGTCGCGGAAATGTTAAAATCTTTGGCATCCGTTATGCCGGAATCCCCATATTTGTTTGATGCGGTGGACAGTGTCGATGTGCCGGATAACCTGTATCTGGCGGAATTGACGCGGGAAAAGATATATCGATTTATTCACCAAGAATTGCCGTATCACATAAATGTTGTGACTGAACGCGTTGATGTCGATGATGATGGCGTTTTGGACATATACCAAAAAATAGTGGTGGCCAGTGATACCCACAAAAAGATTGTTGTCGGGCGCGGCGGCGCGCAATTAAAGCAAATTGGAACGGCCGCCCGTCACGATATCCAAAACCAATGGGGGGTAAATGCACGTCTGCATTTGTTTGTGCGGGTCGAGGAAAATTGGGAAGACACGGCGGAAAATTACACCGACCAAGGTCTGGAATTCAAAAAATAAAGGAATAAAAAATGAAAAAAAATGTAAAAAATTTAACTTTGTTGTCGCTGTTGGCGTTGATGGGTTGTGCAAACAACAAAAATATTGTGACCGATGCAACAATGAAACGTGCGGTTTTGCGCGATGTTAAAACGGGTCGCGAACGTGTGTATGATGCATCCAATGATGATGCGATGAAGATGGTTTTAATATGGTTGGCACCGGGCGATACGGTGACATTAAGGTCACACGATTATGCGCGTGGTACGTTCTTTACACCGGAAAATTCGCAACTGTTATACAATGATGCCGAATTGGCCCGCAGAAAAGATTTGTTCGAACGTGAAAAAATCAGACAAATGGTTAAAATTGAATTTGCAAAACAAGAAGAAATGAGACGCCAAATACGGAATAACAATCAAAAATAATGCTGCATACATCGGATTTTGATTTTGAATTGCCAACGGAATTGATAGCATCGCATCCATTGGAACGGCGCGATGCTTCGCGTATGTTGGTGGTCGTGCCAAATTCCCCTCTGACCAGAGGGGTGGTGGGTGAAACCCACCGGGGTGTCGCACTAGAAGATAAACACATCCGGGATTTTTTGGATTACATTCAACCCGGCGATGTTGTTGTGTTTAATAATTCGCGTGTTATACCGGCGCGCTTTGATGCGGATGGTCACGAAATCACGTTGCACACCGCGGTCGATGATAAAAATTGGTGGGGGCTGTGCAAGAAATTTAATAAAATACATATCGGCGACACATTGACTATGTGTGACGGTACGACAATAACCGTTATGGATAAAGACGATGAAAGTGGCCTGTTGCTGCGCTTTAATTGTGACAATGTTTTTGATGTGTTGGGGCGGGTTGGAAAAATGCCGTTGCCACCATATATGAAACGCGAAGCCGAAATCGCGGACAGCGCACGTTATCAAACCGTCTATGCCGACCCGTTGGGGTCAATGGCGGCGCCAACCGCGGGTTTGCACTTTACCGATGAATTGATGCGCGAAATAGAATCGCGTGGCGCGAAAATTGTAAAGATAACTTTACATGTTGGTGCGGGCACATGGATGCCGGTCAAGACGGAAAATTTAAATGAACATAAAATGCACAGTGAATGGTGCTGTATCACGCCGGCCCAGGCGGAAATTATAAACAACGCCACGCGTGTAATCGCGGTCGGCACAACAACACTTCGCACCTTGGAATCCGCCGCCAAAGTTCCCCTCCCCGGAGGGGTGGCGGGTAGCACCCGCCGGGGAGGGGGTAAAAAGGATATTTGTATGAATTTGCCTGCAAACCACAAATTAAAATCTCGTGCGCGCGAATTACGCAAGGCCGGCAGTTTGCCCGAGGCATTATTGTGGAATGAAATAAAGGGCAAGCGCATATGCGGATTAGATTTTGATAGACAACATGTAATTGGTAACTATATCGTAGATTTCTTTTGTTCAGCCACAGGTTTCATTATTGAAATTGATGATAAAACACACGAACTGAAAGGCGAATACGATGAGAAACGTGACGCATATCTTAAAAGTCTTGGGTTAACGATTATGCATATCCCGGCCTCGGATGTTTTGCAAAATCCTGCGGCGGTGGCCCATTGGATAGAAAATACTGTATCAAATACCCCCACCCCGTCGCCGTTCGGCGCCACCCCTCCGCCGGAGGGGAACTTGCCACATATGGAAAAAAATAAATTTTCAATCGCCTGTGGGTCATTGCAGACCGGGATGTGTGCGGAATTTGCAGAAACCAAAGTTCCCCTCCCCGGAGGGGTGGCGGGTGAAACCCGCCGGGGTGGGGCGCGTGTTGCACCGATTTGCCAAACCACCGATATTTTTATCACACCGGGATATAAATTCCGTGCGGTTGATGTGTTGTTGACCAATTTTCACTTGCCAAAAAGTACACTGTTTATGTTGGTGTCGGCGTTTTCGGGGCTTAGTGAAATGAAGGCGGCGTACCGGCACGCCATCGCCGAAAAGTATCGTTTTTTCAGTTATGGCGATTGCTGTTTATTATTTAGAAAGGATTGCGAAAATGTCGTTAAAATTTAATTTGATTGCAACCGATGGAAATGCGCGGCGCGGATGCGTGGAGACCGCGCACGGAACATTTCAAACCCCAAGCTTTATGGCGGTTGGCACGGCGGCAACGGTCAAGGCACTTACCATGGACCAGGTTCGCGCGACCGGAACCGAAGTTATTTTGGGCAACACATATCATTTAATGATGCGCCCGGGCGGTGATTTGGTGGAAAGAATGGGCGGTCTGCACAAATTCGGTGGTTGGCACGGCCCGATTTTGACCGACAGTGGCGGGTTCCAGGTTATGTCGCTGTCTAATCTGGTCAAGATGAAAGAGCAGGGTGTAGAATTTACATCGCACATTGACGGCGGAATAAAACATTTCCTGCGCCCCGAAGATTCTGTGCATATTCAACATCAACTTGATTCAAATATCACAATGGTTTTGGATGAATGTTTACACCTGCCGACTACGCGGGAACGTGCGGAAAAAAATGTAGATATGGTGACGCGTTGGGCGGCGCGCAGTAAAAACGCGTTCGTTGACCGACCGGGTTATGGAATTTTTGGCATTGTCCAAGGTGCAGATTTCCCAGACCTGCGCGAAAAATCTGCGCGGGAATTGACCGCAATTGGTTTTGACGGATATGCGATTGGCGGCCTGGCCGTGGGTGAACCCCAGGAAGTCATGTTCAAAATGATTGAAACCGTTGCGCCAATGTTGCCAACCGACAAACCGCGGTATTTAATGGGCGTTGGCACACCACTTGATATTTTGGGTGCGGTGGAACGCGGGGTTGATATGTTTGATTGTGTTATGCCAACACGCGCAGGCCGTACGGCAATGGCATTTACGCGCCATGGCACAATGAATATGCGCAACGCGAAATATCGTGATGACGCGTCTCCAATCGATGACAAATGTGGTTGTCCGGCGTGTAAACTTTCGCGCGCGTATTTGCATCACTTGATAAAGTGCAATGAAATTTTGGGCGCGACATTGTTGACACAACATAACCTTTGGTTCTATCAAGACCTGATGCGTGGCATCCGCGAAAGCATAGAGCAGGGGCGTTTCGCCGAATTTAAGGCGGAGTTTATAAAAAATTACACAGGGGAAAACTAAATTGTTGATTTAATTTTTCAAATGTTGAAATATTCTTTCATAAAACGAAAGGATTCAACATGGCAAAAAAAGAAATCGAAGTAATTGACCGCGGTGGCGCAAAAACCGTCGCGAAAAAAACATCTGTGGTGACGCATGCAAAACGTGTGTTTTTAATTGTTAGTGTTTTATGGCTGACATTCGTTGCGATATTCCCGTTATATGTAAAATCGCACTATGCGTCGCCGATAAAGAAATCGATTGTTGTGTCAATGTTCTTTGATTTGCAACGCAACATTGTCGAACAGTATGAAAAATTACTTGGCGGAATCAAGAATGCAATCAATTTGGAAAAACCGGTTGGCATCGCGATTCAAAAGGTAAAAATTGTTGAATCCCAGGTTGATAAAGTGACCGATACCACGGCACGCGCCAAAGAACAAACCGCCAAGGTCAAAGAACAAACATCCGGCGTGCGCGCATTGACCGGTTTGGCAAATAAATTTGGCGTGAAAACCGACGCGGTTGATAATGTTGTTGATAAAGCCGACGGCGCCGTTGACAAGGCGAATGCCGCGGTGGACAAGGTTGACAATGTCGCAAAAATGGTGAACGAAAAATTGGACACCGTTGAAAAAGAATTGGTCAAAGTCACACAAATCGAAGTCGATAAAATGATTGATGAGGCCGTCAAGAAACAAATCGACAAAAACACCGGCGGATTGGGAACGACATTATTGACCAATTATGGAATCAAACACGTGTATCCATGGCGTCCGTCATCGTGGCCGGTTGCGGTTAAAATCTATAACGATTTGGAAAAATCCAATGTTGGCGTGGTGCAAATTTTGACCCGCACAGTGAACAAATATTTCGGCTATGTTGCGTGGGGATTGGTAATTGCGGCATGGGCATTGGGCCTTTATATCTGGATGTTTATATACAAGAAATACAAGGCCACAATTGCACCGTTCATTGTTTGCCCACGTTGCGGTCACGCGTTTGCCGACCGTCGTACGGCAATGAGTATGTTGAAAATGCTGCAACCGTGGAAATGGTTTTAGTAAAACGCCCCACATGGGGCGTTTTTCGGAATATTTATTTTTTACTTGCAAAAAAGAAATTTGTATGTAAAAATATCCCACGCAATGCGAGCGTAGCTCAGTTGGCTAGAGCGCAACCTTGCCAAGGTTGAGGTCGAGGGTTCGAGCCCCTTTGCTCGCACCAGATATTTTGGAACCACCCGAAAGGGTGGTTTCTTAAATATCTCGTGCAAAGGGGCGAGAACCCGCAGGGTTGCGAGGCGAGGTGGCGACGCCACCGAAGTACTTTGCTCGCACCAAAATTTTAAAAACCACCGTTAGGTCGGTTTTTTATTTTATGGCAATGGTGGGATTTTTATTCTAAGATTTGATTATCTAAAGGGGTTTTTATGACACAGATATTATCAGAAGTTAATTTGGATTACAGCGATATTTTAATTCGACCAAAAATGGGTATAAACCTGAATTCGCGACGCGATGTGAACCTGACGCGGGTTTTCAAATTCAAACACGGACAAACGCGCACCGGCCTGGGGGTGTTCAATGCCAATATGGCGACGGTTGGGAACTTTGTTATTGCCAAGAAATTGTTGGCGCGCGGTATGTTCGCAACGCTGCATAAACATTATGGTGTTGATGAAATTGGTGCGTTTCTTGAATCTTGCCGGGCAGACAATGTTTCGTGTGATAATCTGTTTGTAACAATTGGACTTAAAAATGCCGACTTGGAAATTCAAAAACTGAAAGATTTGGAATCAAAATATAAATGGGGTGCGCCACGTAATATTTGTATTGATGCGCCGAATTTCTATATTCCAAATGCGTTGGATGTTTTGGCACGTGTGCGCTACGAATTTCCGGACAGTGTTATTATGGCGGGTAATATCGCCAGTGGTGATATATGCCTGAAACTGCTGGATTATGCGGACATTATTAAATGCGGTATTGGGTCTGGGTCTGCGTGTTTGACGCGCCGGCAAACGGGTTGCGGAACACCGATGGTATCACTGATTTTGGAATGTGCCGATATTGCGCATTCTGTGAACGGGCATATTTGTGCAGATGGTGGCATTGTTGATGTCGGTGATATATGCAAGGCATTTTGCCTTAATGCAGATTTTGTTATGGCGGGCGGAATGTTTGCCGGCACGGACGAGGCCGCGGGCGACATCATTGAAAAACACTTTGAAACGAACGAAATAATTGATGGCGCGCGCGCCGTTCAAACAAAATATTTCAAGGCGTACTATGGTATGTCATCTGAATATGCGAACAATAAATTCGCCGGTGGCATGGCGGACTATAAAACATCCGAAGGGCGCGAATTATTGATACCATACACCGGCCCAATTGATAAAATCTTGCAAGATATTACCGGCGGAATCGCATCGTGTTGCACGTATGTCGGCGCGACATCGGTTAAACACCTGTCAAAGTGCGCCACAATTATTCAGGTTCACAATCAATTAAATCGCGTATTTGAAAAATATTCTGTATAACACTGGGCAATATTTATAATTGTCAAATTTGATTTTTTGTGATAAAATACGCCATAGAAATAGGGGCGTATTATGAAACAGGCACGGAAAACAAAACTTACGAAATCTGCGTTGGGGATTGCAACGGCCGCATTGGTTGCGGGCGGGGTCGCGGTGCACGGTGGCAAACAAAAAGCACGCGCCAAATCAACCGTGCCGAATGAACAAGACGCTACGCCCAATCGGGGGGAAATACAGAAAAATTTGACATTTGGTGAATACAAAGAAATGTTGGCACCGGTCACGCCTTATATTATGTTGGAATTGATTTTGAATGAAGGAATAAAATTGGATAAATCCGGCAAATACTGCATCCCATATAAAGATTCACGCGGTGTTTGGACAATTGCGTTTGGCGTCACCACAACACGTGACGGTAAAAAGGTCACCAAGAAAACAAAACCGATTCCAATTGAACGTGCGTGGGATGAATCTATACACTTTTTGGAATCGCGCGAGACATATTTTTTTAATGTATTGCTATGATGTCGGGTGTGAAAATTTGCATTTGGATAATGCGGCGCGTGCGTGCGCGTTTGCGTCGGTGTTCTATAATTCCGGAACAAAACTTATGGAAGAACCAAGTGATAAAAATCACCGTGAACGCAATGAAACCCTGCGCAATTTATACAAAGAATACGGCGATAATATCACCGCGGATATGGTACGCGAATGCTTTTCTAAATATCCAATTGTTGCGCCACGTTCATTTGGCGCGCGCGCAATTGCCGGTGCGTCGGACAAAGAATTGGCGGACATCCTTGGAATCTATACGGTTGGTGGTCGTGGCCTGTGGTCGCGGCGTTGGCTAGAAGGTCAAATCTTGATGGGAAATATTACGCCCGAAGACTTTTTGAATTTGCCCGAACAAAGTCTTTATGAATTCTTTCGGTTGATGGGCGAAACACGTGAAGTGTTTTGGATTGGTAAAGACCAAGATACAAAAATAAATATGCAAACTTTGCCTGCATTTAAGCAATGGATAAAAAATCCGGTCACGCACGATGGCAAAACAAAGTTTTCCGGTAAAACAATTGGGCAGATGTTGGAACGTATGAACCCAACCATATTGGCCCAGTTTGATGACGGCAAATATGAATTGGGCGATATCAAACAATTTGATGGACGCCCGAATGTGAAATCAATGATGGATTCGTTATATTTCTTGGCAAATGCGGATTTCTTGGCGGGTGATTATGAATCCGCCGCGGAAAAGTTCGAAACTTTGGCGGAAAAAAATCCAAACAATGCGCAAATCTTTAATGATTTGGCCGCGACATATAACAATATGGGTGAACACGAACGCGCATTGGCCGCGGTAAATCATATTATCAAAGAAATCAAAGACAAATCCGCATTTGCGGCGGCATATTATAATGCCGGTGTTGCGCGCGAATCATTGGGTGAATTGGACAAGGCATTGATAAATTATAATAAAGCAATCGAAAACGGAAATAAATCGCCACGCGTTCCCGATGCAATTAAACGTGTTGAATTGAATAAAAACCTGGCAAGGCGAAATACCGGTCAAATCCACGTTTAATCAATAAGATGTTAACGGTTTTTATGTTTGCAGTACATTGCATAATATGATACAATATACATCATAGATTTTATACAACAAGCAACAAATTAAAATGGAGGAATAAAATGAGAAAACTAACAATCTTAACATCTATATTGGCATTGGCCGCATGCAGCAGTGGCGGCGGCGGTGGACATAACCCTGGATATGCCCACGGCGCAGCCAGCACCCCAGTGACAGGGCCAACATTTACGGATGGTATTTATACAAATACTGAAAATAATGACAATGTCACGCAAATGAAAACCCAGGTTATAGTCGATTCTAATGGGCATTCCGTTGCCCCGACATTGTCACGTGGTGGCAGTATTCGTTCAGGATCTATTCAAGACACAAACGGAAATTCATACAATGTCTATGATTTGGAAGATGTAAAATTAAATGTTGCAGATGAAAATGCTGGTTGGTTAAAGATTGGATTGGCGGATGATGGGGCCATCAAAGATATCACTTTGTCCAGTGGCGGTGTAGAATCGCAATTGGCGCGTGAAGGCACAACAAATCAATTCCGTGGACCAATTTTTGAATATGTTCCAAACGATGACGACAGAGCGTCGTATCGCATAGTCGATGGTACAGATTTTGGGGAATTTGTAAATATAGAAGGTTTTGCTGATACATTGGATGACAACGGTCACGCAACAATGGCTACATTGGAATTGATTGCGTCCAACAAGAATTTAACCGGTGGCCATTGGAATTATATTGATGAAAGAATGGATGTCACAACAAATAAACATATTACCGCAGGTAATTCAAACGCCGTGGCATTGCAATATTCTGATTTTGGACATTTTAACCCAGTGTACAGAAGTAAACATACGGAATTGGATGCAGATGTCTTGGCGGCCATACGTGAATATGGTGCGGATATCGAGGCGGCATTATTGGCGGGTAATACGACCGAGTTTAATAATTTATTAGAAACATCTGGGCTTGACCGGGATGGCAAAGACAAATACCGTGATAATGACGAATTTGCCGCGAAATTGGGTCAGGCAAATTATCAACTGTTCGCCGGTGGATACGCAATTGGCGCCGATGGTCAATTGATAGAAGGCGGATCATTTGATGCGCCGGTTGGTGCAACGTTTACCGGAACAGGCGTTGGGCGTGTTTATACCAGTATTCATGCAAATGCCGATGGAACCGAAGATGAATATAAAAATGCCGTGTTGGCGCAATATGGCATCACCGGTGATGGTCATGATATAGTGAAAAGTTTCACGACCAGTTCGGCACAATTAGAAATTGATGCAAACGGAAACCAGACTTTGGAAATGGTGTTTCCAGATTTTTATACCGTAACTGCAACCCAAACCGCCGGTGGAGTTTCAAATGTGACATTAACGGCCGATAATGACAAACTTGCGCAGATAGAAAAACAATACAGAAAAACAAGTGATGTTGCGTTGCCGGATTATGGTGAAACGCCCCCGACACACCAGGTCACCAGTAATGGCACCACAGACGCGCCAGAAACGGCATTTATTCCCGGATACTATGGCGTTGGATCTGTATCCGAAGCGGCCGGTTTGGTGCGATATGCTGAAGAAACAAATGATATCGAGGTCACAAACACAACTGACCCGGATAACCCGGAAATCAAAACCTTTACGCGTGAATTTGAATTCCAAGGCGCGTACGGTATGAAGAAAGACTAGGTGTTGTTTGGTTCTGTATGGTAAAAAAACTTATTGTTTTATTGATGTTGATTCAGCCCATGTTTGCGTGGGCTGAATCGCATAATGATGGTGCGATTGATGATTCGGACGAACAAAAATCCATTATGGAAATCACGATGTCGCCAGTTGATGCTGTAAAAATTGCCGGAAATTTGGTTTATGAAGGCAAATACAATAGCGCTTTACAGATTTTGACTAAAATGCCACAAACCGGTCAAAACGCGGTGGAAATTGAACGGTGGTATTTGATTGCGCAAATCGAGCAACGGCGTGGCAATATTGATGAAGCAATTAAAATCTATCGCAAATTGTTGGACGAGCAACCCGATTTGGTCAAGATTCGTTATGAATTGGCTCAGTGCTATATGTTGCAAGAAAAATGGTATCGTGCCGATTATCATTTGCGCCTTGCGATGGCGGGAAACGATATTCCCGATGGTGTAAAACGCAGTATGATGTATTATCGATATGTTATTCGGCAAAATAAAAATTGGAATGTGTGGTTTAACTTTGGCGCCGCCCCCGATAATAATATAAACCAGGTTGCCGGTGGTGAAGAATGTATCACTAACGAATGGGGCGTGTTTTGCCGCCAATTACCCGAACCGATTTCTGCGGTTGGATACAATATGACTTTGGGTGGCGATTATGAATTTAAATTAAGCGATCATTGGCGCTGGAAAAACGACGCGAATTTATACGCAAACGTTTATAATAAACACGAATACGATGATTTATACTTTGGGGTATCGTCTGGCCCGCGCTATGTGTGGCAAAACGGCGATATTTGGTTGGCGGGAATCGGTTTGCGGCGACTTTATGGTTGGGATGGGTACAATTGGTCATATGGTGGCAAGATAGATTTTAATTACGATTTATCACGCCGTTGGGCAACGGGATTAAACCTTAGTTTTACGAATAATGTGTATGATGAATTTGCAGATTATATGAACGGTCAAACATATTCTGCAAATCAAAGAATTTCTTATTCGTTTGATGCATCAAAATATTTAATTCTGCGCGGCGGGGTTGCACGTGAAAATGCGGCCAGTGATATATATAAAAATTGGCGATATATGGCGTCTTTGGGTTTCGGCGCAGAATTGCCGTGGGGATTTCACGTATATCTGGAACCGTCCGTTTCGTGGACAAATTATGATGGGGCGCGTTGGGCGGTTAAGAAAAATCATTTTACACAAATTACCGAACACGATGTAACGCAAAGATATACGATATCATTGTCAAACAATAAATTCGATATATGGGGATTTGTGCCGACAATAACATTCGGCTATACGCGGCGCGATTCAAATATTAAAAATCGTGGGTACGACAAAATGGTGGTGGAATTTACTATGCGCCAAAGATTTTAGCGCGATTGTTGTGATATGAATTTCTTGAATTCGATTAGGTAATTTTCCAGTGCAATTTTTTCATCGGCCAACACATTTTGCACGTTGCCACCGGTGGTCACATATTGTAATAACCATTTACCATTTTTATCGTCCCATCTTATTGGATAGATGTTTTTAACCATTTCTTTTTTCCTTTCATTTTTTTATTCTTGGATGATGCCGCGCCGGGCCAATGCCGTGACCAAATCCGGATAATGTTCCACGCGCCCCCTCAGGTGATGATTATACGGCGTATCCGGATTAGAAATCATCGCAACATCGATACCGTTTGCCAAGCAATCCGCAACCACAATCGGTGAATCATCAAAGCATAAATCAATTCCGTAATTGCGCAGGGCATCAATCTTGGGTTTATAATTCACGACCTGATTTCTGGCGCATTTGATACCGGCGCAGTTTAATTGACCAATATCCATATCCGCCGTGGCAATCGGGCGTTCGGTGATAAAATATACATCTGTATCGGGCCGCGCCATTATCATATTTAGCATTTTTGGCAATTCCTTGTTCAACACCGGCATATCGCGTAATTCCACGGAATCAAATGCCGCCATTATTTCATCTGCGACATGTTCAGGGACACATTGGTATGGGTCATATGATGTCAATAAATTAAAATCGACCCCGCTGCGCGCGCATATATTGCGTATCATAATTGCTGTATTGAAAACCGTGTTATCTAAATCGATTGCGATTTTTAATATCATATCGCTTCCTTGGTTTGCGCCATTATACATACGGAACAGGGCGCCGCCAAGTAAAATTTAAGGTTTTTTTAATAATTACTTTGACAATTGAAATAAAAACATGCATAATGGGCGCGTGCAACGTGGAACAGATATGAAAATGAACGGCAAGAAATTTTTGTAACGGCGGTGCGACCATAAAGTAATTTACGGGCGCACCTTTTCGGTGCCCCGTTTTTTTAAGAAAAACAAAAAGGAAAAACGTATGTCAGAAAATGCAACAACAATGTCCACAAACGAATTGACGGCCCGTCTGCAAAAGGCTGAAAACATCCGCGCCCGTGATGGCGTTGTATGGAAAGATAAATTTGACCGTACGCATACAATTGCGGAATCACGCGAATTGGCGGATGGTACGGCGGTAAAACTTTGTGGACGTGTAACGGCGTTGCGGTGGCTTGGTAAATTAATGTTTGGGCGCATTTATGACATAAATGGTGAAATTCAGTTTTCTATGTCGCGCGAAGAACTGGGTGAAGAAAACTATAAATTTATGAAGGCCAATGTTGATATGGGCGACTTTATCGGCATTACCGGTGAATTGTACCATACAACCGCCGGTGAATTGACGGTGCGTGTGTCGCAATATGAAATCTTGGCCAAGGCGTTGCGTCCGTTGCCGGAAAAATTCCACGGTTTAACCGATATGGAAACGCGTTATCGCCAACGTTATTTGGATATTATTTCGAATCCGGAATCGCGCGCGGCACTGCTGGGGCGGTTCAAAATGACGCAACATCTGCGTGACTTTATGAACGACCATGGATTTTTAGAAATTGAAACTCCGATTATGCAAAATATCGCGTCCGGTGCGGCGGCGCGCCCATTTACAACACACCACAATGCGTTGGATGCGGATTTCCAATTACGTATTTCGCCGGAATTATTCTTAAAGATGGCGATTGGTGCGGGATTTGACCGTGTCTATGAAGTGGCCAAGGATTTCCGTAACGAAGGCATGGATGCGATGCACCTGCAAGAATTCACTATGATTGAATGGTATGCCGCATATTGGGATTACAAACGTAATATTGAATTTACCTGGGCATTGGTTCAAGATTTGATTATGCGCGCACGTGGCACATTGCAAATTGAATACCAAGGAACCAAACTGGACTTTTCAAAATATGAAATGATAGATTACACCGCAAAAATGAACGAATTTTTCGGGTGCAACATTTTGGACTTTGACGATGTGGACGTTTTGCGTCAAAAATTGGTTGATGAAGGCATGTTCCCAATGGATGAATTGGAAGACTTAAAGTCATTGGCGACATTGGTTGACTATGTGTATAAACGCAAAATCCGCGACAAAATTGTTCAGCCAACAATCCTGTACAATTATCCAACGTATATGGTACCATTGGCGCGGCACAACAATGATGACGACCGCCGTTTGGATATGTATCAATTATTGGTTGCCGGCGGCGAATTGTGCAAGGGTTATTCAGAGTTGGTGAATCCAATTCAGCAAGCCAAGGCATTTGAAGACCAGGCAAAAAGTATCGAAGGGGGCGAACAGGAAGCATTTAATCCCGACAACGACTTTGTTCGTGCGATGGAACATGGTTTCCCGCCGATTTCCGGTGTGGGTATGGGAATTGACCGACTGGCCGCGATTGTTTTTGACCAACCAACACTGCGCGATGTCATATTGTTCCCGATTATGAAATAAGAAAATGAAACCAGATATAAATCTTTTGACCGCAGACCACGACCGACATAATATTGCCTTTATTGACAAGGCGCGCGCCGTGGGTCGTATAAATGACGAGGCGGCGGAATATATGACGCGACTTTACAGTGACGGTATGCGTTCCTATCGCGAGGTTTTTCATGTCTTGGGCAAATGTTTCGGCGCGCCCAAGGCGGCGGTGACGGAATACGACCCCGTGACGGATTTGCCCGTTGATAAACCGATTAAGATTGCGGACATAAACCCACTGTCATCGTATTTGGTGAATCACCGTTTGGACGCAGACCCAATGCGAAACCAATTCTTTACGTCGGGTGCATCGCATAAAATTGATTTGTCTGTGTCATCAATTGTGACGGTCATTGTCGCCGCCCAGAAAGACGTCGAACGTGCGATGGACAAGGTCACCGGTAAATATTATCGTTTCTTTACCGAAGATGTTATCGATTCTGTGTGGCATGTTTTGTCGGGCGCGCGTGGTGAAAAATATGCGGGTGCGGTAATCGAAAGAATTCGTAAATATTTTGCCACGCGGTATGTGACAGACGCGTCTGAGGCGGTTTTGTCCATCGTAGATGACGCAGATAAAAAATTGATTGCAAACCTGGTGCGCGAATTGGACCAGATTAAAAAACCGCATCACCACTTAAACGATGTTTGGCGCGTAAAATGTTTATTTGATTTGATACCCCAGGCACGCACCTTTATCGAACGGTTGAATGTTATGATGCCGGAACGGGTGCTGACGGTGCGTGACAAATTCTATGACATTGGCAATCCGCGCAATTATCGTGATTCCAAGGTTATCGTGAACATCGGCACACCGGATTGTGTTATCCCCATGGAGATTATATGCCAGGTTCGCACGTTCTTTGAATTTGAACGCAAAACGCACGAATATTATGCACTGATTCGCGAAAACCCAAATATGGAAAATGCCAAAATTGAAAAAGAATTGGCGGAATTTATGGAAAACGGAATCCGTGAATACAACCTTATGATATGTAATTGCTTGGACGATTTGTTTGACCGCGTTGGGTGGAATATTTTATACAGTCGCGCCGGCGATGTCACATTGTTCGAAGGTTTCCCGCGCGAATGCAAGTTATATTACCCCGCAAATATGTTGGAAACTATATTCAGCAAATTGGACCGTGCGGTCAAGAATGAGATTTTTCATATCACCAATTCATCATCAAAATTGGATTTGACCCAACAAATTGCCATTTTCCGTTTTATGGCGCGTTTTATCTTGGTTTCGGCACTGCCGCGTGCGCGTGCGGGTGCGAATATTCCGGGCGACGGTTTGGCGGCCCGTCTGTTTAATTTTGTTATGAACGAAGTTTATCGGTATTACAAGAAGTAGGGCGGGCCGGGGACAAATATCCTTTTGGTCACATATGATATTTTCTTGATTTTACATTTTTATTGTGACAAGATTTAACCAGATGCAACTGGGCTCGGTTGAATCATAACAAAGGTAGCAAAGGAAAAAAAGATGCGCCAAGGTAAAGTAAAATGGTATAACGGCAAAAAATGTTTCGGCTTTATTGCGCCGGACACGCCAAATGAAGACGGCAATACAGATGATGTTTTTGTTCATTCCAGTTCTTTGAAAAATGCAGATTTGCGTTTCCTGAACGAAGGCGATATTGTTGAATTTGAAGAAGAAGTTCGTAATGGCAAATTGTCTGTGACAACAATTAAATTGATTCAACGCGATGAAGAATCTGCAAAAAGATTCCAAGAACGTCGCGCCGAACGCAGACGCGCCCGCGAAGAAAGAAAAAGTCGCGAAGAACACAAAGAAAAAAAATCCGGCTTTGCGTTTTGGAAAAAATAAAAATTTTAATCCCGCCTATGCGGGATTTTTTTACGGACATCCCCGCCCACCAATAACACCCGTCGCGGCCGCGGCATATCTCGCTGTGGCGCAAGCGTAAGCGGATGCCGGGACGGACCGACCACTAACACTAACCACTATTTATTTGATTTTATAACATCTTGGTGTAAAATATGCTTATACAACAAAGGAGTTTTATATGTGGACGGCAATTGGTATTGTGGCGGTTTTGGTTTTGTATATTATCGCGGTTTATAATGGTCTTGTTTCCCGCCGGAACCAGGCGCGCGAGGCATGGGCAACAATCGACACGCAATTAAAACGGCGGTATGATTTGATACCGAATTTGGTGGAAACGGTACGTGGCGCGGCGGCACATGAAAAAGATACTTTATCTGCGGTAATTGCGGCCCGCAACAGCGCGATGTCCACAAATCCATTGGATGGTGCGTCGGCCGAACGTGGATTGACCGGTGCATTGAATAAGTTGTTCGCGTTGGGGGAAGCATACCCGACACTGCGTGCAAATGAAAATTTCTTGGAATTGCAACGCGAATTGACGGATACAGAAACCAAGATTCAATCGGCACGTCAATTTTATAATACGGTGGTAATGGCACTGAATACCCAAATTCAACAGTTCCCATCAAACATTGTTGCGCGTATGTTTGGTATCACGCCGGAAAAACTATTTGAAATGGATGAAACCGAACGTCACGCCCCAAAGGTCAGTTTTAATAAATAACTTTTTATTAAGCAAAAATAAAAACACCCGCAATTGCGGATGTTTTTTTATCGTAACATCTTGGATTAAAATTCGGGACGTTCGCGCATATCACGGCGCATCGCACGTTTCACCGCGCGGAATTCTTGTTCGGTCACGCATCCATTTGCATCAGCGTCCGCAACCGCCAATGCTTCCTGCATTTTTGGACATTTAACAGACGTCGTATCCAAACACCCATTCACAAATACCGAATGCATATGCGGCATTTTTGGACCGTGTTTGTGACATGGGCACACAAAAAAGAATGCGACCAAGAATCCCAATATAAACATTCCGCCCAAATAGAACGCCTTTTTCATTGGGGTGCATTTGCAACCGCAATGCATTTCATGCAGTTCTGGTGCCGGCGCGACGGCGGGTTTTACGACCCGTTTTGTCGTGGTGCGTTTAGTTGTTTTTGTTGTCTTTGGCATATTTCCTTCCTTTGGTTTTGACGAATTCATTCTATAAAAATTAAATTTTAATGTCCAGAATTTTTTTGAAAAATCAAACGCCCCAAACGGGGCGTTAACTATTTTTGAACGAAATGCACACTGTATTGTGGCTTCTTATCCGCCCCCAGTGATGCCCGCACAACCTTGTTCGCGGCGGCCTGAACCGCCCGGGCCAGGTTATCTTGTGATTTCCTTTCGGCCTTGGACAATGCGTCAATTGCCCGTGTTATTTCAATCTGGATTTGACGTTTCATAAACCCGGTTGTGTCGGATTCGAATATACCGGCACTGGAAACCTCAGGCGTGCCCTTTAGAAATCCGCGCTTATCAACCGGCAAAGTCACGAATATCGCGCCGTTCGAAGCAATTTTCTTGCGGTTTTTATAGACTTGGTCATTGGCACTGCGCTCGGTTTCGCCCTCCATAACAACGAATCCGGTTTCTATTGTTTCGCAAACATATGGTTCTGCGCCGTCCGCCAACGCGACCATTTCGCCGTTGCGAACCAACATCATATGTTTCGCGCCGCCACGTTCCATTGCCATTTTCCCGTTCAGCATTTCATTGATATAATCGCCATGCATCGGGATTGAAACCTGGGGATGAACCATATCATAGAACCGTTCGAATTCTGGGCGTCCGGCATGGCCACTGGCGTGGACGTGGTCGGTATCGTAAATCGTGTGTGTGCGAATTCCCATCCGTGCCAATTTGTTATACAGGAACGATACATCCTGTTCGCGGCCCGGAATAATAATAGAACTGAACACCACCGTATCGGTCGGCATAAGTTTCATTTCCTTTACCTGGCCACGGCACAGACGTGTCAGCATTGCAAACTTTTCACCCTGGGACCCGGTCAAGAATATCGCCTGTTTTTCGGCCGGCAAATCTTTGATTTCCGAAAATTGATACACATCGTCTTCGTTCAGGTATTTGAATTCGATTCCAATTTCGCGGAATTCGGGCAGGCCGACATATGGGACGGGACTTGGGTTGCTGCGTTCTTTGATTGCGGCAACGCGGCCCGCGGCATGTGCGGCATCGGCAAACATTTTCATCCGGGCCAGGCTTCGCGAATAACCGGTGACAATAACACGCCCCGGGGCATTCCGCATAATTTCGGTCAATGTGTCGCGAACCTGAATCTCGGTCGTTTGAACGGTTTGTCGCGCAGACGAAGTAGAATCGCACACGCACGCCAACAATTTCGGGTCGGCCCCAATTTCACGCAAACGCGCATAGTCGGTTCCCGGCTCAATCGGGTTGTCATCGTTGAACGTCCAATCGCCGGTATGCAGAATTTTCCCGGCACCGGTTTTGATAATCAACATTTGCGCCTCGGGCACAGAATGGCTAACGTGGAAAGTTTCAATTGTAAAAGGTTTCAAATCCAACGTTGCGCCGGCGGCATCAAATTCCACAATGTCGCGCTTTGGGTCAAATTCCAATTCAATTCCGCGGAACGTGCGGCGCAGAATTTCCGCCGGGAATCGCGTGCAGTAAATTGGTTTCTTGAACTTTGGCCAAATGTACTTCAATGCACCAATATGGTCTTCGTGGCCGTGGGTCACAACAAATGCAACCACGTCTTTCTTGCGTTTTTCAAGCCAAGTTGTGTCGCAATATTGCACGTCGCCGGCACCGATTTCTTCTTCCAGAAATCCCATACCGCAATCGATGACCAAGAATTTACCCTTATATTTATACAGGTACATATTTTGCCCGACGTGTTCCAATCCGCCCAGCGCCATAAAATAAACCTTGTCATCGTTTTCGTCTGATTCCGGGTTAGTGTGTTTTTTTGAATCATTCGCCCGGTCGGCGGAAACATGAACCGTCAAATCTTCGTCCGCGGTATCAATATCTTCGACCACTTCTGGTTCAATATGTTTATGTAATTTAACCATTTAATAAAATCCTTTATTTATAGTTTAACATTTCCGCAATCACGCGAATTCATTACCAATAGAGCAGGCGCTTTATTTGCAGTGAATCTGTGATTGCGGGGCTGTGCGGTGCTATATCAACCGCACCACGCGACAAATAATACACGGTTTTTATCAAAAACACAAGGAAAATAGTGATTAGTGGATAGTGTTAGTGGCTAGTGATTTCTGGAATAAGTTCATAATTACAAACTAATTCTAAAACCAACTAACCACTAACCACTTACACTAAAACCCGTCGCGGCCGCGGCACCAATGGTGCCGGGACGGACTAACCACTATTTCTGCTTTTCGTTCATTTTGGCAAACGAATATTGCATTTTCAAATGGTTGGCATCGTATGTTTTGTTCATAATGCCAATTGTGTCTTCCACAATAACAATTTCTTCGTTTGTTGGAATCATAAAGATTTTTACGCGGCTGTCGGGCGCGGAAATTTCGCATTCGCCGGCATCCAAACGCGCCAGTGCCTTGTCGTTCTTGGCCGGGTCAATTTTGATGCCCAATTCTTCCAATCCTTCACAATATTTTGCACGCAGGTAATTATCGTTTTCACCAACGCCCGCGGTAAAGACCAACGCGTCAACATGTCCCAGTTCTGCCATAAACGCACCGATATATTTTTTGACATTATGAACTTCGATTTCCAACGCCAATTTACAGTCCGGATTTGTTTCGCGGTTGCTTTCGACATCGCGGCGGTCGGCAAAGCATTTTGTAATCCCCATCAAACCGGAATCTTTGTTCATATGTTTGGTCATTTGTTCCGGGGTCAGTTTCAATTTCTCCATAACATACAGCAACGCGCCCGCATCAACGTCACCTGGCCGTGTGCCCATAACCAAACCCGCGGTCGGTGTCATCCCCAGTGTTGTATCAACCGCAATACCGTTTTTAATTGCAACGCCCGATGCGCCCGAACCAATATGCATAGTAATCAGGTTGCATTTGTCCGCCGGCTTGCCCAGCATTGCCGCCGCGCGTTTAGAAACGTACAGGTGGCTGGTCCCGTGGAAACCATAGCGTCGCACCCCAAGGTTTTTATACCATGCCTCGGGTATTGCATATCTGTATGAACTTTCCGGCATAGTTTGCAGGAACGCGGTATCAAACACGGCGACCTGGGTCGCATTTGGCAACATTTGGCGCGCACTTTCGATTCCCATCAGTGACGCCGGAATATGCAGCGGCATCAAATCGCGCCAGTTTTGAATTTCACGCATAACTTCGTCGGTAATTTCAACGGAAGACGCAAATTTAGAACCGCCCATAACCACGCGGTGTCCAACACCGCGAATTTCGTTCATATCAACCGATGCATCGCGCAACATGCCCATAACAACACCCAATGCATCGTTATGATTTTTCATAGGTACTTCTTTTTTTTGTTTTGTCCCATCGGGATATTTTTGTGTGATAAAAGAATCTGGCGAACCAATTTTTTCGACATTACCGCCGACAACTTGTTTTTTAGAATCCGCATCAAAGATTTGATATTTCAAACTGGACGAACCACAGTTCAAGGCCATAATATACATATTCTTTCCTTTTGGTTGAAATTAAAATGAATTATTACGGGGGCCAGTTTAGCACCCACCCCCATGAATTTCAATTAAATTCTAAAAAATTCCAGACAAAAAATCCCCAAAGTGGGGGGATAGAATCATCGTAGCGTATAGTCGGCCATTTTTTCACGGAACAAATCTTGGACCAAGGTATCGTTGTTAGCTTGGATTTTAGATGCGCGACGTAGCCCATACCGTCTTAATTTTGGGTCTTGGAGCGTATCCCAATAGCCCATTAAATGTTTATAAATATCCATCGGCTTGCCATCAACGTCATTCTTTGTCAATTTATCAAGTCTTTTTTTGCGTTCATCGATTCTTTTTTCTGCCTCTCTTATTTCTTTGGTAGCTTTGCGATAATCATCAATGTATTGTTGCTTCTCGGCGTTTGCATTTACGATATCGTTATAGTCATCTTGGTATGTGCCATAAACTGGATTGGTCTGAACACCGTGTATTGCCGCTTCAATAACCGCTTCTGATGCGGTGGACGGATCAAAGGCGGCCCCTCCGCCAACAAGTGTCAAATCTATAGCACCAATATCGTCCAATTGTTTCTTTAATTCTGCCTGTTTATCACTTGGGGCACCGCCCATTGCCGCGTTAAGCTCATTCAATTCATGACGTAACCTTAATGCAAGTTCTAAACGTTCAAGCATAGATTCGTATGGGCGCAATTTAGCGCGTTTATCGTCTTCATCACCACGCCCTATAGTATTCAAATCACGTTGCTGGTCTTCAATAAATACATCTGAATCTGGGGCCCCCATACCGCCCAAACCAACTAAAGCATCATCACGTTTCTTGGTGTTTTTATCAAGTGACCTTTTGTACTCAGAACGTATATCTATTGCTCCGGGTACTGGCGCATTGGCGGTATCGGCACCATGGGCACCTATGGCCCATAAACGTTCGGCACCGCGTTTTGCAGCCCAATCTTCATGCGCTTGGCGCATTTTGGTGTTTTTAAGTCGGCCATTAAATTTTGTCCCGAAACGACGAAAACGATTGACTGCAATTGTTGCGCCATAGCCCAATCCCATAAATGCAACCCGGAATGTTTTATCCATTGCAGTCGTAACAAATTTAACACCTTCGTTTTTGTTCCAAGACAAATCTTTGTTTGAAAACAATGTGAACAATTCTTTATCTTCTTTTAGATTGTCCATTATCTTGCTAGTGGTGTTACCATATTTTATCGTTGTTAATACTTCCAGAGCAATTTCTGCTTTTTTGACGGTTTCTGGTTTGCCATCTTCGGCGGCCATAATAATAAGTTCTGAAACCAAATCGTTCATTTTTTGGCCACTTTTTAATGCCTTTTCCATAACTTTTGACATGTTGGGTTTTGCGTTAATTTCTTTCAACGCTTTTCCAAACCATTCAAATGCTCCGGCGGCTTCTGGATGATTTGCACCCAATGCTTTGGTTATATTGTCGGCGTTTTCTACTAATTTGCTTAATGGATCAGTAGTTTTTATTTTGGCCTTATCTATTTGTTTTAATATGGATTTTACTTCCGATGCATGATGATAAATTTGTACCCCACGAAGTTCTTTATATTTTTTGAAGTAATCTTCATATGTATCACCGGCCCATTTTTGAATTTGTTCGACCAGAGTCAGTTTTTCATCAAGTTTGCGTGGTACATAATTTTTAGAATTAGTGTCATCATAATCTATATCTTTCTTGGCTTTTTCAATTGAGTTTGAAACAATCTTATTTTCTGATTCACAAGATTTGTATGCTTCCAGTATCTTGTCACTTTTATATATTTCTGTAAGATAATCTGAATATTTTGTCTTAAAATCTGTTAATTTTGCAGGTGATACTTCTGGTATATGCCATCCATAATAATCGTCAACTATTAAATCTATTCTATTGGCATTAAATATAAACGCTTCATCAAATCCGCAACTTTCTAATCTTGCTTTTTTTGTTGCGTTTTCTGGGGATAAAATTTTTTCTGCCCAGCCTTTAATTTTATCACGTATGTCTTTCTTTTTGTTATAGTCTTTCTTGACCGCGGTGACTTCATTGGTTCCTGGATTTCTTGATTCTACAAGCGGTGCAATTTCACCTTTTGAAATTCCAAAGATATTGTACAAATCTGCATTATCAAGTTTGTCCATTTTTCTTATTAGCGCCAATATCGCCGCGTCTGTTCTTGGACTTGCTTCCATTGTTTCATCTGTGACATCATCAAATAATGGACCATTATCTGTCACAAAATCTTGCACATCACCATGATAAGAAGATTTATTAGCCTTTAGCCTGGCAAAAGTTGATTGACATGTTAAGAATAATTGCTTCCAATCTGATTCGCTTAAGTCACTGATTGGCGGAAAATCTTTTATTTTAAGAAAACCGTTTTTTGTATTCGGTTCGCGAACGAATGGATCGGTTGCGGCCAAGCCTGTTCTTTCCAGAAATGCAAGCCATTTACGTTGGTCGGCATTCAATTTACTAGTATCAGGATCTCCCGAGCCTGCCCAATCACTGAGTTGTTGCCATTGTTCGGGGTGTTCAACACGCCATTCTTTCATACGCTGAATTTTGAATACTTTTTCTAAAAAATCTTTCATATTCATTGCCATCGGCGGCTCCTTTGGTTCGGTTCCCCACGCCACCATATTATAGTACAAAATGTGGGAAATTTCAAGGGATAGAAAAGGCCGCGGGTACAATCTGCGCCCGGGCTATGGGGATTTATTCTTGGTGACAATATGGGGGCGGCGCGTCATAATCCGGATATGTGGGGAAAAATTCGCGACTTTTTATTGCGGACACTGCCGTATATCATATCTATCGCCGGCGGAATAGTGCTGTTTTCTATATCTTTGGACAATGTGCATGACCCGGCGGTCGAAGGCCTGATTAGTAATATCTCTGCGTCATTGTTGGCGATACCTTTGGTTTTTTTGCTGTACGATTACACGACGAAACGTGTGTCGCGCCGGTTGCAAGAAACATTGGTTGCAAATATGAACGACAGAATAAATACCATCATTTTGCATGTGGTTTTAATTCTGCGGAAAATGTTAAAGATGCGCGGGCGCCTGACAAGTGGCGGCGTAATGGCTATGCGCGGCTGGACCGAAGGTCGCATAGTCGAAAAAATGCAGATTCGTGGAGAATATATCGATTTGCTGCGTCAATATTACGAAGAATTGGAAAACCTGATTATCGGGTTTGGCAAAGAAAACGCCATGACCCCGGACCAGGTCAGCCTTATGTCCGCCTTGGCGCGGGATATGTCGCGTTTGGTTGCGATGCACAGCCTGGGCGGAAATCGGCGTATTGTGGCGCGGCACATTAAAAACATAATTGGCGAAATCAATGATTGGTTGGATTCCGGGGCGATTGTGTCAAAAAAATTTGATGCCATTTTGTCCGCCGCGACCACGCCCAGCCAACCGGCCGAAACAAAAAAACGCAAATCAAATAAATTTCTTGATTTTTTATAAAAGTGTGTCATAATTGGCGGCGAACTTCTGGAAAAAAAGTTCTGGGGCTATAGCTCAGTTGGTAGAGCAAATGACTTTTAATCATTGGGTCCAGGGTTCGAGTCCCTGTGGCCCCACCAAAAATCAAAACCGACCTTGTGTCGGTTTTTTTTGGTTTGGGAAAACAAGACGAGAAAATTTGTATGCGCGAACGAGCGATGCGAAGTTCAAGCAACTATAAATTTGCGCGCAGGCATTTATGCCGAGCGAACCCAAGGGTTCGACACGATAGCCGGTTTTGCAAACATTGTGAAGCAAAACCGTTGCGAGTGGAAGGGCCCCAACACATAAGTGTTGGGATGTGCAGTCCCTGTGGCCCCACCACAAAAAATTGTTATCGCGCACAACAAAGTGCGCGATTAAAATTTGTTAGGGTCGCGCCGCAGTATTTTTCATAGGAAAGAAAATTGGTTATATTTGCACACGCAGGCGGACAAAATTCAAACCGACCTTGTGTCGGTTTGAATTTTTATCACTAACCACTAACACCAAGCCACGGCACCACATCGGGCCCCGCAAAATTTGAAAAATTTTGTGGGTGATAGTGAGTGGTGACGGGCGCAGTCTCGGCGTAGCAAAGCGAAGCCGGATAATCACTTTTTACTTTTGAACTGAATATCACGCAGTTTTTTATATTCGCCACCAAACGCGACCAATTCCGCGTCTGTTCCCTGTTCAATTATGTGACCGTCTTTGATGACGCAGATTATGTCCGCATCCAAAATAGTTGATAATCTGTGTGCAATAACAAACGTCGTACGCCCGCGCATCAAATCCCGCAGGGCCAATTGAATCAATTTCTCGCTTTCTGTGTCCAGTGCGCTTGTCGCCTCGTCCAGCAGCAGAATAGGGGCGTTTTTCAATATCGCGCGTGCGATTGCAATGCGTTGTTTTTGCCCCCCCGACAGCAACGCGCCGCCTTCGCCAACACGTGATTCATAACCCTTGGGGAAATCCATAATAAAATCGTGAGCATTTGCGGCACGCGCGGCGGCGACCACTTGGTCGTGTGTCGCGTTCGGCGCGCCATATTTAATGTTTGCCTCAATCGTATCATTGAACAAGAACACGTCCTGGGAAACCTCTGCAATATTCCCGCGCAGTGAATCCAGAGTATATTTCCGTATGTCACGACCATTTATTGCGATAATGCCGTTCTGGGGTTCATAAAACCGTTCCAGCAGGTTGAACATGGTCGTTTTTCCGCCGCCACTGGGCCCGACCAGGGCGCAGACCTGACCCGCCGGCACGCGCAGGTTGATGTTGTGCAAAACCGGTTCTTCGGGGACATATGAAAAACTTACATCACGAAATTCCACCGAAGGTTGCACCGCGTGCAATTCTGTTGCGTCACGTGCGTCACGAATTGTCGGTTTGGTATCCAAGAAATTGAATAGAATTTCCGCCGCCAGCAGCCCATGCTGAACCGTGTCACCCACGCCCGTGATAGACTTTGCAGGCTTATACGCGGCGGTCAACGCCAACAAGAACGCCGTGAAATCACCGGTTGAAATTGCGCCCGTCACAATAAAATGTCCGCCCAAAATCATGGCCAGGCACAGCCCAATCGAAATCACCAATTCCATCAATGGCGACCGCAGACCATTGGCCTGGGTGCTTTTATACGAATTAATCACAGAATCATTCAAAACACGTTCAAACCGTTTTATTTCGGCGTTTTGATTAGAAAATGCCTGGATAGTCTTCATCCCGCGCAGTGTTTGATTCAAATGTTGTGACACGTTGTTGGCGATGCCGAACGATTGACGTGATAATTTCCGCCGTTTGCGCATAATGGCGACCATAGGTATCAATAACGCCGGTACCAAGAATACCAGTATCGCGCACAATTGCGGCGCGTAATACACCATCAATCCCAATGTGATTGCCAATGTGGCGATTTGTTGTATTGTTTTAACAATCGTACTGGTCACCAGGTTCAAAACCGCCCCCGCCTGGACCCCGAAATAGTTCAGGTATTTACCGATGCCGTCGCCATAAAAACTGGATACATCCATATGCATCATATGTGAATAAATGCGTTTTTGCAGGTGCGCAGACGCGGTCAATCCCGCCTTGGCCATCAGCAACGAACGTGCATATCCAAACGCGCCCTTTAACCCAAACGCCAGTATAATCAGTGCCCCGATGATATATGTTGATTGCATATTTTTTTCGATAAATGCCTGGTCCACGACGCGTTGAACCAGTGTTATGGTATAACCTTCGGCTGCCGCGGCGCAAACGGTTGCGATAATTCCGGCGGTCAACCATTTCCACTGGGGTTTGCCAATCTCGTTCCATATGCGCCCATACAGCGACCATTTAATACGGGCGTTTGATTCATCCCCGCGAATAAATTTTTTAATTGCGTTTATAATTTTTCTCATAGTGAACCAATTATAGAAATTCGGCGCGTGTGTGTAAAGATTTATTTTTTTATTGACTTTTGACCTAAAAACGCATAAAATACGCGGCGCAGAGTTCTGGGGTTGTAGCTCAGTTGATTAGAGCGCCTGATTTGCATTCAGGAGGTCGTGGGTTTGAGTCCCATCAGCTCCACCACAAATTTTCACCGAAGCAAAGCGAGGGCTGAAAATTTAGTGTCCCGCCGTAGCACACAAGGTGTGCGAAGGCGGACGGAATTCCAGATAACAAACATCAATATCACCAAAAAGGGGGTGAATATTTTATGGTCAAGGTTCTTGTACGTGATAATAACGTCGAACAGGCATTGCGCGTTGCAAAACGTAAATCCCAAAAAGAAGGGTTGTACCGCGAAATGAAAGAACGCCAGCGTTATGAAAAACCAACAACAAAACGCAAACGTTTGAAAGAAGAAGCCGTTCGTAACGAAAAGAAACGTCAATCAAAACAAAGAATGGTTTTTGGTTTCTAAATAAAAAAACGCCCAATCGGGCGTTTTTTTCTGCCCATCAACACCCGTCGCGGCCGCGGCATATCTCGCTGTAGCGCAAGCGTAAGCGGATGCCGGGACGGATAGGTATTTGTTCGTATTGTATGCGTCCCCCGTACGCGGTATAATGCCAATGTCAATTATGACAAAACCAACAATATGGGAGAAATAAAATGAAAGGATTGACAGATTACGTTCTTGCGCCTTTAACATTTATTGGTGCAATAAATTGGGGATTGGTCGGCATATTCGGCTTTGATTTAGTCGCATGGTTGTTTGGTCCCGCCACAATGGTATCCAATATCGTCTATGCAATTATCGGCGTTGCCGCGGTTATATGGTTGATATTGATGTTCATTGAACGTCCAACACGGTAATCCAGACTTAAAAAAAATACCTGTAATCCGCCGGCACCCGGCGGATTTTTTATTCCACAACATCGTGGAATATTTGTGCGGGGATTGTGCCACCGGTGATGCGTGAACTCATAGGTGTAAAATCATCGTTTCCAACCCATATACCCAAAATGAATTTATCGGTTGCGCCAACAAACCACGCATCGCGGTTTTCATTACTGGTTCCGGTTTTTCCACCAATAACACCCTTGGCGGCGGCGCGGTGACCGGTGCCGGCGGGTTTAATAACATCGCCCAACAATTCGGTCATAAAACCAACCGTGTCCGGTGATAAAATCTGGATGCTGTCCGATGGGTCGCGTTCATAGATTGTTTCCCCGCGGGCATTTACCACGCGCGTAATGGAATATGGCCGCACAGAATTTCCATCGTTCCATATCACCGCATAAATGGTTGTTAAATCCAACAAGTTCATGTCTGATGCCCCCAGTACGGTCGAATATTCCCGCCGCAATTTGTTTCCAACACCCAACCGTGATGCCATTGCCAGAACTGAATCAACGCCATATTGCGCGGTCAACTTTAATGGAACCGAATTCACACTTTTCGCGAACGCGGTTGCCAAAGTTATATCGCCATAATATTTTTCATTATAGTTTTTCGGGTTATAGTCACCAATTGCAAACGGTGAATCGTTCACAAAACTTTCGGGTGTCATACCATTTTCCAATGCGACCAAATATACGACCGGTTTGAATGCACTGCCGGGCTGACGCCGAGCGGTGGCTCGGTTAAACTGACTGGCCTGGTAATCGGCGCCGCCGACCATTGCGCGAATTGCCCCATTGCGATTTAATGCCACGGCCGCGCCTTGGTACGCACCCAAATATTCGGGCATCACGCGCGTAATTTTATTCTGTAATTTTGTATCCAATGTCGTATAAACATATACATCGGTGTCCATAATTCCAATCTGGGATTTTAATTCATCCGTCACGAAATCCGTCCAATATCGATACAGGTTTGTGTCCGGTGCGCCGGCCGCGGGTGCCAATTCCGCCGCCGCCGCGCGCGCAGTGTTTATGTCAATATATCCTTGGCGTACCATCTCGGCCAGGACGGTTCGTGCGCGTTCAAAGTTTTTATTTGGATGTTTGTATGGGCTGTACGTTGTTGGCGCCTTTAACATCGCGGCAATCTGGGCCGCCTGGGCCAACGATAATTCCGTTGCAGACCGCCGAAACAGCGCCCGCGCCGCCGCATCAATTCCGCGCATACCACCAACCAAAGAC
The DNA here is from genome assembly GCA_017443235.1 of Alphaproteobacteria bacterium. Taxonomy (GTDB): domain Bacteria; phylum Pseudomonadota; class Alphaproteobacteria; order Rs-D84; family Rs-D84; genus Enterousia. The sequence goes on from JAFSOV010000016.1 coordinate 81,554, forward strand.
ACGCGGTTCATATATAAATCCAAGATTTGGTTTTTATTAAACCGATTTTCCAACCAATACGACAGAATCAATTCTTGCACTTTGCGTGAAATCTTTTTATCGCGCGACAGGAAAATGTTCTTGGCGGTTTGTTGCGTAATTGATGAACCGCCCACCGCAAAGCGTCCACGAAAGATATTCAATGCAACCGCGCGAATCATCGCCCGCGTATCAAACGGGCCATGATTAAAGAACCGTTTATCTTCGATGGCAACAATCGCCTGCCATACATGCGGGGGTATATTATCGGTTGACACCGGCGTGCCCATAATTTTATTAGACGCGCGAATTTCATTACCGTCTTGGTCCATAAACACAATTGCGGGCGCGCGCGTTTCATTCAAAATTGCATCCAGTGATGGCATTTGAAAATATATAACCGCGACATAGAACACCACACCCAAAACCGCGACCAAAAACAAATTAAAACACCACACAAACAGACGCCATTTCCATGACACAGATGCCTTATCATTTTTTTTATCGCGTGCCATTTTTGATACCTGCCTCTGTTATTGCGCGTTCGAAATCGGTTTCATCCCAAATTGTGATGCCCAATTCCGTTGCGCGTTTTAATTTGGACCCCGCATCTGCGCCGGCCAAAACAATATCTGTCTTTGGCGATACAGACCCCGTGACAATCGCGCCCATGCGTTCCAAAATTTCGCGCGCGACATCGCGCCCATATTTCGCCAATGTTCCCGTAAGGACGATTTTTTTACCCGAAATTGCGGTCTTTATTATGTTTTGTTCCGTTGATTTTACGGCAATGTGTTTCAGTAAATTTTCAATCACCGCGACATTTCGTTCATTTTGAAAGAACGAGACGATTTCGCGGGCCATTACTTCGCCAATTCCGTCAATTGCAATTAAATCATCCATTGTTGCCGCGCGCAAAGAATCCAGGTTTCCAAAATTTTTCGCCAAGAGTTTAGCGGTCGTCTTACCAACGTCGGGAATTCCAATTGCGGTTAAAAATCGCGCCAAATCAATATTGCGCGCACCATCAATCGCCGCACGCAAATTCGCAACCGATTTTTCGCCGAATCCTTCGATTTTTTTAATCTCGTCCCCATGTTTTTCAATCAAAGTAAAAATATCCGCCGGGCTTTCAATCCAACCGCGCGCGATGAACAGTTCCAGTTGTTTTGTTCCAATACCGTCAATGTCAAACGCCGGGCGCGATACAAAGTGTTCCAATTCACCGATTCTTTGCGCCGGGCACCCCAGGGTGTTGACGCACCGATATGCCACCGCACCGTCTGCACGCACAACGTCGCCGCCGCAAACCGGGCATTGGCGCGGGAATTCAAATGGCGCGGCATTCGGCGCACTTTCCGCGACCCCAACAATTTGCGGAATAACATCGCCCGCACGTTGAACGGTCACTTTGTCACCAACGCGCACGCCCAATCGCGCAATTTCATCCGCGTTATGCAATGTTGCACGCGACACCACCACACCACCAATGTTTATGGGTTCTAATTCCGCAACCGGGGTCAGTACGCCCGTGCGTCCAACCTGGACCGTTATACCGCGCAGCGTTGTCACCGCACGTGCGGCGGGGAATTTATATGCAACCTCCCACCGGGGACTGTTGGCGCGTGCCCCCATGCGTTCTTGGGTCGCGACATCGTTGACCTTGATAACCAGTCCGTCAATATCAAACGGAATATCACTGCGCGTCATAATTATATCGTTATACATCGATTGAATCTCGGCCAAAGATGTTGCGCGCCGCGCCCATTTGCGCGTGGTTTTGAACCCCCAAGATTCCAACCGGTCAAAATATTCCGCCTGGGTCGCCCACATTTTTTTTGACACCACGCCATATGTGTAACCAAACGCAGACAATTTTCGTGACGCCGTAACCCGCGGATTTAATTGACGCAAAGACCCGGCCGCCGCGTTACGTGGATTTGCGAATACTTTATCGCCCGTGTCCACCGCCACCGCGTTTAATGCCAAGAAATCATCGCGCAACATATAAACTTCGCCGCGCACTTCAATAACATCGGGAAATTCACCGGACAGTTTTTGCGGTATATCGGCAATTGTTTTAATGTTCGCGGTTATGTCTTCGCCGGCCACCCCGCTGCCGCGGGTCAGGGCCCGCACAAGTATGCCGTTTTCATATCGTGCGGCATAAGACACACCGTCAACCTTTAATTCAATAAACAAATCTTTATTTGGTAATTTGTTAAACCAATCGGCAACCTCCGTTTCATTAAACACGTCGGAAATGGACAGCATCGGCACACTGTGCGGATAACTTTTGAATTTACTTGATGGCGCGGCGCCAACATGTGTCGATGCACCGGTCGCCGCCAATTCCGGGTATTCTGTTTCGATTTCCAACGCGCGCTTTTTTGTGGCATCATATGTTGCATCATCAACAATTGGCGCGTCATTTTGGTGATATGCAATATCCCACGCGTTTAATTTTTTGATTAAATCTGCGTGTTCTGCGCGAATAAAAAGGTCCGCCTGTTTTGCCATATCAATATTATAAAAAATCCCCCGAATAAACACAATTGAAAAAACATAAAAAATTTGATAGAATAGGTACAAGGTCATAAAAACCAAAAGGATTGAATATGGCGATGATTTATTGTCGTGAATGCGGCGCGCGGCACAGTGACCGGGCCAAGGCATGCCCCAAATGCGGTTATGTCGCGTTTGACGCGGATAAATCTATGGTGATTTATCTTGTTTTGGTGTGGTTCTTGGGCGTGTTCGGTGTGCATAAATTCTATGCCGGAAAAAACGGCCAAGGCATCGCGATGTTATTGATGGGGACAATTGGTTGGTTGCTGATTGTGCCGGGCTTTGCGGTTTGTATTTGGGCATTGGTTGATTTTATTATTGGTATTATAAATCTCAAACATCCCGACAAGATTTTTGTAAATAAAAAATAGCAAAACAAAAACCCGCATCACGCGGGTTTTTACTTTTATTGTTCGTCCATTGCCTTTAATAATATGTCTTTCAGTTCATTTGGTATCATACCGGTTGTGGAATAACCACAATCTACGTGATGTACTTCGCCCGTTACGGCGGACGACAGGTCACTGAACAAATACAGTGCGGCACCCGAAACATCGTCCAACGTCATATTGCGGCGCAACGGCGTTTGTTCTGCATTAAGGCGCAACATTGTCTTGATCCCGCCAACGCCACTGGACGCCAGGGTCAAAATAGGACCGGCACTGATTGCATTGATGCGGATTTTATCGCGCCCCAAATCGGCCGCCAAATAACGAACCGACGAATCCAATGCGGACTTTGCCACACCCATAACATTATAATTCGGCACAGACTTTTCCCCACCGAAATAGGTCAGTGTGACGATAGACCCACCATCAGTCATCAGTTTTGATGCGCGACGTGTCAAATCCACCAAAGAATAAACGGAAATATCCATCGTGTTCTTGAAATTTTCGCGCGTAGTATCAACATAGCGACCCATCAATTCGTTTTTGTCGGAAAACGCAATCGCATGCAGCATACCGTCCAAATGTCCCCATTCGCGTTCGATATTCGCAAACAAAGAATCCATTTGTTCATCATTTTGCACATTGCATTCTTGGACAAATTTTGCGCCAATTGATTCCGCCAATGGCCGCACGCGTTTTTCCAACGCCGGCATAGCATACGGCATCGCGATTTCCGCCCCGTTTTCATGCGCGCGTTTTGCGATTGCCCATGCCATAGACCAATCGTTCGCAACGCCAGTAATTAAAATCTTTTTACCCTTTAATAACATAATACTTTCCTTTTGGTTATGTGGAAAAATCATAGCACCAAAAACAATGAATGGCAATATCTATTTATAAAACTATTTTTTGAATACTTCTTTAATGTTTTTTATCATATCGGTATTTATTGCGGCGTCCCCCAACAGTCCGGCACCAACGCCACCCGCCCCCACAAGGCCACCGGTCTTTAGCTGTTTCGCGGATTTTTCTTTTTGTTCGGCCCACGCCACCGCATCTTCGCTTTCTTTATCCGTCAATGCACGATAAAGTGATGTTTCCGCACCGCCCGTTTTTCCAATGCTTGCATACTGATATAATCCAGATTGCGCACGGTCATATAAAACCTCGCTCTCTATCCCACTGCGCAGGCCCAACGCCGCCTTGGTTGTTTTCAAATTATCCGCCAATTGTTTATATTCGGTATAGTAATCCAATAATTCGTTCCCGCCCGGCAGGGTTATTTCTTCGTTGCCCAGTTTGACATTTTGCCCGTTTCCGTATTCACATTTCATTGTTTCGATATAGGCACGCATTTCTTTTTCGGCCTCCGCGTCCGCCCGTTGTTCGGCGATTGCAGACGCCGCCGCCATTCCACCCAAACCGGTCATTGCGCTAGATGCCGCGGTGACACCACGATTTGCCCAAGAATTTTCCGCATCCCGCGCCGCATCCAGTTCTTTCTGGGCCGCCTTCAATTTTTCTTCTAATTCCGCCACTGTTGGTTTCGGGGCCGTAACCTCCTGCGCCGTTTCATCAATAACGGGTTCTTTGGGTTTTGGCTGTTTGGGCTCAATGGGTGTCTCTGGTTCGGCCGGCGTCTTTACACATTCCCCGGTTTCGGGAATAAAGTTTTCGCCATCCGCACACGGCGATATGGTTACTTCGTTTAATTCTTCGGCGGTCGCCTTTAATTGTACATTTGGATTATTTTGTAATTCGGCCACAGAAAATTTTTTGGCACCGAACCCAACAAACGAAAATTGAATATTATCATCCGCATTCAAATTGGTTAGTGTGAATTTACCCTCGGCGTCGGTCATGGTACCGTTTGGGTGGGCGGAGTTTATTGAATTTACCTCGGCAATATTGACAAAGGACATTGGTTCGCCGTTTTCATCAACCACCGTTCCAGATATTGTAATATTATCTGCCTTGGTGGGCGCGACTGCGGCCTTTGCCGCGGGTTCAACCGTTGGTTGTTCTGGTTGTTGCTTGGGCGTTTCGACCGGCGTCTCGGTCGGTGTTTCAACCGATGTCTCTACTGGTTCCGGGGTTATTATTTCCTTTGCCTTTGGTTTAGTATCTTTAGCCTGTTTTACTTTTTTGCAAATGTCGGAACGGTCGTTGTGTGCGCCATCTTTTACGTTTGTAAAAAAATCGTATTCATCATCACTAAGAGAATGAAGTTTATTTTCTTCTCTTCCAGAATAAGAATTGTCACAATCTGGAATATTTTTTAATTGATTAGGTAATTCTGTAGCAGACAATTTCGTCCATTCATTGCCATCGCATTGATAGTATTCCATCTTGGGGCTGTCTGCAGTACTACTTATTATCGCCCCATTTACGCATCCGTTTTTGCCTCCGCATAGAAAATAACGCGCATCGCTAGGGCTATCGGACCCAGCGCTTTTCTGACATGCATTGCCAGTACAATTTTTTATTTCCCAACACGCGTCCGCCATTGCATTGGTGGTGCAAAGCATAACAGACGTAAAAAATACAAACCGAAATATGCGCAAAAATCCCCCCCCGATAACGCATATATTATACACAATTTGATATATCCACGCAATAAAAAAACGGCGCGACCTCGCCGTTTTGCATAAACCCAATCACGCAAGTGCACCGACAGACATGGTGGTGCGGCGGATGCCACTGCTGTTATTCCCCTTCACATTGTGAAGGGGAGGGCCACCAGCGGTGGCGGGGTAGACGGGCGCGAAGCGCACCCGCGCGTTGCGCGGGCAACTACCCCCCCGGCGGTTCCGCCGTACCCCTTCTTTATAAGAAGGGGATTAAGCCAATGCACCGACAGACATGGTGATGCGGCGGATGCCACTGCTGATGGATTTTTCTTTGTTTATCTTTGCACGGATAATTTCGCCGGTGTGATTGATATGGGTTCCGCCACACAGTTCGCACGAAACATCGCCCGCCGTTATAACACGAACCACATCGCCATACTTTTCACCAAACAGCGCCATCGCCCCACGTTTTTTTGCCGTCTCGATTGACATTTCTTCGTGTGCAACGTTCATATCGGCATCAATCCATTCGTTCACCAATTTTTCCACTGCGGCCTTTTCATCGTCCGTCATCGCGCGCCCAAATGAAAAGTCAAAACGCACAGAATCCGGTGCGACCCGTGACCCGCGTTGTTCCACGTCCGTGTTCAAAACCCGGCGTAATGCGGCCTGAAGTAAATGTGTTGCGGTGTGCGCACGTGCGGTCGCGGCACGGTTTTGCATATTCACAATTGGTTGTACGGTGTCACCAACAGAAATCTTGCCCGCGGCCACCCCGCGATGCAGAACTATGCCATCTGCACGTGCGGCCTCGGTCACGTTCAGCGCCGTCGTGTCACCGATTTTTATCTCGCCCGTATCGCCGACCTGGCCGCCCTGGGTACCATAGAAATTTGTTTTATCCAATGCAACTTCGATTTCATCGCCGGCATCGGCCGAATCCACAAATTCGCCGCCCCGCAATATTGCCAAGACTTTTGATTCCATATTTTCATCCGGTGCGTATTTGGCCGCATCAATCGTTGCCGGCAAATCGGTACGCGATTCCCAAAATATTTTTGTCCCGCGTGTGTTTGCACGGCTGCGTTCTTTTTGTGCGGCCATCTCGGATTCAAACCTGGCGACATCAACCGTTATGTTTTTATCGCGCAGAATCATTTGCGTCAAATCCAATGGAAAACCATATGTGTCAAATAATTTGAATGCGACCGTTCCCGGTAACACATTGCCGTGAATTTTTGGCAATTCCGTTTCCAATAATTTCATACCATTGTTCAACATATCGGCAAAAGAATTTTCTTCGTTCGTGATAATTTCCATAACGTGTGCCGCATTTTTCGCCAGTTCTGGATATGCCGCACCCATTTGTTCCACCAACGCCGGATAAAGCCGCGACAACAAAGCCCCGTTATGTCCCAACATTTGCCCGTGCCGCATTGCGCGCCGCAAAATACGACGAATTACATATCCGCGGTCACTGTTAGACGGAATAACACCGTCCGCGATTGCAAATCCAACCGAACGCAGGTGGTCTGTAATAACCTTGAAACTGGTTCTGTTTTCATCTGTCTCGCGCACGCCGGTGACGTCACTGACCGCGTGTTTAAGGTTCCGGAATAAATCTGTATCATAGTTATCAATTTTACCCTGAAGCATTGCGGCCCAACGTTCCAAACCCGCGCCTGTATCAACATTTTTCTTGGGCAATGGCGTCAGGTTCCCATTTGCATCGCGGTCGTATTGCATAAAAACGTCGTTCCAAATTTCGACATATCGGCCACCGTCTTCGTCCGGACTGCCCGGCAGGCCGCCCGGAACATTTTCGCCGAAATCATAGAAAATTTCACTGCACGGGCCGCATGGACCGGTATCCCCGGCCGACCACCAATTGTCTTTGCCCAAACGAATTGCGTCTTTGCCGGCAACTTTTTTCCAAATTGCCGCGGCTTCATCATCGCTTTCATGGGCGGTCACAATCAATCGCGCCGGGTCAATGCCAATTACATTGGTCAATAAATCCCATGACATTTCAATTGCACCCGCCTTGAAATAATCGCCAAAAGACCAATTTCCCAACATTTCAAAGAATGTATGATGGCGACCGTCGAAACCAACGTCTTCCAAATCATTGTGCTTGCCACCCGCGCGAATACATTTTTGCACATCGGCCACGCGCGGGGCAGGTGCATCTTCGGTACCCAAGAATATATTCTTCCACGGCACCATACCCGCAACCGTGAACAGCAACGTCGGGTCGTTCGGTATCAATGATGCAGACGGAACGATTTTATGCCCATGCGATTCAAAATAATTCAAAAAGACTTTTCTTATATCATCATATGTCATCATTTTTTTCCTTGCTTATTCGGGGATTATAGAACTTTATTGATTTTCCGCAACCATATTTTGCGCCGCGGCATCTATTAAATCTGTAAATTTTTTAATTGTTTCAGATATTGCCTTGTGCGCCGTTGCGTTGGTTGGAATTGTATGCCCATATTTGGTTGTGGCGCGCCCCATTTTTATTGCAACATAATTTGTTCGATTCATATATATTGGCGACATATCCGGATGACGATTACGCACAAACGCGTTCAGCCCCGCCCACAACAGTGTCGAAACTGGCACCCTATATTTTGTGTTTGCCAATAATTTGCCTGTATCTGGCATAATTCTGCGCATAAATTCGGCAAATTCGAACAAGATTTTTGCGCGTATCGTTGTCCCCGTTATATCAAAATGTGGTCCGGTTTTACCGACGGGCGCGCCCAGCGTCCATTTATTCGATATCTTGAATATGTCGGTCAGTGATTCATAAAGCGTGGTCGCATCTTGAACAATTGCAAATATATTTTCGCCGACACTTGGGATGCCGACATCAATCAGTACATCGTCATCATCAACAAATATAATCCAATCGCACGGAATATTTTTATCACGAATATATTCAATTGTTTTGATTCGCGATTCTAATTCCCCGACATTTTGTTCGGTATTTATAATGTGCAATTTTCCCCGCGGATACATTTTGCGAACCATCCCCCGCCCAAGGCACATTGCCGGATTATCATTATGAATCACCAAGGTAAATTTTTGCCGCAACCGACCCAGCGGCGGCAACGACAGTCGCAACGCATCTAAATCCATTGTGGTAATGGCGACGACAAGATGGGGCTTATGATTAAACATAATTAAATTGTAAATAAAACTTACAAGAATTGCAATTGGTTAGTTATTTATGATATAATATGTGTACAGTGGGACGGATAAAATGAAAAAATCGATGCTTTTCGCGATAATTTTATTGACCATCATCGTATTGATGGCATCGTTTGATTTTTCTCTGGACGGGTCGCCCCCGATTCAGTTGCCCCCGGATATAAGTGGGCGCGCGCTGTTTGTGTGCCCGGCGACGGGTGGTTTTTGGGATGCAATTGCGGCGGGATTTTCGTTTTTTGCGCGGTATGTTTTAATAGGGTTCTTTTTTGCGGCGATTATTTTGGCATTTATGTGGGGATGGGCGTTGTATCAAAACCTGTTGAAAGATTCATTTAACAAAGATGCATTTTCCAAACCGTGGGGATTTACCAAGTTATTATTTTGGGCGGGTGTAATATTGATGTTGATTTTCAACACACCGAATCGTTATCGGGCGGTCGAAGTGACCGGCAAATCGGGCGATTATGTTTTGTGTGAAAACACTTCGCCGGGCGCGGTTGCGGTGCGCAGTGATTTGGTCCACAGAAAATGAAAAAATAAAAAAATTTTGTGTACTGTAAATAAATCTTGACTTAAATGGCGGAATTCTCTACGATTCGTTTAGGCAACACAGGCAATGCCCACAGAAATGGTTTGATTTGGCAAATTGTTTTGTTGAATTGGGCGTAAAATATGGTTTTTGTGGACATTGCCATGTGATGCTGGGACACCTTAAATAAATTTATGAAAGGAGAAACATATGAACAAACAACAATTGATTGAAGCAATCGCAAACGAAGTAGATGTAACCAAGGCAACCGCTGCGGCATGCCTGGATGCATTTATCAACACCGTCACCAAAGTATTGAAAAAGAAAGGCGACGTTCGTTTGGTCGGTTTTGGTACATTCACAACCGCAAAGCGTAAAGCCACCACAGGCCGCAATCCGCAAACGGGTGCCGCCATCAAAATTCCGGCCTCTACTCAGCCGAAATTTAAACCTGGCAAAGCTTTGAAAGATGCTTTGAATTAAACTATGGTTTGATTTATGTTTAACACCGCCCGCATCGGGCGGTGTTTTAGTGTGTAAAAATTCATTGCGTTTATGTAATTATTTGATATGATTAAATTGCCGGCGGGATTTTCGTCGGTGGGCATTTAACAGCTCTTACAGTCGTCTAAGGATACGATAATTCTCCAATCCAGAGTGGTTGGAGTGCGCGTAATATATTGAATAGGCGCTGCAATACTGTATTGCTGTTAAAGCTCCAACCACTAGAAATGTTTTTTGGTGGTTTTTTATTTTATGAAAATGGAGTAAAAAATGCGACAGAAACTAACACTGGCAGATGCGATGAATAAATTTTTACAAACGCATAAAAATTATAAACCTACATTGTCGGACATAAACGAATGCATATATTTTATAACGTGTAATTATATGCCATTGTTTTGGTCGATTGATGGCGCAATACCGCGCCTTAGGAACGAGATTAAATTGCGCGACCAAGAAATCGCAGAATTAAAACGTCAATTGGGCAACAAAAAATAAAAAACGGTGCCAGGCACCGTTTTTTTATAACCGCTAACACTAACACCCGTCGCGGCCGCGGCACCAAATGGTGCCGGGACGGACTAACCACTAAAACAAATACCTAATCTTGGCGCCGCCGAACCAACCACTGCGTCCGCCATCATGGCGTCCAACATTCAGGCCGAAATTCAAATTATCAACAGATTTTTCAATGCTGATGCCATATTCAAAGTAATCTTTGGATTTAAGTTTTGGCAATTTTGAATATTCCAGGTATGTTTCGCCACCATTCACAAAATTTATAATGTATGCGCCGCGCGCACCAATCGACCAACCATCACCGATATTGGTATTCAAATCAACCGCCGGGGTCAACTCCAATACCCCAAGGTTTTTGTTATTCACATCCCGCCCATCGTTCAATACATAGTTGGGTGAATAAATCCACATATATCCCGCACGGAAATTTGGACGCAAAACGACATTTTTATCCAGTGCGATGTTGTACGCCGCATCCAAGGTCGCCGCCGCCCAGATATTATTAAAATCGTCTGTGGTTGTGGGTCTGCGAACATTATTTACCATCAACCCCAGATTTGCAATTACACTGATATCCAAATTTTCAATTTGTTGATGCGCCGCCGCGCCGATAAATCCGCCATCTTGGCCCATACTGATATCATCATTTTTAATTGTGCCACCGACATATCCGCCAAAGAACTTCATATCCAACGGATTTCCATTTAATGTTTCGTGGTTGTTGCCGAATTCAACCATTCCCAAATCCATTTTTGTGTTCGTATGCGAATAAGATTTGAATTGGACTGTTTCATCAAAATGTTGCCAATCCGCGCTAACATACGCGGTTGCAAAATCGCCACCGCTGCGCCCAATTAATGGCAGAATCCCGGTGTCATCGCCATATTCACCGTAATATATCATTTCACCATATTCGTCTGCATCTGTATTTGCAACATCATTTTTGGTACGCATCACCTTGGTTCGCGGCGGTAAAACAACGGCACGATTTGAAATGTTATGCTGCATCGCCATAATGTTATGTGCGGCCACACCGTTGACCATATATTGAAATTCGCCCGCCGTTGCGGCGCCTGCACCAAACGTTGCAATCAAACCGATTGTGAAATAACGTGTTTTCATAAGGATTCTCCCTGTTTTTCTTTGATGGTAAGTTTATCTTAGCACATAAAAATATCATTTGAAAAGTTTTTATTGTTAAAATTTAATTTTTTATCTAAAATGACCGGCATGAAAAAAGAATCTGCAATTAAATTGGACCGACCGATTGTTATGGTTGGCCTTATGGGTGCCGGCAAGACCAGTGTTGGTCGCGCATTGGCGCACCATTTGGGGGTGCCGTTTGTCGATTCGGACAAAGAAATTGAACGCGCCGCCGGTTGCAGTGTTGTTGATATTTTCTCGCTTTATGGGGAACGTGAATTCAGGCGCGTTGAACAACAGGTTGTCGCGCGTCTGTTGGATACGCCGCCGGCGCCCAAGGTTATATCAACCGGCGAAGGCGCGTTTATAACGCCCGCGGTTCGGGACAAAGTCTTGGCCCAGGCGGTCAGCATATGGTTAAAGGCGGATTTGGATTTGTTGGTAAAACGAACCCGTTTCCGCGATACACGCCCACAACTTTTGCACACGGACAGTAAAAAAATCCTTGCCCAATTGATTGCCGAGCGGTATAACACATATGCGTTGGCGGATATAACCGTTGAAACGTTTGACGAAAATCTGCGTAAAACGTTGGCCAAGGTTGTGGACGCATTGGAACAACATTTGAAACAAAAGGAACAAAAAAATGGCAATAAGTAATTTTCTAAAAGAATTTCGCAGTTTTGCGGAGCGCGGTAATGCAATCGATATGGCAATCGGTATCATCGTAGGTTCGGTGATGACCAGTGTCGTCAATTCGTTGGTCAAAGACGTTATTATGCCGCCGATTGGATTATTGATTGGTGGTGTTGATTTTTCACAATGGTTCTTTGTGTTGTCGGGCGGTGATGGCCAAACATTTAATACCATTGCCGAAGCCCAGGCCGCCGGCGCAACCACATTGAATTTGGGTGTGTTCTTGAACACGGTAATCAGTTTCATTATCACAATGTTTGCGGCGTTCTTGATTGTTCGCACCGTCAACAAGATGAAGTCCAAGAAGGCGGTCACGACCACAACATGCCCATATTGCAAACAAACGGTTGATATCACCGCGACAAAATGTCCGCATTGCTGTTCTGCACTTAAACCGGGCGAGGTAAAACCGGCCGAAGAAAGCGATATGAGCAAAGGAATCAAGAAATTGAAAAAGATTGTAAAAATCAAAAAATAAAAATCGATGCATATAAAAAACCGCCGAATATCGGCGGTTTTTTGTTTTACATAAATTTAATGTTTTGTGTTTCCAATAATCTGCGTTTAATTTCTTCTAATTGATTCATCAACGCATCGACTTCATCGGCGGGCATCATTGTGCCGGGCATATTACGCAAATAGTACATAAGATTTGATGTGTTATCGATAATCTGTTTTTCAAAAACATTGGTAAACGTTTTCTTGTTTGCTTTGGCGATGATATTTTTTGATAAATTTACGAACCTTTTATCCATATCTGATATGCGTTTATTGACACAAACCTGTTTATACATTGTTGTATTAAATTTTGTAAAACTCAATTTTGTAGCGTATCCCCGCACATATTCATACTGACGCGCGATTTCACGATGTTCCATTTTATACGGTCCAAATGTATAGTATGTTATAAAATCATTGGCATATTTGAAATCATGCAGTTTGATGCTGTCGGCAGTCGGGGCAATTTGCCCGGCGGGATATGATACGTTGACCGGATGTTTTTCCAATGCCGCATACATATCAATAAGATTTTCCATATCGTGTCCTTGTTTTAATTTTTGTTATGTAAAAGTATAAAAAGAATTTGGCTGTTGTCAAATGATTATGACTGGATTGCTTCGCCAATACCGCAAATGAGAATCAATATGATTGGCCCGTCTTTTTGTCTTGTTTTTTATAAAAAAAACTGCGACTAAAAAGCCGCGGCATTCCGTTTTGCAACGCGCTAAACCCGCCAAATCGCGGCTTTGCCGACGGCAAAGACGGATGGGGCGGATGACCGGATTGTATATTCCCGCTTCACTTTGTTCGCGGGCCCCTTTCCAAATCGCAACGGTTCGAACTTCGTTTCTCTCGTTCTCACCTGCTATTTTGTCGAACCTCGGTTCGAACCCGACCCGCCCAGGGAATTAAAAAATGCCCAAATGGGCATTTTTGAATTCTGGGGCGGATGACCGGATTCGAACCGGCGACATTCGGTACCACAAACCGACGCTCTAACCAGCTGAGCTACATCCGCCATGTGCGAGGTGCAGTCTATCATTAAAATATTCGATTTTCAAGGTTTTTCTTTTCTCTTGATATATCGGCCGAAAATTTAGTATTTTTAATACAGATGAAAAAAGAACTGTATGATTTTCTAAATACAGACCTGCAATTTATCCGCGGGGTGGGGCCGGTGTTGGCGGCGCGCTTTGCGGATTTGTTGGGTGGTCGGCGAATTTTGGATTTTATGTTGCATATACCTGTCTATGTCAAAGACCGCGGCATGACAGATTCTATTGCGACCGCAACACCCGGCGAAGTTGTGACGGTTATGGCAATGGTTAAATCGCACAAGGCGGGGCGCACATTTGGTCGCCGGCGCAGTCCCACACGCATAACCTGCGTGGACCGGGCGGGACAAACATTTGTTGTGCAATTCTTTAATGTGAATTATTTGGATTATTGGTTGAAAAAATTGCCGATTGGCCAGTGGCGAATTATCAGTGGTAAATTGGAGGCGGGGCGCACCCCCACGATAAATCATCCGGACTTTATAGAAGAACCCGATAACGCCAACAAAATCCCCCGGGTCCAGGCGATTTATCGTTCCGGCGAAGGCATAACCCAAAAAACATTTATGAACATCCGGGACCAGGTTTTTGCCGCACTGCCCGATAAATTGGCGGGCGCGGATGCGCAAATTGTTGAATTTTTCGATGCACTGCGCCGGGCGCACTTTGCGGAAAAAAATGAAGATTTATTGCCGAATGCGGATGATATAATAAAACTGTCTTACTTTGAATTGTTGGCGCACCAGGTGGCAATATCAATCAGTCGCCGCACCCGAACCGATGCGCGCCATCGTCGCACTGTGCGGGCCAAGAAATACGATTTAATGGAAAAATTTTATGCGTCTTTGCCGTTCGATTTGACCGGCGCACAAAAATCCGCCATCCGCGATATTGCGGCCGATATGTCACGCGAATTTCCAATGATGCGCCTGGTCCAGGGTGATGTGGGTTGCGGTAAAACCATGGTTGCGGCGGCGGCAATGATTATGATGGCGGAATGTGGCGGGCAAACGGCGTTGCTGGCCCCGACCGACACTTTGGCGGCGCAACACTATGCGAAATTAAAGCCGATATGCGATGGGTTGGGTTTGGTTTGCGATATCTTGACCGGCCGTGACAAAGGCGCCGCGCGCCGCGAAAAATTGACTTCGTTGCGTTCGGGGCGCACGCGTTTGGTTGTTGGCACACACGCATTGTTTTCGACGGACGTTATTTATAAAGATTTGGGTTTGGTAATTATTGACGAGCAGCATCGTTTCGGCGTGTCCCAACGCGAAGCCCTGCGGGACAAGGGGGTAAATCCCGACGTTTTGGCGCTTTCTGCGACGCCGATTCCGCGGACGCTTTCTATGACGATTTACGGCGATATGGATATTTCCATTATCAATGAAAAACCCGCCGGCCGCATACCGATTAAGACGACCAAATTGCCGTTGGCACGCACGGATGCGCTGATTGACCGGCTGCGTCCGCAAATTGTATCGGGGGCCAAGGTTTTCTGGGTGTGTCCATTGGTGGCGGAATCTGATGGAACCGACGCGACCGCCGCCGAAGAAAGATATAAAAAATTATGTGAACATTTTACGTGCGTTGGTATGGTGCACGGCCAAATGCCACGTGATGAACGCGATAAAATTATGGCGGAATTCGCGCGTCCCGGGGGCGAGATGAAAATATTGGTCGCAACCACGGTGATTGAGGTTGGAATCGATGTCCCCGATGCGACGATTATGGTTATTGAAAATGCAGACCGATTTGGCCTGGCCGCACTGCACCAATTGCGCGGGCGTGTGGGTCGTGGTTCGGCGCAATCTTTTTGTATATTGCTGTATGGAAATGGCGTTTCGGCGGATGGGGGTAAACGCCTTGACGTGCTGTGCGAAACCGATGACGGCTTTGTTATCGCAGAACAAGATTTAATGATGCGCGGTGTTGGGGAATTGTTGGGCACGCGCCAAAGCGGTTGGATAAATTATCACTTTGTGGATTACCGTGCGCATCGGGATTTATTCAAATTGGCAACACGTGCCGCAACCGATATGGTTGAAGTGGAACCATGGGTGCGCGATTTAATGTTTGTCTTTGACCGAACGGCAACATTGGGGGCATAATGCGAAAAATAATTGCAATTTTAATTTGTTTTGCCGTGATGCCTGCACGCGCCGCATCAATAATCCAAGACACCGAAATAGAATCTGTTATCACAGAAATTATTAAACCCGTGACAACCGCGGCAAATATTCCGGATGCGCAAATCCGCATAGTAAATGATGATAATTTTAATGCATTTGTTATGGGCGGAACCGATATTTATATCTATACCGGGTTGTTGACGCGCATACGTACGCCAAACGCGTTGCGTGCGGTTATTGCGCACGAACTTGGTCATACAATTGGTGGTCATATGGCGCAAATGTCCGCGCGTATGGAATCGGAAATAAAGCGCACAATGATGATTCAGGCACTTGGTATCGGCCTAATGTTGGCGGGTGGAAATCCGTCATTGGGTGCGGGCGTTATGGCGGGGGCGTCCGGCATTGCGCGGCAATCTATGTTGGCGTTTTCGCGTGACGAAGAACGCGTTGCGGATGATATGGGGTTTGATTTAATGGTGCGGGCGGGATATAACCCAAACGGATTCGTCGATGTTTTTGAACAAATGCGCGATATGACATCGCACATTGAATCGCGGATAAATCCAAATGCGATAAATCACCCTTTGACGGCGGAAAGATTGAAAAACGTGCGCGATAAATTGGCGTCGCCCGACATTAAATCCAAGAATTTCAAGACAGATTCGCCGGCGATTGGTAAAAAATATGACATGGTGCGTGCAAAATTGGTTGGATACCTGGATGATGCGACGCGTGTAAAAACTTTATATCCATCGGCGGACAAGACGGATGCGGCGATTTATGCCCGTGCGATTGCGAATATGCGATGGGGAAATTTATCGGGCGCGGCGGTTGGAACGCGGACGCTTGTATCACGCAACCCCAATAATCCGTATTTTTATGAATTGTTGGGCGATTTAGAATATCGATATGGCCATTACGATGATGCAATCACCGCATACGAACGCGCGTTGAAATTGCGTCCAAATTCGCCCCAGATAGAAACCGCATTGGCATTGGTATTGGTCGAACGTGCGAAAAATGATGATGTTGAACGTGCGGCGGAATTGTGTCGGCGTGTTATTTTAACCGACCCGTCACCGGTTGCATATTGGGTGTTGGCGCGCACATTTGATGCGGATGATGGCCGCGGCGATTGGGCGATGGCGGAATTTTATCGTTTGCAAAATAATAGGGAAAAATCGCGCGAATATGCACGCCGTGCCAAGGGTCGTCTTAAACCCGGCACGCCCGAATATATAAAATCAAATGATATATTAAACAGTGCGAAATAGGGCGAATTACGCCAAAACCTGTTTCTGTAATTCAATCAGTTTTTGTGCGCCCGCCGCCGCCATATCCATCAATTCCCCAAGTTGCGCCTTTTCAAACGGATGCTGTTCACCGGTGGATTGCACTTCGATGAATCGGCCTGATTCAGCAACAACAAAATTCGCATCTAATTCGGCCGCGCTGTCTTCGTCATAATCTAAATCCAACACCAATTCGTTGTTCCATAGGCCCGCAGAAACCGCGGCAACGTGTTCGCGTATTGGGTTTTCGTGTATGCGCCCGGTGTCCAGCAGCCAACGTACCGCCAAACTAAGTGCAACGAACCCGGCGGTCACCGATGCGCACCGCGTTCCACCATCCGCCTGAATCACGTCACAGTCAATTGTGATTGTGTGCCGCCCCAGAATTTCCATATCAACCACACTGCGCAGGGCGCGCCCAATAATCCGTGAGATTTCGGCACCACGGTGGTCGCGCATAATATTTTCGCGTGTTTTGCGCATTGCGTTCGCCCGCGGCAGCATTGAATATTCCGCTGTGACCCATCCGCCGGTTTTATTTTGCATACGTTTCCACGTTGGTTGATTCAAATCAACGGTTGCGGTGCACAACACGGTTGTCCCGCCCATTTTAATCAGGCACGAACCTTCGGCCCATTTGTTCACCCCGGTTTCCATTGAAACGGGTCTCATTTGATTTGGTTTTCTTAAAGACGGACGCATAAAACACACCTTTTTTTAATATATTGGCAGTTCAGTATATATGAATATGCACCAAATGCAATTTTTTTCTGCATCAAACTGGTCACAAAAAACGTACGTTTTTGTCCACCACTTTTTTTAAAAAATTTTTTCAGTAATTTCAATGGTCCAATTTTTGGCCAAAATGGGGGACAAAAAGGTACCTTTTTGTTACACTATTTGATGTATAAAAAACAAGCATACAAAGGAAGGAAAATATGAGGATTTCAATTCTTACATTCGGTGCGATTGCATCGGTTTTATCAACCGCCGCATATGCGGACCCGGTCACCGTCACGACCCAAGACTACGTCGATACCCAAGACGCATTGAAACAGGATTTAATTGAACCATATGAATTTCCTGGCGATAATCCCGGAATTTATACAGGTGTTGTCACCGCCAATGAAGACGGTGTATCGGATGGAATGGGTATCTTGACCACAAACGCCTTACATCACATGGGCGATGTTTGGTGGCCCGATCAATTCGATGTGCCGGCCAAGGAGTTTTTGAATCTGGGCAGCGAAGAAAATTATGATGTATATGATACTATTCCAACAACGGGCGCCGTGTATCAGGCACTTGGTGCAATTCGAACAGATTTAACAAAAAGAAAAATTCCCGGCGTGGGCAGATATACGGATAATTATGGGATGGAAAGAGAGATTCGTGAAGATTTGCCAAGTTCAAATGAAGGTAGGTTGTCATCTGTTATAAAGGGCAGTGCTTTGGTTGCAAAAACAGACAATTGCAGAGACGCTGATTGGCTGTTTAGTAGTGGTAGTGCATCGGCCCAAACCTGCGGCTCGGGGGAACGATTGATATTTGAAGAATCCAGTGCAACAGGGCACGGCAGCACATATACCGAACTTGAAAAAATTCAAATTCCAACCGTTGGGGCGATGATGACCGCGATTTCCGCAAACACGCCAAGTCTGCCGACCGGGACGGCCAACAGCATCGTTATGTACAACGCCAGTGGCAATATCGGCGGTTCGCGCACAATTGCGACATCTGTTGGAACAAGCGCTTCGGCAACAACGATTCCAACAACCGGGGCCGTTGTGACCGGATTAAATACCAAACAAGACAAAATGACCTGTACCCAATGGTTGGGTGACGAACACACCGATGCAAACTGTTTGTTATGGAGTATCGCAAATTAAGTGCACCCGCAAATGCTGGTGTTTTTTACACTAATCACTAACACTAACCACTATCACTTGCTTTTTATTTGCGGGGGTGGTAAAATTCACCCATAAATAACGTAAAGGGGTTAAATAGATGAAACGTTCTGATATTATTCGCACTGTCCAGGTTCATTTTAGACGTATGCGTCTGCGTGATGCGGCCGCGGTTGTGGACACGGTTATGGAATCTATGATGAATTCTGTGGCCGCCGGCGACCGTATTGAAATTCGTGGGTTTGGCACTTTTCAACCGCGCCCACGCGCGACCAAGGTTGGGTATAACCCGGTGACCGGCAAACCGATGAATTTGCCTGCAAATACCACGATTCTGTTCAAGCCCAGTCGTGAACTAACCAAAAGAATGAATGGATAAATTATGTTGTTCGGTAAAAAATCCGGAATTAAAAACAAAAATCGCGAAAGATACGACCGCGTGCGCAAATTGATGTGGATTAAATGCGAATCGTGCGACAAATTGGTCTATTACAAAGATTACAAAGATAACCATTATATATGTCCGCGGTGTGGTCGCGCGTTCATTATGAACCCGAAACAGCGTTTTGATTTGCTGTTTGATGACCGCACGTGGGAAAAAATTGCGTTGCCGACAATGCCGGACGATCCCCTGAATTTTGTTGACCGCGTGCCGTATGCGGAACGTTTGGCCGATGCACGCAATGACACCGGATATAATGATGCGGTGACGACGGCGGATGGCACAATCGGCGGAATTCCAACAACCATTTGTATTTTGAACGGCGAATTTATGATGGGGTCTATGGGCCGTGTCGCGGGCGAGGCAATCGTGGCCAGTGCCGAACACGCAATTAAAACCATGCGCCCAATGATTATGGTCGCGTGCAGTGGTGGCGCCCGGATGCAGGAAAACATACTGTCACTGATGCAGATGGCGCGCACGACCGTTGCGGTGAATAAATTGCATGCGGCGGGAATCCCGTATATCGTGGTGTTGACCGACCCGACATATGGCGGGGTGACGGCGTCTTTTGCGATGCTGGGGGATATAAATATTGCCGAGGCCGGCGCGCGTATCGGCTTTGCGGGGCGCCGCGTTATTGAACAAAATATTCGTGAAAAATTGCCGGCTAATTTTCAAACGGCGGATTATTTGTATGAACATGGTATGGTCGATATGGTTGTGCCACGTGGCGAATTAAAATCGCGCCTGGAAAAGATTTTGGCGGTGTTGATGCACCGGCCACACGCGCCACACGAAATAAACATTGCGACCCCAACCACGGACGGTAAAAAGGTTCGCGGTATGGGTGAAAATCCCGCGTATGACAAGGTTTTGCTTGCGCGAAACGAAAATCGTCCGCACTTTTTGGACTATATCAACGGAATTGTGGATGATTGGACATACCTTGCCGGCGACCGTTTGTTTGGTGAAGATGCGGCAATGTGTGGCGGTTTGGGATACTGGAACGGGTTTCCGGCCGTGATTTTGGGTCAAGAAAAGGGCCGCACAATCGAAACGCGCCAATTGCACCGTTTTGGTATGCCGAACCCCGAAGGCTATCGCAAGGCGCAGCGTTTGATGCGCCTGGCCGAGCGGTTCAAATTACCGGTTGTGTCACTGTTTGATACGGCGGGTGCGTTCGCGGGCGGCGCGGCCGAAGAACGTGGCCAGTCCCAGGCGGTGGCATCATCGATACAAACCGGGCTTTCCATTAAAACGCCATATATCGCCGTCAATGTAGGCGAGGGCGGATCCGGCGGCGCCATTGCAATTGGTACCGGCGACCGGGTTTTGATGTTGGAAAATGCAATCTATTCGGTTATCGCACCTGAATCGTGCGCCAGTATTTTATGGAAGGATAATAAATTTAAAGCTACTGCGGCGGCGGCAATGAAATTGACCGCGGCGGATATGATGGAAATGGGCGTAATTGATAAGATTATTGCGGAACCGGACGGCGGCGCGCATACCGATTGGCAAAAGACAATGGAAAATTTGGCCACTGCGGTTGGGGAACAGATAAAATTGCTGCAAAAAACGCCGGTGGAAAAACTGCCGGAATTGCGCGCGGAAAAGTTTTTGAAAATGACGCGCAAAATTGACACCGCACCCACCAAGAAAACGAAATAGAATAAACCGCCAAATGGCGGTTTGTTTTTACGACCTTTGCGAATCTTTGACCCATTGATAAATAATGTTCGCGGTGTGGAATTCCGGGAAAGGATTCTTTTTCTTTAATTTGTGTTGCCTGAATTCTTGTTGGATTTCGTGAACCAATTCTTCCAATGAAATCTGGCGCCCAATTTGAATTATCGGCGCGCCACATTGGGGCAGTCCGCGAAAATCACCGCATTTTTGTTTAATAACTTTGCCAACGGGTGTTATTTCATAGATGGCAATTTTATCGGTTGGTTTGGTTAAAATCTCGTACCACATCAATGTTTCAAACGCCGTTTCTGAAAAATGAATAACCGGCACACTGGATTTTATACAGACGCTTTTGTCATATGGGTTATTTGCCGCAAACCGTTTCCCAACGGGCACCGCCGTAACATCGGCGATATTATATTCCCCGGCAAAGTGCGAATTATTTGTAATGATTTTATAGTATTTTGCCATCCGTGCACCCCCACGCCATAAATATAGTGCATATCCACCCGGATTCAATACCAAGAAATAAATCTAAAATTCACACCTTAATCGTATCATACCTGTGTGGCTAATGTATCGCGAACGAATGCCAAGGTCGTACCCAATCATAAGTTTTGCAAATTTGATGGGTAAATTTATGTTGAATCCAGTTTCTAGTCCCATCGGTGCGTTGTTGTCAGCCACGACAAAAGTGTAATCTAATTCGGGGATATTGATAATAATATTTTGTTCGGGCTTTATGATATCGTATGTCAAATCAATGTGTGCGTTTAAAGATAATCCATCCTTGCTATAATTGTACAATATGCCCGATACGAATGTCATTAAATTTGTGTCGTATTTGTTGATGTATTTGCTGGTTGTCGAGATTTTATTGCTCATATAGCGTACAGCAATCGATGGTGTTATATCAAAGTCAGTATTATATCCTAGGGATAATACACCAAAATATCCGTGTGATTTATCTTTTGCATTGTCATACTCATAGTACCCCTGGTTATATCCAAGCATTGTGTTTATAAACAGGTTTATTAACTGGTATTTACCATAAAAGAATAAAATGTTATTGTTAATATCGGTGTTAGAAATGTCGGTTGAATTATAATTATAACCCAACCCAATAATCAAAGAATCTGTTATTTGGCCGTCTGCACCCAGTACAATACCGAATGTATTACCGGAAAATCCATTGTTGCCGCTGCGTTTAGAGTAATTATAAAGTGTCTGTCCCCATAGACCAAGTGAATCGTGGCCGCCGTCGCCACCATTACGCCCTTTGGGGTGTATTCGATTAAAGGTAGTGTTCATTATATTGGTGTTTTGCTGCGTTAAAACATATTTGACGGAATTTATAATTTTTGCGTGTGGAATATTTATTGCCAATTGTGGATCAATAAGTAGTTCAAAAACTTGTTTCCTTAAGTTTTCTACGCCGATAGTATCTTCTTCAAACATTTTTGCCATGTTATCAAATGTTACGCCTGTATAGTGAAAGACACTTTCGTAATCTGCCGCAACTTCACCACCATATCCATCTGACAGCCATTCCTGTTGCTTGAGTGTCAAATGCCAAGTAAAGGGTTCATAATAGTAATATATATCTGATACGCCTGTGAGCAAGCCCGCGCTCCCTATTGTGGTGCCCAAATCTTCAATGATTTTATAATAGGTTGGATCGTATGCGACCAGTGTTAATGTATCTGCGAACGCAGTCCCAAATAAAAATATACTAAATATATTCAATGCGTGTTTTATCATTTTCTGCCCCTTTGTTTTTATTTGGAAAACATTCTACTTTGTTCTCAATTTGAGTTCAAGCATTATTTGATATCAAAATGATATCATGGTAAGGAAAACAATTTTTGACCCGAAATATCGTGCGATGATAAATTCGTTGAAAACTTTGCGTGTACAACATGGTTTGACTCAGCGCGATTTGGCAAAAAGGTTAGGCGTTGCCCATTGTTTTGTTGGGCGTGCGGAAACGTGCGAACGTCGGTTGGATATCATGGATTTGGTACGAATCTTGCGTGCTATGGATTTTACAGACCATGAAATTTTAAGGTTTTTTGAAAAATTGTTGTAAATGCCCGCTTGCGCCAAGGCTATGGTGCGGGCTTGTCAAATCTGCTCCGTGTCGAACCTATACGGTTCTCGTGACATTATATTCCCACCATTTTTAATGCCCCGCTTGGGGCATAAAAAATGGCGGAGCGTATAGGACTCGAACCTATGGACCGCTATAACACGGTCACGGATTAGCAATCCGCTGCATTACCACTCTGCCAACGCTCCGGAGCAGTGTGACGATTATAACAAACCCCGCGGCCAAAAATCAAGACAATTTTATAATATTTTTACGCATATATTACTATTCGGCCGGGTCTTCGCCATACCCCATCGGGGTTGTACCCGCCGGATAATAAAGTTTCTTGGTGACCGCATCCCACATTGCATTGGTTGCCGCCCGCACCCCCTGGCAAATGGAGGTTCCCGCCGCCACCGGTTGGAAATCATGTATCGGATTAGTATAATCACCATTGCTGTATATTTTAATGTTATATAATTTTATTCCGCCACTTAAAGCAGGGTTTGCCCCAGTTACATAATCGTTCTTTAATACCAACATGGTCGTATCAGGCGATGTGCATTTATAAATATAACTCTTTGTTCCAACCGATGCACCATTTACATAAACAGTCTTATTAGTATATGAATTCGTTGTTTTTGTTGTTTTGGTGCTATATGTATTTTTACCCGTTGGGTTGCTAACGTTGTGCGTTGAACCTGTTGCGCTTCTTCCAAGCAATAAAGCTATCTTGCTGTTTTGATTTAGTGTCATATCATATTCGCATGCTGTATTATTCAACGCGCCAAATACACGTGCATGTTTCCCGTTGGCAACCTGCATCGTGACCGATATGTCGTTTGTAGAATCAAGCAGCACACCGGTATCAAACCATTGGTTTCCGTCTTCGGTATATAAATATGCGTTCTCATTCGTCTGGGTATATTCGCAATCGTCCGAAAATTCGACCGGTTCCGGCGGTGTTTCCGGCATTACGTATTCTTCACCGCCGCCACTGCCGCCACTGCATGCCCCATCACATACCGTATATGTGACGTCGTTAAACCGCACGTGGACCGCGTTGTCCGCCCATTCCGTGGTCAGTTCGGCACACCACGTTTCATTACCGATTCTAAGGTTTAACGAATGGTCGCTGCTGCACGTCTGGACAAGGTTTATTGCCGTGTTCCCAATATGCAATACCCGCCCATCCGCCACCGCGAAAAATGGCGTTAAACACAACCCTAAAAATACCAGCAACCTCCTCAAAATCCTTGCCTTTCAGGGTATTACAACACTCGCGGCACAATGCCACTTGTATTTAGTTTAGAAAAATTATATATACCGGGGCAAGTGTTATCTCGGGTTTTTATTGCGCAATTTATTTGATGCTGCCCTATGCCGATTTGCCGGCGTCAAACGTAAATAAATTGTTATGCTTTTGTTCTTGTTGTCTTTGTCACCGCACAATAATTACAATAACGGTATAAAAATTATAATCAAAGGGGGAAAATATGAAAATCTTGCAAGTATTACCATTGACCATGCCGATAATTTTTGGCGCGCCCGCACATGCTGCAACGCCAAATCCGCGTGTTTTGGTCGCGTATTATTCACTGACCGGGAAAACAGAACGGGTTGCAAACGCAATTGCCGACGCGTCGGGTGGTCAATTGTACAAAATCAAGGTGGCCAAGGCTTACCCAGACGATACCAAGGCGCGTCGCGATATATTGGAACAAGAAATAGCGGAAAACTTTCTGCCACCATTACAGGCAACAAACATCAATCCAGAAAATTATGATATCATATTCCTGGGCTCGCCGGTGTGGGCAAATCATATATCGCAACCGGTGAAAAGTTTTTTGGCGAAATATAATCTTGCGGGGAAACATGTAATTCCGTTCGTCACGCACAGCGGCGGTGGTCGTGGCCAAAGTTTTGACGATGTCGCGGCACTTTGCGCCGGATGCGTGGTTGATATGGACGGATGGTCAAATTGGGGGTCCAGCACGGGCCGCAAATTAAACAAATGGGTCCAAGAACAAATCAAAAATATGGAATAAAAATTGTTCCGCGGCCCATCACGTTTAATGCCGTAATAAACCAAAGACGTCCGGGCGGCCCCCTGAACGTCTTGTTATTTGCTAATCATTATATTTGCTTTAATGGATGGTATTCCCACTTGTTTTACAAGCACACAACTCTAATAAAAATCGAACAAACACAAACATTCTATTTATATCAACAGCGAATTCTGTTATTTATAAAAAAGCAGATTTCTGCAGTGTGCGCTGGAATCTGTTGGTGCCCCACGACACACGGATTAGCAGCGCCCCCCGGATTTCTGGTTTTTTTTTGAGCTTTGTGTACTGTTTGTGGCGGAAATATAGGCTTTTTCTTCGTGTGGCAAAAAAATTGCATTATCGTGTGTTTGTATGGTTCAAAAAACATCTGAATCTACATATTAAAAAGCACCAACATTATAAACATATTGACTTTGCTTTGTTTTGTTCTACACTGGTGTTAGACAAGAGGTTGATTGATGCGGCTATCATCTGTGCCATATTCTCAAAATATAACTTTTAATAACCTGTCTTCGTCGCTTTCCTGTAATCAAATATTGTCAGATACCAAATTGGTTCAACAGAGCAACGCTGGGCATATCATTTACACACCAATTATTCAAAAAATTAAAAGAAACATAGAAAACATAACATTGTCACATGCTGAATCATACGGATTCAATGAGATGCTGTTTCCTGTTTTGATGGATGCAAAATTATTAGATATATCAGGAAAAACGGATGAATACGCAAACGAATTTTACGATATGTCGGACAAAAATGCTAATCTGGTAATTTCGCCTACAACAGAAGAACGGCTTATAGATTTTGTTTCGCACAATGGGAGTTTATCACACAAAAATTTGCCTATGCGTTTTTCACAGGTTTCAAATGTATATAGAAATTTAAAAAGACCGGAAGGTTTGTATAAATCACGCGAAATTTCTTGTGTGGTTCTGACCGCTCTTGATGCGGGTCGTCAACAGTATTTAGAAACAATGAACGATTTCATGCTATTATGCGAAAAAACATTCGCCGATATTGGTATTCCTAATTTTTATATCCAAGATAAAATGTCTGGAGCAATAGAGTTTTTCTATGAAACAGAGTTGGCTGATCGACCGTTGGATAAAAGTATCATAAATAATTTTGGCAACAAGAATGTTTTCGATACCCAAAAACAGTACGGTAGTTTATCTATGGGTTATCCTTTTTATCAAAGTGAAAAGTTTAATTTATTTTATACCGACAAAGACGGAACACGTAAACAACCAATCGTAAGTACATACGGTATTGGAACCCAACGTTGTATTTTGGTAATGTTTGAATATGCCAAGAACGGCAAAACGGACGCTTTTAAGCAAAAGGTCAGACCATTTGATGTTGATATCGTTGTGTTGGCTAAGGATAAATATAATTCACACATTCAAACGCTGGCAGATAAATTACGTCAGAATGGTGTTCAATATTGTATAGATGATCGTAACAACAGTATGCGAGACAAGATGCGTTTTTCTGAATTTTTTTCTGTCCCATGTCGTATTATTATCGGTGACAAGGAAATTCAACAAAATCAATATGCTATCAAGCCATTGGGTGATAATGAAGTAATAACGGCGAATTTTGATAGTGTATTAAATATAGCCCAACAATTATCAAAGGAGAAAGTGCGATGATAAAACCGGTGTCTTCTTGGAAACAACCTGAACAACATTTGGAACAATTGTTAACAACACCGTGGTATCGTGTTTTGAACAAAATATTTTCTCAAATTTTATTGTTAACGCACGATTTTTATAAAACAGAGAATATTTCACCGACAATTTTTCCTATAACAACAGGGTCTGTTAGTAGTCCGTTCGGGCTGGGCAGTGATTCTTTGCCAGTTAAAATAAACATAAAAAATAACGATATGTACTTGGCGGATTCTATGCAATTTTCCTTAGAAATCGCAACCCGTTTAAATGAAAAAGGTGCGTATTACATTATGCCGTCATTTCGTGGTGAAAATATGGATGCACGCCATTTGAATGAATTTGTTCATTCCGAGGTTGAAATCAAAGGTAATTTAGACGACGTAATGTCTTTGGCAGAACGTTATATCAAATATTTAATTCGTGGTTTGAAAAATACTTGTTCCAAAGAAATAATGGAAATTTGTGGCACAACAGAACATCTGGATAAAGTGTTAAATAAACCCTTCTATAAAATCAGATTTGAAGACGCTATGTGTGAATTGGATAGTGTTTCCAATGCATTTAAAGAATTGGATAAAGATTTATATGCGATAACATCTGTTGGGGAACGCGCTTTGATAGATAAATATGGCGATTTTACGTGGATTACGCATATGCCATATAAATCAGTCCCGTTTTATCAAGCCAAAGAAACAGGTACAGATTTTTCAATGACAGGTGATTTGTTGGCTGGTATTGGCGAAACATTAGGCTGTGGTCAGCGTGTATTAAGTTCACAAGATGCTATTAACTCGCTGGATGAACACAATGTTGATAAATCTGGCTATCAATGGTATATAGATATGCGTAACATCCAACAAATCCAAACAGCTGGATTCGGCATGGGTATAGAACGCTTTATTTTGTGGTTGCTAAAACACAATGATATCCGCGATTGCACGCTTTTATTGCGCGACCATAGCAATGTTGTTTTTCCTTAATGTTTTATAACAGTTAAAGCGCCATCGGATATTTTAATTGTCCCGCCCAACGGTAAAACCGTCATTGGATAAGTGTGTCCAAAATCTACATTGGCAACAACCGGGATGTTTTTTAGTTCTGGATGAATATTAAATATAGAAACTATATCATCCCTTGATACCTCGCTTTTGCTTTCCGTGCGGCCAATTACCAATCCGCGAACATTCTTGAACCATGGTTGATGAATAGTGGATTGTAGAATTCGATCAAGGATGTGTTTGTTGCCACCTTCAATTTCTAATGCCAAAATTAAATCATTATCAGTCGGCATGTATTGTGTACCGTACAATAATTGAAATGTGGTCATTTCACCGCCAATCAAAGTCCCAGTAGCAGAACCAGAATTTATAATCCAAAATCCGTCGTTTTTATTAAAATGTCTGTCTTCTTGATTTATAAACCATTCTGGATCGTCGCTCCATTCCTGACATGGTTGAACGAAAAATTCTGAATCATCAAATAAAATTCGTCTTAAATAATCAAGAGTATAATCTGCACCATATTTCATACCAAGGCTGGAAAAATGTGGGCCGTAATACGAAACTATACCCGTTTTCGCCAATATAGCGTTTTGTAATGCCGCGATATCAGAATATCCGATTAACATTTTTGGATTTTGCTTTATTTGTTCAAAATCTATCAAACCTAACAATTGATTAGAATTAAAACCACCGATAACAGTAAAGATTGCTTTTACATTCTTATCAGCATACGCATCGTGTAAATCTTGTATTCTTGCATCAATTGGAGATGAAACAAAAGAATCAATGATACCCAAATTTTTACCAAAAGAAACCTTTAATCCCATTTGTTCAAGACGTTCTGTGGCAATTTTGCGAACATCTTCACCTATGATTTGGTATGAAAAAGCAGGAGCAATAATGCGCACTTCATCGCCTGCTTTTAATTTTCGTGGAAAAATCATTCTCGTCTCCTTGTTTAATTGTTTGTTCCAAATACAAAGATATTATTGCCACGTGCCGCAATATCACTATTTTGTATATGTTGTTTCTCCATATCAAAAATTTGTTTAAATATTTTTTTGTTTTCCAGTATATCAGCAATCTCACCTGTTTGTCCACGTAATTGTGTTTCTTGATAGCCCGGGTAAATCAAATTTGGGAAACCAGAACAAAAATCTACCTTGATATTATGCTTTTCCATCACGTTTTTGATACTGTCTGGTGAAAACATATTGATATAAGGCATTTGATCTGTAAAACGTCCGGAACCAGATAAACATTTGTTTGCTTCGTCTATGTTGCCCAGTTTTGTATTAAAGAACGCAGCATGATACATATTAGGTGCCAATGTACAAATTATGCCGCCTTTTTTAGTTATAGATTTTAATTGTTCAAAGAAATTATCAACATCTGGTCCAACAAAACCGATAACATTGTGAAAATTGAACACGAAATCAAATTGTTGGTTCACATCTGACAAATCATTTAAATCTTGCAAGATAAAATCCCATCTGTTTTTATAAGGGTCGGATTTTTGTTTTGCGACATCTAACATTTCTTTGGAAAAGTCTATTGTAACACCAGAACATTCCGGAAATTCTTGTAATAATTTTTGTGACCAACGACCAGTTCCGCCACCTGCATCACAAAATCTAAAATTTTTCGGTAATTTTGGAATGATATATGTTTTTATAGAGTCCCATAACAAAGCATCAGATAAACGCCAATAACTTTGATTTTCAACCAAATCATACTCAGAGGCTTTGGAGGCAAAATATTTTAATACGGATTCTTTGTACATATTTCACTCCTTTTGCTTATTTAGATTTACTTTTGTTTGCAAGACGAATCAAATCAACAATATTCATTTGTTGTGTGTTACCTGTGGCACGATCTTTAATTTCCAAATTACCAGTATTGAAAAAGTTTTTCCCAGCAATTATTTTGTTTGGGATACCAATCAAATCGCTTTCTGCGAATTTGTTGCCACCACGAACATTTTGACGATCATCATATAACAAATCAAAATTCGCATTTTGTAATTGATGATATAAATTTTCGACCTGTGAAATTTCGTTATCTTTGATAGCCAAAGATATTAAATGCCATTCAAATGGGGCTATTTTTTCTGGCCACACCAAACCCTTGTCATCACTAAGACATTCTGCAACAGTTCCCATTACGCGACTTGGACCAATTCCATAGCATCCCATAATAACAGGTTTTGTTTGACCGTCTTTATCAACGAAATTGGCATTAAATGGTCCTGTAAAACGCGTGCCCAGTTTAAAGATATTTCCAACTTCTACGGCGCGTCTTTGCTCAAAAGAATTTTCCATGCCATCTGTATAATTTGGGACAATGTCTCTTAAAGCCACCTTATCATCGATGATTTCGCGATTGATGGCTATTTTTGTTCCCGGCAAGATAAAGATTGTGTCTTCTCCGGCATCGGTCAGTGTTTGAAATTCGTGCGAATATTTCGCAAAAGCACCACCGCTAGCATATGTGAAATAGGTTTTATCGCCGATGCCGCAATCGGTATAAAACTTCATATACATTTCTGCCACTTTATCATAGTAAGAATCTAAATCTTCTTGTGATGCGTGAAATGAATACAAGTCATTCATTCTAAATTCTTTACAACGAAACAGCCCCGATTTAGAGCGCGGTTCATCCCTAAATTTATTTTGAATTTGAAATACAGACATTGGTAAATCTTTGTAGGATGAAATAAAATTTGTCACAAATGGTGTAACAACTTCTTCGTTTGTTGGGCTTAAAGCATAATCTTTATCTCCATGACCTTTGATTTTGTATAAAACATCTATTTTGTCCCAACGACCCGTTTTGTGCCATACTTCTGCAGGTTGCAAAACAGGCATAATAACTTCTTGACCATTTACTGTCATCATATACTGACGGATTAAATTTTCAATTTTGTTTAATGTTCTATAGCCCAACGGCATATACGAATAAATTCCGCCCATCAATTTATGAATAAAGCCCGCGCGTGTAAGCAGCTGGGCATTTTTAGACATTTCTTGGTTGTTAAATTCTTTTTGGGTTTTATAAAATAAATTACTTTGACGCATGATATAGGCCTTTTGTATGTTTTTAGCACCTACCTCTCTTGGAGAGAGTAGCACGGTAAAGAAAAAAAGCAAGTTTTTTAAAATAGTTTTATTGTGTAGCTGATATGTAGATTTTTTGTTTTTACTGGTAATTAGCCATAAAAACACAAAAAAGTTAATAGACATACGGACTAAGGTTTTGGTTTTCTGCGGTTTTTAAGGGGTTATTTGTTATGACATACGGACTAGTCCGTGTGTTTGGATATGTTTTTGCATTTTTTGACTTTTACAAACAGTTAATGTTTAAGCAAAATCCCGCAGAAATCCGCAGTTTTTGTATGTGTGATTTATCTGGCAAAGCGACATATGGATTAACAGCGCAATTTTGATGATTTTTATAAAACTTAATAATGTTAATTTTTTCTTGATATTCTGCGGCTTTCCTGCTATAACTTGTTTAACAAAAATTGATAAAAATTGGTAGCAAAAGACCCCTAGAGGTGCAAATTGGTAGCAAAAATGACACGCGGACTATGGTCTAAAAAAGGTGCAAAAAATGGTAGCAAAAACACATATTAATTTTACGGAAAAGGTGTTGGCTGAAATACCCGTGCCAACAAATAAAAAACCAATGACTTATTACGATACTGGTCAAGCAGGCTTATGTATGATTGTAACCTATGGTGGCACCAAAACATATTATTTTTATGTAAAATTTTTCGGGGTACCGAAGCGTGTTAAGATTGGTCGGGTTGGTATTATGAAACTGGTAGATGCCAGGATGAAAGCACGCGAATTACGCGCCAAAGCGGATCGTGGTGATGACCCAGCGCAAGAACGCCAAGAAACGTTGCACGATATGACATTAAAGCAGTTTTTCGATACCCAGTATTATCCTCGGCATGTTATGGTGTATACGCGCCCAAAAACGCAAGCCAAGGCAGAAACCATGTTTCGTAATTACCTAACTGAATTTCATAAGCGTAAAATGATAAGTATCACCCGGGCTGAAGTTGAACGCATGCATGTTGAATTAAAAGATAGAATAAGTTTATACACGGCTAACCGTACGCTTGGTATGGTTAAACATATGTATAACAAAGCGATAGAATGGGGCTACCCATCCCGGCACGGCAATCCGGCTGTTGGGATAAAAATGTTTCGGGAAAAATCCCGTGACCGATTTATAGAACCAGAAGAATTGACCCGCTTTTTCGCCGCACTAAAAGAAGAACCAAATGAAATATTTAGAAACTATGTTTTATTATCCTTGTATATCGGACAAAGGCGGCAAAATATGTTGTCTATGCGTTGGTCAAATGTGGATTTGAATCTTGGTTTTGTGTTTTTTCCGGATTCTAAGAATGGTGATCCCCAGCGCATACCATTAATCACGCAAGCGGTGGATATATTAAAAGATATGCGCCAATATGCGACAGATGATTGGGTGTTTTCAAGCCACGGGAAAAGCAAAAGTGGCCATATGGAAGATTTACACCGGCCTTGGTACGCTTTGTTAAAGCGTTCTGGTATAGAAAATTTACGCGTTCACGATTTGCGGCGCACATTTGGCAGTTATCAAGCGATAACTGGTGCCAGTTTGCATATTATCGGAAAAGCTCTTGGCGATAAAACCAGCGCAGCAACCAAGGTTTATGCCCGGTTAACAATGGATCCCGTGCGTGATTCTATTCAACGTGGTGCGGATAAAATGTTGGAATTTGTGAATGGTACTGAAAATTAAGGATTAGCCGCTAACTTGTGCAAAAATGGCACATGTTCGAATAGTGTATTTTAGATAATCTGAAGCATTAATTACACAAAAGTCGTCCGGAAAATGTGCTAAAATTACACGAAAGTCATCCGGAAAATGTGCTAAAATCACACAAAAGTCGTCCAGAAAATGTGTTTTTTGTTGATTTTTAAGAAAATTTGATTTATAATGCAGCCGGATGAAAAGGGGAGAATGATGAAAAGATATGCACTAGAACAATTAAAAAATTGGAAAAATAGCAAAACAAGAAAACCTTTGCTCGTTCAAGGGGCAAGACAGGTTGGGAAAACTTGGTTGTTAAAAGAATTTGGCAGAGAGTGTTACGAAAATACTGCCTATGTCAATTTTTATGATACCCCCGAAGCACATAATGTATTTGAGGGGTCTTATAATGTTGCAAACATAATTTCTGCCCTTGGCTCGATCACTAATGAGCAAATTGTTCCTGGAAAAACGTTGATAATACTTGATGAAATACAAGAATGCGAACGTGCTTTGAATTCTCTAAAGTTTTTCAATGAAAATGCCCCGCAATACCATATTGCTGTAGCCGGTAGTCTATTAGGGGTTGCGTTAAAACATAAAAAAATGTCTTTCCCTGTCGGTCAGGTGGATTTTTTGACTCTGCATCCATTAAGTTTTTGTGAGTTTTTAGAAGCATTTGGTAAAGAAATGCTGGCAAGAAATATACAAGAAAATCAAATCGATGTATTACGTATGCTGCATAATGATAGTGTTCAATTATTAAAACAGTACATGGTTATAGGGGGGATGCCAGAAGCCGTTAAAACATTTATAGAAACAAAAGATTACGAAAGCGCTCAAAAGGTTCATAAAGATATTCTGGTCAGCTATCAAAATGATTTTGCTAAATACACCACTAGCAATAATGCGACCAAAATAATGGCTGTTTGGAATTCGGTTCCTGTGCAATTGGCTAAACAAATGAGAAAAACAAAAAGATTCTTTTTCTCGGATGTGTTACCTGGGGCTAGATCTCGTAATTTAGAAGATGCGATAGAATGGTTGAAATTGTCGGGGCTTATACACCTTGTCCCGAAAGTATCAAAACCCAGCTTGCCTTTGGCGAGTTATGCGGAATCCGGGGCATTTAAGGTGTATATGATAGATACCGGATTGTTAAGTACTATGTCTGGATTGGCAGCGAAGACAGTCATTGATGGTGATCGGATATTTCAAGAATTTAAAGGTTCTCTTACCGAACAATATGTATTGCAAGAATTGGTGCTGAATGATATACGATTGAACTATTGGGCTTCTGAAAGCGATTCAGAGATAGATTTTATGTTTCAACACGAAGGCGATGTCGTGCCAGTCGAGGTCAAGGCGAACATAAGTTTGCAAGCCAAAAGTTTGCAAGTGTATAGAAAGAAATATAATCCGAAATTCGCTGTACGAACATCTCTAGCCGGGTATGAAGCAAACGAAGGTCTGTATAATATCCCGCTGTACATGATAGGGAATGTATTAAAGATTATATCGGAATAATTCCTTTAAAAGTCGATTCTTATTTCGGATTTTTGTCGGTTCCGACCATTTTCTGAAATAACCCAGAATATACAAAATTGTAAAGCACACTTTACAAAAGTGTTAATTTTAACAAAATTGTAAAGTGAGAAAATGGCACAAAAAGAATCATATTGATTTTTAGTCGGTTTTATGTTATGATTAGCACATGCCTGTTGGAAGGCTAGCCCGTTCGTGTAAAGATTTCATCATCCAACAATTTAGATAATATAACCCACCGAGCTTATTATCTAAGACAACAGATTACGAACGCAATAATACTTATTAGATAATGAACTTGGGCAACCCCGCAAAAGCGGTAAAGGATTATATTATGCAAAATATAGATTACTTTAAATTACAAGCAAAAAATCTCTACAAGGATTATAAAACACGTAAATTGTCGGCAGCTGGCGACATTTATGAATATTCACCGAAATATTATGATATAACCGGAATTTTCTTGGATTATGATATTTTTGATGATGATCCTAAATTCGAATTCTCACTAATGAATGCTCAACATTTAATAGCTAAATTGGTCGGGTTTAAAAGTTGGAACGATTTGATAAAAGCTTCTGATACACAATTAGAAATCGCAAAAATAAAACTTGGTTGTTTCGCATTTAACAATTATGACCCATCAAAAATAGAAGATTATGAATTTTGGGTTAGCAAGGCGGAAGAAGAAAACCATACACGATTTGATGATGAAGCTTTATTGGTGTTGGCAAGATATTATATTCTTGGCGAAGGGCAAGAAAATATACCTGTCAATGTATTCGCAGATCCGGAACCTGTTCAATATGAAGAAGTGAATATTGAAGATGATCCGAATACGCAACCTGTTATGGTCGAATGTTTGCATTGCGGCAAACGTTTTTTATCCAATGAAACAAAATTAATACGACCAAAAGGTGATACAGATTCGGAGCCAGAAGAAGTTTGTAAGTATTGGCCAGAGTGCGACGGTCAAATCTGGGATTTAATTCCTGTGGAAGATATGGAGGGTGAATAAAATGAAAAATACTTATAAAAGCCCTGTAACACACGTAAATCGCAATGGATATCGTGTTTATAATGATACTGGTACATTAGTGCATCGTCATATGGCAGAAATAAAACTTGGTAGACCTTTGCATTCTGGTGAAGTTGTACATCATATAAACCGAAACAAACAAGACAATCGTCCGTCAAATTTGTATGTGTTCCATAATCAACAGGCACATTGGGCAGCTCATAAACAAGATGCAAAAAATTATGGCACGGATTATAGCTTTAAAGGCAAAAAATAAAAAAGAAACATCCCACGATGAATTCGTGGGATGCTTGTTATTGCACAATAATTTTAGGGATGTTTATCCGATTTCCTGCATTATTCTGTCTGTCTCGATCAACACGGTTATAATGTTTTCATAATGCATTACTTCGTCTGGGGTTAATGTGCGTCCTTTACGATCTTTCAAATACTTTTGTGCCGGTTGATAGCCACCAATATAAAAATCCCATGCTGTTTGTGGCACATTATCAAAATATTGTGTGCCGTTAATGTAAACGCGCCCATTATCATATTTTAATTTATCTACGATACAATCCCCACCAATTGGGAAACGAACAAAGGATTGTGGAACATTGATCATTAAATGTAATTTGCGTAATTGTTCGCCATATTTACGATAATGTTCAAAGTTGTCTTTGTTTTCTGGGTATGGTATTCGCGGGAAATCGATCTTTAAAAATTCACGATATTTTTCACGATACGATGGGCTATGCAAAATACCATAAATGTAATCAAAAATGGATTCTGGTGTTGTTTGTCCAACTTTGGATTCTATTTCTCGTATGATTTGTGGGTTTAAGTTGCTTGTTTTTTCGGCATTAAAGTATGTGTAAAGAGGGAAGATAATGTATGAAGCAAAAGGATTAGAACCAATTTCTGTTAGAGTGTTTGTTATGAATGTTATAAAGTGTTTTTTTGCTCCGAATTGACGAGTTGCGATTAATGCTATATTTGGTTTAAGCATGTGTTCCATAACGCGATAACTTGGTCGTGCTACTTTATTCATATCATAATTGATATATCTTATATCAAATGGTCTATACGATACAAAATGGTTAAATTCAGTATTGAAAGGATTAAAAGATATTAGTTCGGAATCATTTTTTGTTTGTATTCCTAGATTGTTGAGTACAAACACATCTGTTAATCCGTATGTCACTGGTTCGAGTCCAGTTGCCCGAGCCAAGATTTCCGCGGGGTTGAGCAAACCCCCGTTTTTTATTTAATATACGTTTGCTACCCGTTTGCACCCAAAAATATCTATTTTTATTGTGTAGGAACGACTCAGATCAAACATTGTTAATACTGGCATTTGTGCCATATTTGCAGCCCCCAGCACCAAATCCCACACTCACCTATAACCGATATATCCCTAATTATATCGCTAGTTTTTTTACCAAAAATTAGCGATATAGAAGCCCATATTTATAATTAATTATCTTAATTTTACAATTATTTTACTTATTTTGCTTTTTTGCGTAAAAAATGAAAACACCAATCCTTATTATTTAATATGAACCCCGCATAAATAGCGGAATATGTAACAATTACAACCTAATAAAGGAGGTTGAAATGCAAAACAATAACATCTTGATGACCCAAAGCGAAGCCGCAAACTACCTACACACAACAGTTGGTACTTTGAATACTTGGAGACATTACGGCAAGGATAAAATACCTTTTATACGATGGGGCAATCGCATCCGTTATCGAAAAGAAGATCTGGATGCATGGATACAATCACACGTTATTGATCCTGCCAACCATAACATTTAGTGCAGGTTCTGTCAAACAACTTTTTAAACACGGGTCACGCAAGGCGCGATTGCTCGCTAGTTAGTCACATTTACAAACTTGGTGAACCACTTAGTGAGCAAAATCCCAAACAACCGAAAAACAATATAAAAACAAGGAGTAACATTCATGTTTACTACGAATAAAATACATTATTTTGATGTATATAATTTGAATGAGATTGGGAATATAACCAACCGTTCAGAGAAAACCGTACGCGAATTTATCAAAGACAGCCTTAAAACTATTGATAATAAAAAACCATTTCTGGTACGCGGGTATGATTTAATTGAATTTTTGAAACGTAAAAACATAAAAAAACAACATCGCACAAATTTTGATGAAATGTTTTGTTTGAAATGTCGCGAAACACGCACCCCAAAGTCAAAACAAATTCAAATACAACAAAAAGAATCAATATCATTTATAAGCACTCGCGCATTATGTTCACGATGCGGAACAATAATGAACAAGGCCTATAAAATTAGTGATTTTGACCAATTAAAGCGCACATTTCATATAGTGGAAAAGTTGAGTATATACGATTCAGATAATCTTCCCGTAAATTACCGGATTAGTGATGATGTTGCCGAACAAGAAAACGGAAACAACAAAAAGGAACAATTATGCATGCAAATTTCATAAAAAAATCCCACGAAACACATCTTGGTCGATTAGCTCGAGGGATTCTAGAAGATTCAATATTGGCTAACCAATATTGATATGAACGATAACCAATCGGATATGTTCGTAATCATATTATGGCATATTCCTTTGGTTGTCAACATTAACACTAAAACAATGGAGTATATACCATGAATAACGTAATATTAAAAAACGACAATCATCGTAAATTTAACCCAAAAAATGAACGGGTTATAAAAAAATACCAAGAACATATGCGTAAAACAACCGGCGCAGACGATAAAACATTGTATGCTATACATAAATCTATACGATCATTTGAATTATTAACCGATTTTAAGGATTTAGATCGGTTTAATAGCGAGATGGCTAACAGTTTTTTAGCCAGAATACGAAACATGACCGATATATCTGAAAGTTATCTTTTTCGTATAGTAGCAGATGTAAAAAAGTTTATACATTGGTTAGCAAATGAGCCAGAGGGTAAACGTGTTAAATATAATGATGCGGATTATCTAAATTTAACACGAACAGAAAACAATGCTGCGCACGCCACCGGTTATAAACGCAGTTTTAGTTATAAAGAATTACTGGATATAATAGACCAAATGCCCAAAAAAACCATCGTTGATATGCGCAATCGTGCGTTGGTATCAACACAGGTTTTGGGTAGTTTTAGAGCTAATGAATTATCCCATTTACGTATGGATACAATCATATATGATAAGAAAAACAAGGTATACTTTGCAGATATGAATCCCCGAAAGATACAAGGAATTAAATTTCGTAAACCACGATTGACAACCTTGTTTAACCACCAAGGATTGTTAGATAATATTATAAAATGGCGTGATTATTTAAAAACAGAGTGGAATTTTGATAATAAAGATCCACTGTTTCCATCGATAGCGCCAACATTTAACAAAAACATGTTGTTTAAAGACACCATTCAACATAAACCTATATCAGTTAATACTTTACGAAACATATTTCAAAAAGCATGTAAAAATGCAGGATACGATCCATTACCAGTACACAGTATTCGTAAAACACGTGCAAGATTTATAGAAAACATAACGCACGATGATCGTATAGTGGCACTACAACAAGATTTTGGTCATTCACATATTGGTACAACCCGTGAAAATTACGGAAATATTAACGATAATCGCCAACGTGAATTAATGTCACAAATAGACATCACAGCACCGGAGGATTAACAATGGTTTATGGCTATATCAGGGTTAGCACCGACAAACAGGATTGCGAAAACCAAAAATTAGGGATAGAAGCAAAAGCACATGCGCTGGGGATAATCATAGATAAATATGTGGAAGATGCCGGTATATCTGGCATCAAATCCCCGAACGAACGTGCGCTGGGCGGAATTTTACGTAAATTAAAAGCCGGTGATATCATTATTTGCAGTGAAATTTCACGTCTTGGCCGCAAGTTATTTATGATAATGGAAATACTACAAAAATGTATGAATTGTGGTGCTAAACTGTACACGGTTAAAGATAATTACGAATTGGGGGATAACATCCAATCAAAATGCCTTGCCTTTGCTTTTGGGTTATCCGCAGAAATAGAACGCGATCTAATTTCGCAGCGCACCAAAGAAGCTATGGCACGCCGCCGGGCATGTGGCTTGTATACCGGGCGCAAGTTGGGTGCAAAAAATCTGCACCATAAATTAGACGGCAAAGAACCAATTATTCAAAAACTATTATCTGATGGATTTTCACAAAGACAAATTGCAAAAAAATTAAAAGTTGGTACTACTACGATAAACACTTTCATTAATAATGATTTATCTCGTTTACCCAAGGTTAATATCGAACGGCAAACGTGTTGATTTTTGCCACATTTTGTGATAAAATTCACCATGAATTTAATCTAATTTAGGGTTGGGCAACCATGAACACAAGGTACGTTTCAGAATATTTATATGCTATTCAAAAAGAATTCCAAACCGGTAGAGCAGACGAACACACCTATCGACCACATTTAAAACAATTACTGGAAGTAATAGGCAACGGCAAAGACGTTCTAGCTATCAATGAACCGAAGCATTTTGATTTTGGCGCACCTGATTTTGTTGTTTTCAAAAAGAAAATTGAGATCGGTTTTATCGAAACAAAAGATATTAAAGTTGCCCGGTTAGACAATCTGGATGATCGCGAAATAAAACAACAAGAACGCTATTTGGATGGCGCTCCAAATTTAATTTATACAGATTATTTGGAATTTCGTTTTTATCGTGATGGCAAAGAAATATCCCGTGTCAGAATCGCAGATTTTGATGGCAAAGAAATTACACCACTACCCGCGAATTTTGATATCTTAATTAGTAATATTAACAATTTCTTTGAAGCAAAAACATCAAATATAAAATCGCCAATCCGTTTAGCCGAATTAATGGCAGGTAAAGCTCGGTTAATTGCAGATGATATAAAAAGTGCTTTATCCGAACATTCTGAAAACAATTCATTAATAGAACAATTGGAAGCTTTCCGAAAGATTCTTATTCGAACCATGACCGAACAAGAATTTGCTGATATTTATGCACAAACAATCGCATACGGAATGTTTGTTGCCAGATTACACGATAAAACATTGAGCGACTTTACCCGTCAAGAAGCCGCAACATTAATACCAAAATCGGTGCCATTTTTAAGAAAAATGTTTGATTATGTTGCTGGTACCGATATTGATGATCGTATTGTTTGGGCGGTTGATAGTTTGGCCAATATTTTTAGCTACACCGATGTTGCAGATATATTAAAAGATTTTGGGCGCAAAACAAAAACAACCGACCCAATTATCCATTTCTACGAAACGTTTTTAAGCAAATACGATAAAACATTACGCAAATTACGTGGTGTTTATTACACCCCACAACCAGTTGTTGATTACATTGTTCGTGCGGTTGATGAAATATTGAAAACAGATTTTGAATTACCTGATGGTTTAGCAGATAAATCAACAATTACAAAGAAAGTTTATTTACAAGGTCACCAAAAAACCGACAATAAAGAATATCACCGTGTGCAACTATTAGACCCGGCAACCGGCACAGGAACATTTCTGGCAACAGCAATAAATTATATTCATGAAAAATTCAAAAACAATGCCGGAATTTGGCCAAGTTATGTTGAAAACGATTTATTACCACGCATGCATGGTTTTGAAATTATGATGTCCAGTTATACCATGGCACATTTAAAATTAGATTTAGTATTACGCGAAACAGGATACATCCAAGATGATGCCAGAATAAACGATAAGATATTCCGGCAAGAAAATTTATTTGATACTGATTTGGCTGCCGTAAAACGTAATTCTGCAATATTAAATAGCAATAATCGTGTTGGTGTTTATTTAACAAATTCATTGGAAGAAGCCGACCCAGACACCCAAACGCTTTGGGCGGCACAATGGCTATCCAACGAAGCCAAAGAAGCAAACAATATTAAACAAAACGTTCCTGTTATGTGCGTACTGGGCAACCCACCATATTCGGTATCTAGTGCCAATACTAATGATTTTGCACGGCAACTGATTGAAAAATACAAAACCGGATTAAAAGAACGTAATATCCAACCATTATCGGATGATTATATAAAATTTATTGCGCTGGGGCAGCATTATATTGAAAAAAACGGCAGCGGTGTTTTGGCTTATATTTCAAACAACAGTTTTCTAGATGGTGTGATACACCGTCAAATGCGTAAAAGTTTAATGGAATCATTTGATAAGATTTATATCGTTAATTTACATGGAAATTCTTTAATTGGTGAAACTACACCAGACGGTAATAAAGACGAAAATGTTTTTGATATTCAGCAAGGCGTTTCTATCAATATTTTTGTAAAAACAAGTAAAAGCAAAAAATTAGCAACCGTATTTTATCGCGACTTATATGGAAAACGCGATATAAAATATGATTTCTTAACCGAACATAATCTGCAAGATTCAGATTTCAAAGTACTAACACCAGTTGAACTATATTGGTTCTTTACAACAAAAGATTTACAGAAAAACACTAATTATAACCATGGATTTGGATTAACAGGAACAAAGCCAGAAGAACAGGCAAAAATTATGTGGACCGAGATGCAAAAGATGGCAAAGAACGGTTCCAAGAAATGTGAAAATGGTATCGAAATTGTTCCGGAATCCCCGTTGTGGAATACTGTGGATACATTGGCGACCAAGGCACGAAATACATTTAGGACTGGTTTAGGTCAGAAAGTACAAGATTTGGAATCGCGCGGTGTTAAATATGACGGCGAAAAAGTTTGGGACGGTGGCGTGCCAGTTACATTGGAAATAGCAAATGTCTTGAAATCCTTGTCCGCCCAGATGTCGAGATAATAAAAGGGATAAAAATGGCAGATAACGATAATTTTGAAGAAAAAGAAATACAATCTGATGACCCAATAATTCAAAAATGTTTGGATATTATCCGTAATAAAAATGTCATAGTTAAAGATTTGAGTGGCAAAGAATTTTATCGTGTTTATATCGGTGACGAATACCAGTTTTCATTTCATAAATATGATGAGTTTGACCAATACCAGGTAGGCATAGATTTTAAGGATTGGTTTTTTTACAAGAAAAGACCAGATCTGGAAGAACTGTATAGATTGTGTGCTACCAAATACAATGAACAGGCATTAAAAAAAGAAGAAAAGACAGGCAGGAAACCGCTGACCCCGGGACAAATAACTGGTATTCTGTTTATGCTTGCGGGATTGACCGTTGCGGCTGTGGGGGTAATAAATTACAAAAAGTCTGAAAAAACGCAACGCGTGAATAAACAGGTCGAAGCGTATGAAAAAACTTTGCCGCCGGAATACTTGGAATATAAACAGGCGGTTGAACACTATCGCGATAGTTTAATGCACACCAAAGGAAAATAAAAATGCGCGGGCACTTGTTGGCTAAAATTATCAGAAGTCATATCAGACCGTATAAACACTATTCGGTTGATGGGCGGTTGGTTGGAAAGTATGTTATCCACATGCCGCGACTATTTGATATTCCGGTGCCGTATGCGCAGGGGTTTAACATAGAATTTACTCC
>JAFSOV010000017.1 GCA_017443235.1 Alphaproteobacteria bacterium
ATTCTTTTTAACAACGTGCGCCGTCACAACGCCTCCAACGGTTCCCAATACAACACCTGCAATACTGTCGGACGCAAGGCGCGCCGTATTAAACTTGCCATCTTCATTTTTCCATTTTGACACTTCAAACGTACTGCTAAGTGATTTTATTTTGCTGTATTTGTCTGTTATATCCTGGCGCAGTTTATCCAGATATGCCTCGCTGAATTCGCATTTGCCGTTTTTGATTTCTTTGTTGGAATCATTACAGACACAATTTTCACCGATATGTTCCGACCCAGAACAATTTTGTGATTCACTTATTTTATTTACAGATTCGTTATTAATAAACGATTTCGTTACACATTCGTGTAGATCCCAACTATACTCTTTATTCTCCTCCATACACTTGCATTTATAAGGTCCATCATTTACTAGTTTTTTTGATGTATCACAGTGACAAAAAATATCTTCATACGGCGATGATCCACCTGACGTAAAACATTCTCTATCTAACGAATCAAATTTATCATAATCGTATTTACAAAGACTATCCGCATCTATCGCCCAATATGTACGGGTGTTTCCATAACAAATCACCCCATCATCACACATATATGACACGGAATTGTGCGTATTAATCACCGTTTGTAAATCATCTTCACATTCTTGATTAACAAAAAATTTTTTCCACTTATTGTATTGACACAAGGCTAATCCTCCCAGCTTTGTTTCAACAACGTCACCATTATCACAGCCTTTATTATCGTTTTTTCCGTTTTTGTCATAATGAATACCACAAAAGACAAAACCTGGATATATCTGGATATATGCATCGTAATTGCTTATGTTTGGTGTTTTTTCAAAATCAACTGGCAAACATTCCCCGCCAAAGGCAGAGCATGTGATACAGACTGAATAACACAACAATAATATAATATTTTTTACCATGGTAATTTCCTCGCAAACTATCAACAAACAAGAAAACCACAAGAAAAATTCATGTGGTTGGAGGTTCAGAACTATTAATTTATAGAAAATAGCGCGGATGTATTCGATATATTCACCGCCCTCCAACCTGCTTGGTTGGAGGTGTTTTTTCGTCCACCGCGGACGCTATAAATTAGAGGTTCTGACGCCCCAATGTGGTAACCCACCACATCAATGGCATTATATCATAAATTTATACTTTTTCAAAATATAAAACGGACGCAATCGCATCCGTTTTCACTAACCACTAAACTGGCATTCCGGTTTTGGGATTTATCCAAATTTGCTGACGTGCGATTTCCATCATTGGTAAATCGCTTTTGCTGTCCGAATATGCGCGCACGACATGTGGTATAAATTTATGTTCACGCGCCCACGCATCCATCAACACGACTTTATTTTTACCCCAACAAAATGTTTTATATTTCCATGGACGCGCAGAATCCATTTGTGAACAAATTACCGCATCAAATTTCATGTCACCAACCAATTTTGGAATCAAATAATCCGGCGACGCAGTCAATAAAACAACCATATTTCCACGCGCGCGTTCATCAGCAACCTTGTCCGCCGCCCATCCAAAGCGTTCGCGTTTATGTTGCTTTATAAAATCCTTTGCGAAACGACGCACCAAATCTGCACTAATAAAACGGCGAATATTTTGCCGCCACCAAATGCCCCCCGGATTAACCAGGCGCACAATCGCGCACACCCCCATCCATGGCAAAAACACCCAGGGTCGAATCGAATGCCGAAAACAGAAGCGTGAAAATTCCATATTCGTATCACGCCCCGACAGTGTTCCATCGAAATCAAATAAAACAACCTTGACCGGTTTTAACATATCATAACCTTTTGTTTTAATTCACCGCATTATATACATATAAATAAATATATCAAATAAAAACGGGGCCACGCCCCGTAAATATTACTTTTGCAATTCTGCCCGAATTT
Organism: Alphaproteobacteria bacterium; assembly: GCA_017443235.1. Classification (GTDB taxonomy): domain Bacteria; phylum Pseudomonadota; class Alphaproteobacteria; order Rs-D84; family Rs-D84; genus Enterousia. The sequence goes on from JAFSOV010000017.1 coordinate 1,924, forward strand.
GCATCAAAACTTTTCCAATACGATTAAATCCGGAACCTTCCCCAAAACCGCACTTATAACACACCGGGCAAGATTTTATCAATATTGCATTCCCCGTAGATTTCAATAATTCCGCCGCGTCGGGATTTTGTTTAAACTTTTCACGCAATGCGTTTTCCATAATTTCAAATTTCCGCCCATCAAAATTGGCGCGACGATTTGTTTTATATTCCGGTGTTTTTGTAAGCAATCGCGCCATATCGGGATTGTCTTGATGCAAAACAATGTGGAACCGCGGATCAGACACATAAAATTTCATCGCCTGGTAATAATGTTCCACCGTCGGAAAGGTAAAAGCTTTACCATCCACAGACATTTTTATTGGAAATGCCGCCAGTGGACTTAAAAACCAATATTCACCTTCGGGCTTACAAAATCGAATTTCTTGTACCATTTTATTTTTTTCCTTTTAATTTTTGGCGCATGCGTTCCATCGCAAAGAACAACGCCGGCGTAAGCACAAATGTCCAAATCAATGATGCCAACATACCCCCAATCATAACCGCCGCCATTGCGCGCTTCATACCATCGGCACTCCATAATTGCGGCAACATACCCGCCATAACCGCAATAGACGTCATCAACACCATATTCTTTTTCGCGTTCAGTTCTGTCCATAATGCGACCTTCAAATTTTCGCCGTTATTCACACGCCTGATTGTTGGTTCCAACACCAAAATATTGTTATTCACAACCAACCCAACCAACATAACGAATGCCAACATTGCGCCTACGTTCGTTGATGCCCCCGACAGGAACAGCAATGTGAACACACCGGCGAAACTGGTCACAATAGATGTCGCAATCGTAAATGGATGAATCAAAGAATTCAAAATCGCGGCCAACAACATAAATGTCAAAATCGTCGCCAACAAAAACGCCTGACCTATTTCACCGGTTGTCTCACTTTGAATTTCCGCCATACCACCGAAACTGTATCCATAGCCCATATCCCATTGAATCTTGTCTAACTCTTTAACAATCTTTGTTTGCACGGGTCCACTGGTCGATTTACCGATATTGATGTCTATTTCCGTCACACGGTTTTTATCCAGACGGCGAATTTCCGGCGTTGCCGCTTCGCGTTTAATTTCACCCAATTCGGCCAAAGCCACCATACCCTTTTGCGAATTTAACAATACATTATCGAACAAAGACACATCTTTGAACGGCCGCGCAAATTCCAAAACAATCGGGTATTCTTCGCCATTTTCTTTATACTTATATGTGTCATTACCATACAACGCCGCACGCAGAGTGGTACCCGCATAAGAATTTTTTATTCCCCAAAAATCCATCTTATCCGCATTTGGAATAAATTTAATTTCGTCCCCGGGTGTTTGCTGGGCAAAGACCGCCGTTTGAACCTCGGCAATATTATTTATCGCATTCAATGCGCGCGTTGCATATTCTTGGCGTTTTGCATCGTCTTCGCCATAAATATTCAAAACAATGTCCGATGAAATGGCGGATGACACGCCCTCGCCTGCACGAATTTGAATTTCTGCATCGGGAATTTTGTTTAATTCAGGCAACATACGGCGCGCGATTTCTTTATCACTGTGCCGGCGTTTTGATTTATCAACCAATTTGATTTTAACCGCAATGTTTTGCAAACCGCGTTCACCAATTTTAACAGAAGTCGATTTAACATCATCAAAATCCGCCAACACGGTTTCTATTTTTTTGGCAATCGATTCGGCCTTTTCATACGTTGCACCCATTGGCGCACGCGCAGTAATATTTATCTCGTTCGCATCGGTCGATGGACTGAATTCATTTCCGGTGAACCGCATCAAAAATGCGGACGCCAACAATACGCCAACCGCCATCAAAATAACGCGCCCCGAATGTTTATATTGATATGCAAACCATTTTTCCATATTGGATTTCTTTTTTTCGGTTTTTGCGACACGCTGAACCCGCGGCATGCGCAATATCTTGGCAATCATCATTGGTGCCAATGTAAAACTGAATATCAAAGACAAGACAGTCAAATACACAACCGTCATACCAAACTGGGACATAAATTTACCGGCGATTCCACCCATAAACGCCAAAGGCAAAAACACCACAACGTTCGTTCCAACACCCGCAAACACAGAAACCGCAACTTTCTTGGTTCCGTCCAATGCGGCGTCTTCTGCGCTTTTTCCACTGCGCATTTCTTGCAACGCCGATTCGATAAGAATAATCGCGTTCGACACCAACGTTCCCAATGCCGAAGAATACGCCAATAATGTCATTGCATTTATTGTAAAACCACTGGCATCGACAAAGAACAAACCCGCAATCAAAGATGCCGGAATCACAACGCCCGCAATAATTGTTGAACGCCAATTATTTGTGAACGCCAATAAAACCAATATGGTCAACACAACACCCAAAACAATTCCGCGAATTGTTCCCGACGTTTCATTTGAAACCACAATCGAAGAATCAGAAATTATCTCCATTTTCGCATCCGGAAAACGCGAATTCAAATCCGCGGTAAAATTCGGCAATTCTTTGTTCAACGCACGCGATATTTTAATTGCGTTTCCATCGGTCGCCTTGACCACAGACGCAATAACAACGCTTTCGCCATTGAACCGCGCACCGTTTTCAATATCACGCGCAGAATCCGTCACGGTCGCAATGTCCGCGACTTTGAATTTCTGGCCTTCACCCGTTGTGATATGCAAATTTTTAATATCATCAACCGATTCGAATTCACCGATAAAACGCACACTGGACGAATCCGCACCTGCCTCTATCTTGCCGCCCGGCACGTTCAGGTTGCTGGCCCCGAATGCAGACACAACATCCATAATCGTAACACCATGGGCCGCCATAGATTCCGGATTCAACGCCACGCGAATCGCGCGTTTTTCACCACCAAATATCGACACACTGGCCACACCTTTGACGCCGGTTATTTTATTTGCCAAAACATCATCTGCATACTGTTTCAAATCGCGCAAAGACGCCCCAGATAACGCAATATCAACAACCGAAGTTTGCAACGGGTTCAATTTTTCAATAACCGGTTGTTTCAAATCAGACGGAAATTCAGACGCCAATGCATCAATTTTTGATTTAACCTCAGACGCCTTGTCATTCACATTCACACCCAAATTAAATTCGGCCATAACGTATCCACCGTTTTCGAACGCCTGGGATGTAATTTTTTTAACTTCTGGGACCTGGGACATTGCGTCTTCGGCCTTTTTAATCACCTGGGATTCTATTTCCGCGGGTGCGGCACCGGGGTATATAAATGTTGCGGTCACCATTGGAAAGTCCAATGCCGGCGTGCGTTCAACATTCATCTTTGGGAATGCAACCAATCCCAACACAACCCACAGCAAAACGAACATAACCGTTGTAACCGGCCGCTTGACAAAGAACTTTAACATAATAAATCCCCCAAAATTTACTTACTGACCTTTTGATTGTTTGAAACCTTGGACAAAATAACGATGTCCCCATTATTTATTCCACCCGATATACACGCGAATGTTGAATCTTGGGCGGCAACGTCCACGCGTTGCGAAACAGCCACCCCAGATTTTTCAAGCATAACAACGCCTTCGCGCACCGCATACACCGGAACAAAATAACCGACACACGGAATTTGAACATTGTTCACACCATCAACCGCGCCACGCGTTTGGACGACATACATACCCGAATCTAAATCCAGATTATTTGATACATTCGCAACGGTTCCGCCTTCGGCAATTTTTTGCCCGGCACGCAGTTTTGCGCGCACGCGCCCGGATACATATGCCCGATTATTCTTGATTGAAATTGGAAAGTTTATCGCGCCATCTTTTTTATCTGCAATAACCGTTTCAACCAATACACCATTTTTATTTGCGTCCCGCACCGGGTTAAAAACAACCATACGCGATTCAATTGCAACCATCACAAAACGAAATATGAACCAACCGGCCAATACGACCAAAACCGCCGTATAGACGTTTTTTTTCAATTTTTTTTCGTCGAATTCGTGTCCCAAGATTTTCATATTATTCCTCTAATTTTTTCACCGATTCCGCAGACATTAAAATTTTATATTTTGCGTTCAACAACGCCATATCCAATTGATACAGCCCCGCCGAAACATCCGCCAATTCCACCGCCGATGTTTGTCCGGCGGCAAACCGGTCAAGCGAAAAACTGTACGCCCGCGCCGCCAAATCGCGCGCATTTTCTAATCCCGCCAGGTTGTCGCGCAAATGATTATATTGTTTTATCGCATTTGAATATTTTTCCGCCGTAATTTTTTTAGACTTGTCCAAATCTTGACGTGCGGCTTCGGCGTTCATGGCATCAACCGTGGCATTGGCACGATTTACCCCGCCACTAAAAATTGGAACCTTTAACGCCAATCCCCAATATGCGGACTGGCTATCATTATCATTAAACAACCCCTTAAAGTCTTTATCCATCGTAACATAATTGTACGAACCAACCGCCGCCAAAGTTGGATACCCATTTGCACGTTGGGACGACGCCTTGGATTCATACATTTTAACCTGTTGGTCTAAAACCCGCCATTCTGGGGTACTGGTCAATTTTTTCATTTTCATATCTGGGAAAGTTTCCGGAAATTCATCTGTCAAATTCAACGGTTCATCTACATCTATTCCCGCCAAGATTTTTAACATTCTGTGCGCCGTGTCACGGTTAAATTCTGCATCACTAAGGTTGATTTCTTTGGTCGCAACATCAGATTCTATTTTAACCAAATTTGCACGGTTTGCGCGCCCCGCAACCGCGATATTTCGTTTTGCATCGCGCGCATTTTTCAAATCTTTTTGTGCAATTTTGACAATTTCATCGGTCATTTTTGCGGTCCAATACATATCTGCGGCGGCATATTTAACCTCACGAGAAACCATCTCTTTGCTGTATTCACCCATTTTAATCGCACTGCGCACGCTGTCCACCGCATTCCCGATTTTTCCAAAAGTATAAATCGGTTGGGTCACGGTCACACCCGCCATAAAGATATTATCCGGCACTTCAAGATTTTTTATACCCGCCAATTGCGGAACCAAGCCACCAATTTCCGGTGGCAATTTTACATTATATGAATCGAATGGTTTTTCCACATTAACTAGGTTCATATATGTCGCACTGCCCTCGATATTAAACCAACGTGCAGAATTTGCAACATCCAATGACGCCTGGGCCTTCTTTAAATTTGCATCCGCCTTTTTCAAATCATTCGATTCCGCCACAATTTTTTGAATTGCGTCATTCAAAGACAAATCCATCGCATTTGCCCCTATACAGCAGAAACCGGCGTACAGCGCGAAAATACCCATAATAAATTTACGCATTTTTCGACTCCATCTTCATTAAAATACCGTTCATAGTTTTGAAAGATTTAATCAATTCATCTTCATCATTTTTATCAATATCTTTGAATATGGTGGCAATTGCATTATGAAACATATCTATAAATTTCGTTGCGACCGCCGCGCCGGCTTCTGTGACCGAATACCAAGTATTACGCCGGTCATTTTCATCAACCGCACGCAGAACCAACCCGTCACGTTCCATTTTACGGAACGCCGCACATAAATTCGGCGCCGGCAAGAATTCCCGTGCCGCCAAATCTTTCAACCGCACACGTCCGCCCAAATACAAACGAATTAAAAATTGCGCCTGTTGACGGGAATATTCACCGAAATTTACCATATCACGATTTATGCGTTCGGACAGTTTCGCGAACAGCAAAATATTCTTTTCCAATAAACTAACTAACTCTTTACGCACCATATGTACCCCCTTTGGTTATACATACCAATATATTAAAACCGAAAATCATTATAATTTTTAATAATTATAAATCAAGACCAAAATGCAAAAAAATATTTTATTATTGAAAAACAAACAAAAACGAATATAATTCAACTGCTTTTGGGGTGTCGTCTAATGGTAGGACAAGAGATTTTGGTTCTCTTTATCATGGTTCGAATCCGTGCGCCCCAACCAAGATAAAAACATTAGAAAACCGACATATACGTCGGTTTTTTTGTTCATTGGTTCTGTTTTTGCACATTTGATAAAAATGCTTTATTTTACTAACATTTTTTTGCTTCGGCACCTTGAAAACCAAAGGATTAAAACCTATGTTTACAAAGTGCAAAACAAAATGTCAGGCAGATAAAAACCTGTGGATACGAAATAATGTCTTTTATTTTATGGTCGAAATACCACGAAAAAACGGCAAAAGACGGTATTTTTGTAAATCTTTGCATACGACCAATTATTACGAAGCACAAGAAAGGGCCAAGATTATGGTAAAAAGTTTAAATTCAAACAATATTGAAGCCAAGACGTATATCCACCTGGCCCAGACAGTCATAAATAAATTAAAATTTGATGAATTCGATGAAAAAGTTGATGTCGGTGGGCAGACCATAATTCAACATCAAAAATCTTTATCACAACAAAACGACCCTGAAACAGTCCAAGAATTAGTTAATATTGCATCCAAACTTAGTGCCATAACACAATCCACACTGGATGATGATGATATTAAAAAAATCACAGAAATTGTTAATATTGCCGTTGCAGCACAATTACAAAACATGGTAAAAAGTGGCAACTTCAAACCAAAAACAGCACCAGGTTCCAATTACACCATTGAATACATCGTCGATTCCATGTTAAAAAAGGCCAACAACACCAAAGATGTTGCAACAAAACGTTATAACCGTATAAATAATTTATTAAATGGTGTCGGGTTGAAATTGACCGATAATTATTCAAAATTTTACACTGCCGAAATAATTCAAAAGATGTGTGATAATATCAAAGCATTAAACGTTAAAGGCAGTGTTAAACGCACTTACACCAGGGAAATTAAAAATATAATAATGCACGCACACAACCTGGACCCAGATACATATAAAACCAATTTGATAAATGTAATCCCTGAATTCAAAAAAACATCCAAAGACGAAATTGACCCACACTGGCCTTACTCCGATGATGAATTGAAACAGATATTTAACCCAGCCAACGATTATTTTAAAAAGAACCCTGATGTTTTTTGGACCACCTTAATCGGATTGTTCGTTGGTGCAAGATGTAATGCAGCAATCACATTACAATATGCAGATATAATAAATGTGGATGGTATCGATTGTATCAAGTTCCAAGATACCCACCCAATCAAACAGTTAAAAAATGCAGCAACGCATCGCACTGTGCCAATCCCACTGCAATTATTAAACCTTGGATTTGTTGACTACGTAAAGCGCCAACAAGCCAAATCAAATGCACAACCAACTGATTTTATATTTCCAAAGTGTCAAACCAGTTCAGGCCAATATAATAATAAGTTCACCACACGTGGATTTATTAAATACATCAACGACATCGGCATAACCAAAAACAACCCACATAAATTGGATTTCCACTCATTGCGTAAAAATGCCAATTTGTGTTTGGAATCAAAAGCAGTTCCAGAAACATTTATCAACGATATTATCGGTTGGGAAGGTCGAAGCACACGTCAACAATCATACTCCAACCACGATTTGCAAAAAATCAAAGTCCAGGCCGATAAACTGTGTTATGACTTTTTACAACCTGAATTTGACCAATGGAAAATTATCATGGTCAATAAATAACCTGCGCTGGTAAAAACACAAAAAAACGCGCTTATGGGGGGATTACTTGTTATTTTTGGTGTTTTTCAGTGAAAGACACGGCATTGCGCGTCTGAAATATGTTAAGAAATGCGAAATGTTATACCCCCTTTTATCTGGACGATTAGCAAATTTGGAATCAGTTGCTTTTACATAATAATTATACATATCAAGGTGTATATTTTTGATTGCCGATTCACCATCTGGGGTTAAGGTTATGGTTGTCCCTTTGTTATAACAAACTAAATTGTGGCCTTTTAATTTTTTTATTGCCGCATTAACTGCACCATGAGATACCTTATATCTTTTTTCTATTTCTGTTGGCGTAGTTAATTTTTCAAACCAAACACTATGCAAAATTTTTATTGCACAAAGATTTAGGCCGAATTGATTTATGTGTGCATTTTGCGTAAAAAACGAATCGAAAAATCGTTCCAATTGCATAAAATATTCAAAAAATTCTACAAAATCTTCGTTCATTTTTCGTTTTTTAAAGTCATTTTTGACAAACGCGATGTCATTTTTGACTTATTGTATTTTAAAACACCGCAAAAATCAAGAGGTTGGTAAAAATATAATTTTTATACATAATTTTTTGAAAAAATTTTTTTAAATTTATTTGCAAAAACAGCAAATAATTAAATTGAAAAAACGACTATTTTCCACACAATATAAATATATAAAAAAATAAAAACGTCGAACCAAGAGGTGCTAAAAAAGAAATAAATGAAAAAATACGAAATCAGAACGCTTCATATTGTAATCATTTATTCATCCAAAGTAAAGAAAAAAGAAGTAAAGAAAATTTAGGTGCAAATCCACTGAACCGCCAAGAACGGAGGTGCCTTTTGCAACCTAATCCCAAGAACCAGAAATTTAAAACCTATATATAAAGGTTAGAACAAATGAAAGATAAAAGAAAAAAAATTGATGCAAAATATCAAACGATATATGCATTTAGAAATTTTGATTTCGGCAGTATTCCCACAGAAGCCAGAAAGGACTTTATGCAAATATATGGGGAATTCCAATCCGGATTCAAACCGGGTTTTCCTACAAAACAATCTTTGCAACGTGCTTGCGATTTACTGTTGTATGGCAAACCAAAGAATGATGCTGAAAAAAATGCATTAAAAGACATTAAACGTGTATGGCGATGCAAAAATTTGGTAAACGATGCAAAAAGTGAATATTGTTATGTGGTTAATGACATTCTTGACAAAACTTGGGCCGAACCATAGATGATGACGTAATAACAAATCATCATAAATATGAACTTGCGTTATATTTTTTGATTCGACACCCCGGAGCAATGTCAGCAGTCCAAAAACTGTCAAAATTACGTTGCAAAGTCAGAAAACAACTAAACTTACCCACTACAGCATATGTTGGGTTTTAATGAACAATACGCCCCTGGTGCCGTTGTGGCGCCGGGGCAAACACAAAAGGTTAATAACATGGAAAGAAAAATTGACCGATTGGTCAAAACTATTGGTAAAACAATTATTGTTGAATTACTGGGAGTCAAAACTTCAGATTGTGAAAACGAGTTGTTCAAACGAAAATACATACAGAAAGGCAGAGTTAGACCTTACACATCTAATTCCATTGATTTGAAAGTTAATGGTTTAATTCGATTGCGCCGCATGGGTGTAATCCGTGATGTGTTGGTTAACATTTTAGAATCCAAATGGCTTGACGACAACATTCGATATCAGGCCAAACTGTATATCATGTGGATTGACAGTAAACGATAATATTGACCATGAAAAAATATTTTTTGGGGGGCAACCCCCAAAAAACATATTCTATTACATATATGGCGTTTCGGTTGTTGCTGGGTTGAACCATACCGCTATGACCGAAATGTCTGTTCGGACCTTACAGAAAGCAAAAAAAATCAAACTTTTGCTTTGTTTAAAATTATACCCCAATCCACCTATATCAATGTAATAAAAGAAAGTAAAAACAATGAATAAAACTAATTTATATCCTAACACCGATACAACTGATTATACCCAAAACGCCTTGGAATACTGGTTCAACACGTATAATCCACAATACTTTCTTACTGTTCAATTTCCCATCCACCAAAGGACACCTAACTTGCATTTGTCCAACAGACGCTTGCATAAGGTAATGTTGAAATTCGAAAAAATTATCCTTGGTAAACACTGGTATCGCAAACACATCCCATTCATTGTCATTGCTGAACATGGTAAAACATCATCCAATTGGCATTACCACGTATTGATTTATGATTGCAATTTTGATTTTTTTCAAGTTCAACAGGTATTTCAACAGGCGTCGGAGCAATTACACCTACCACACGAAGTATTGTTGGTAAAACCGATTTACAGCAATGGGGTCAATGGTTATTCATCCAAAGAAATTGTATCTGACTTGCATTACCACTTTGACACAGACCGCATCATTACATCTGAAATCTTGTTCGACCTTCCACGGAAATCACCAACGCATATCCCACAATCACAGAAACAGGTCCAGAATCACAGAAAATAAAAATTTGACAACTTATACATCAGTCAAAATTGGAGCAATTCTGGACCAACTTTGAACACAGTAATTAAAAACCACCAATTTTTATCTTGGCGGTCTTTTTTATGCATTAATTATATTTACAGACATCGCAATATTATTATCTTTTAACTTTTGTCTGGCTTGGCATGCTTGGTCATATCGAAAATAAATTTCAGGTAAAGTAATCCCATTCGCAACTAATTTAAAGCATGTGCAATTCATATCATCCCCCTTATTGTAAAATTAAAACTTCTTTTTTATCTGTATCTGAATCAGTATCATCATCGTCATCATCCACATCAACTAATTTATCCATACGATGATAACTACTGTATTCCACATACCCAGTATCAATATCTTTAATTTCTTTGCATACGGTGGTGTTCCAATAATCCCCATAGTTATATGCAAATTCAACTTCCATATCATCTGGGTAAAATGATAATTCACTAATAAGTTCACTTACTGTCATTTTTTTATTCCTTTGGTTTGGTGGTAATTATTTATTAACTATTTATTTGATATAGTTTTCAATATTCATCACTACGCATAATGGTTAAAACCCTTGTTGTTATATCTGGATTACTGGGGTCATCAGAACCATATTCCATAGTTTTATCGTAATAATCTATCTTAAAAAAATAATTAACCCCATTATGTTCAACACGGCCAAAATCATGTTCTTTATATGGGTCATTTGCTGCATTAAAAGAATCAAAATTTTGAATCTTTTTCAACAACAACATCTGTTCGGTTAAAGGTAAAACACAAACACCCCTGATTAAAACAACTTTATTATCACCAGGGGACCAAATGTGTTTACGTAAATTATCGTTCAGTTCGGCAATAGTGTTCATTTATGCAACTCTTGATTCCATAACGAATTTGTTAAACTGACGCAATCCACATCTAACGGCTCTGGATTTCATACGACCACGGACATAATGTTCACCACCGTCAAAGTATCGTGGTAAGACATCAGATATAGAATCTGCTAATTGTTCCATTGTCTTATTTTCCCATTGGCATACATATTTTACACCGGTCAAATAATCGAACACTGTGGAAGGTTGATTATTAGCTGTAAATAATGCATATCCATTGTTAATTAACCAATTTTTAAAGTTTTTTGTCATGATTATACCTCTTTGTTTTATCATTACAGGTATAATCCTACCGTGTAAAAATTGCTTTGCACACAAAAAAAATGGCTAAAATTCGCCTTTTTTTAATAATTTACTATATTGGAGAAATAGTTTTTATGCCAATATGATAAATGGATATTCCCTAGGGTGCTAAGGTCTAATTAAAACATTCCATATCATTCTAAATTCATTTAATCGGTAAAGAATCATTTTGATGTTGTTTCTATTTTTTCCATTTCTGGTAATACCATGCTTCGACCTTATCTTGGACATTCGATGTTGGGGTAATAGAGTGCGCTTCACGTTCAGTTATTTCTCCGAGATATCGCTCATAAGTGTCTTTGTCCATAGTCTCTCTTACTTTCCAACCATCTTTCCGCAAAGCGTGTTGCACGTCTTCAGATGCATCACTAATAGAAAATTCTGTTCCGAGAATAGGTGATTTCGCGGTTATGATGTTAGCATCCGTATTACCATGAGATAGTATTCTTTTAGTGTCATTCAATTCATATCCAAAATTTGGTACTGCATTTTGCATTGTCGTTCCCTGCAAACCGTAATTAGGCATAACGGCATCGATATGATGACCTAATATCTCATGTTTCACAGTTCCAATAGTTTCTTCAACATCTTCTCCCAAATAATAATGAGTATTCATTCTTATAGCACCTTGTCCATTAGTCGCTCCTTGTTGCCCGGTAAAAGGGTTATAGTATGTTTGAATAGAAACACCTTTCCCTTGGGGAAATATATCAGAATTTAGTTTAACTTCAATATCGTTCAAAAACTCAGCATAAAGTCGTTCATCATTCTTGACAACATCCCAGTTTCTTACATATAACGCAAGGTTTGGGTCTTCTGCTAAAGTTTTTAACATAGTATCATCCATGTATTGAACATATTTATCTTTTATTTCTTGTGGAATTGCCTCCCACCAAACCATATTCTGTTTGTCGCCAACAGTTTTTTTAGCATCAGAAATTAATTCTTCGATATAATACTTTTCATTAATTAATTCAACCGCTTCCGGTTTATAAGTCGTATCTAATTCGGCCAATCTTTTATCTATTTCTATAACACGCGGATTTGTACTTGCTGATGCTTGTTTTGCTTGTATTACCTGTGCTCTTTTTTGCTCAACTTGTCGGATTTGTTCGACTATCTGCTGTTGTGAACCATCATTAATAGCTTGTTGTTTTATTAACAAATCGCTCAATTCATCAGACAATTGTGTTATTTCATCATCGTATGTTTGCAACAAGGCGTTTCTTTCTGCGCGTAAGCTTCCTATTTCTTTCCATGTTTCTTCTGTATATGCTTTTTTACCACGAGTTTCTTTGCTTAATTCATCATATCTTTTTTGTAATTCCGAAATATAATCATCTTCTTCATCTTTAAAAACTTTTAATTTTTTTTGTAAGTTTTCTACATCGTAATAATTTGCAACATCCTCTCCGGGTGTCCATAAACCAGGATTTTCATATCGAATTTGTTTAATTTGTTGTGATAATCTAGCTCTCTCGTCTAATACTTGCCTTACATCAGGATGCGCTTCATGCCATTTCCTAAATTCCACGTCATTACCAGGTGCTATAGCTCCAAAATCGTATTTGTGTAATAAATCGTTCATCTTTTCTGTTTGAATTTTATATTGAGTTAACAAATCATCAAGTTGTTTTGCGGCTGTTTCAAGTTTTTTGGCATCTTTTATTTTCAACGCTTCATCAACATGTTTACTTGCAGCAGTTAGTTTAGTACGTAGTTTGGCGGTGGATTTTACGAGTTTATCTGATTTCTTGGCGATTTTCCAACCAACGGAAGCAACCGTTGGTATTATCTGTAAACCAATACCAACCGCACGCCAAATCTGGTCGGAATTCCAAGAACCTTTTTCAAATGTTCCACGTTTATTACTCTCAACCGTTTCACCACGTATCCCATTTTCTACAATTTTTGTGTAAAATTCTGCATCCGGTGGTATCAGGTCAAACAACCGTGCAAATTCTTCATCCGCGGTGGTTAATTCAGAATCCAGTAAACTATCTGATTGGTTAGCAAGTTCACGTAAATAATCTTTTATTAATTTTTCTGCACATGTCTGATTTTTACAATTTGCGGATTGTGTAAAGAATTTATCCGCCTTTTCATCAATACGCATTTGTGCAATCAGTTCTATTACAGACCCTGCTGTTTCTATCCCAACACCGCCAAGAATTGCTATTGTTGGTGCGCTGGATGTCCCAAGTGTTCCAACCGTTATAACAATACCAACCACCGCACCACCTACAATTGCCGTATAATTCAATCCGCGTTTTAATTTTGATGCCGAGGCTGATGCAGGTAATTCACATATATTTGTTTCAGAATTCCATTTTATTTGTTTGCATTCTGGACAAGACATCGCATTCGCCGCACGAACAACTTCACATTGCTCTTTACCCAATCCTATACATTTTTTACCTGTAAATGTTCCACCAGAAACCATACAATCCAATGCTTGTTTCGCACCTTGGACATATTTACTTTTCCATTCGGATAAACTATCAAAGAAAAAGTCAACTGTACTGCCATTTATTGTACAAGTTATCATATCATCTGGGTCGGAGCGTCCCTTTAATTGCACAGTCACATATGTTTCCGCACAATCAAATTCAGTTATCTTTAATCCCGTTGATTCAACATATTTACGAATATAATTATGTAGTTCTTGATTTCCCTGGGTTCGAATATCACTGGTTAGAAAATGACGACCATCTAAACCAAAAGCTGTGCGTTCATATGCCGTACCGTCGGCCCGTGTTCCGACATTTGCCGTTAATATACAATACGGTAAATTCGATGCATCCAATTTATAACCGGCGCCGGCCTCGTTAACACGACCATGTGCACCGGTTGATAAAGTTGTTTTCCATGGTCCCCATGATGCCACATATCCACTGTGTGCTTTGGTAAGTCCGTTATTTATCATGACACATGCATTTTGTGTTGCGTTTTCACAAATATCCCAACCGGCTTTTTCACGATTGTCTTTGCTTGTCGCAGGTTGAAGTTTATAACCATACACCGAGCAAATACCCGTTTTAAAATTACGATGATTTGTGGAATTGCTTGTTCCACGCGTATTATTAAATTTGAATTCATAAAAGATATTTTTATCTATGGCTTTGCATTGAACGTAATGTGTATTTGTTGATGTTGTTGGTGCCATACCCGCATTCATTCCGCCCCGAATGTTTGATGTGACAGTTGTGGTTTCTAACCGTGGTGTATTACTGCAAACAACTTTATCTGTTTTATCTTTGGCATATACATACAGTTTTGCAAGACCTGTTGCCTGAATCATAGTTGTAGTTAACGCTTGGAAATCATTTATACATTTTTCTGTGCCACCAGATTTCCCCTTTTCTTTTCCACATACAGCATACATTTTAACTGACGCATTTTTCAATAAATCTTCTACAAAAGCATCACATTTTGCACCATCTGTCATTGCGTGTGCAAAATCAGTTTGCCACCCAGCCGCAGCACAAACACGTTGAATTTCACTTGGTACAATTCCGCCACGTTCTTTTACAATTTGATTATATTCGAATAATGCCTGGACCTGCTTTGCCGGTGGAATATGTCGTCTAAAAACTTCTGACACAACATTTGAATTAACATGCAAAACATTCTCAGCAATCGCATTCCAAGATATAAACACAATTAAAAAGGCAATTAAAATTCGTTTCATTTTAATGCCTCCGTACATTTTGACGCGACATTTGCCACATCTTTGATTGCTTTGATTTGTGTTGCATTAAATACCGTTGCGGTTGCCGATGCCACGGTTGATGCACCTGCCAAAACATTAGATGTAGTATTCAAATTCTTTTCTTTATCTGTACGCGTTCCATCAGCATTCTTTTGTGAACGAATACTATCACTATTTGCCACGGCACTGGTTATCGTTCCAGTAAGTCCGGTCGTTGCACCAACAATACTTGATACCATGGCACCTTTGGCACGAGTGTTTATCTTGGAAATATCAACGGTTTCAAATCCTTCACATGCCGAAATAATTGTATTAGCTTCACCCACATCAACACCATCTATTCGTGCCTGTGCCCTTGCACGACGAAGTTCACCTATTGCCGCTTTGCAATTATCAATTTGATTCTGCAAATCACCATCGGTTCTGTTATTCCCGGCGATAATTGCCCCGGCTACATTGGTTGCGGTATTCCCGGCAAGCAAACCTGTGCGCCAATAACCAAGTGATTTTGATTTTTGTGTCAATTTATCGATTTCAGATTGAGTTGTATTTTTATCTTTGTTGGCGTGATATTCTTTTAACCACTCATCCACTTGTTCTTCGGTTGGAATATCTTTATCGTCTTCCATTTCAGCAAGTTCGCGCAATAATTCATCGATTGTTTGGTCTGTTTTTTCCTTTACAATTCCAACAACTGTTGCACCGACGCCGAGTCCGGTTCCAACACCGGTTATTGCAGTGTTTATACCCGCCATCTTTTTCAAATCGGACAAACTATCATCAATTCCAATGCATGCAGAATATGTTTTCTGTAATGCTGCAACCAAAGATGCTTCATCAGCATGCGCAAACATCGGCACCAAAGCACCGAGACAGATTATGGATAAAAATCTTTGTCTCCTACATAACATTATTGTTAATTATACCATAAATGCGATGGATATAGCATAAAAATCGTTTACTTTTCCCAAAAATCGTGTTATTTTACAAAAGTGCCAAGCAAAGTGTCAGGCATTTTAGTGTTTTTATGTCAAAAAAGACAGAAAAGGGGCTAAAAAAGGCGGATTTTCGGCAATGTCTGTAATCCGTGCGCCCCAACCAGAATAAACAAAAACACCCCCTTGGGTGTTTTTATTTATTCCTGGGACGCACGGATGGGTGCGAGCGTTAGCGCAGCACCAATACGAGAATACACAATTAGAAAAATCACAAAAATCGCAGGAACAAGATTTTTGTAGATTTTTATTATTGTGTATCGAGGCACCCGTGCGCATTCCAGAGACTCACCCCGGCCTATCCATCATTTAATATCATTGATATTGTATTTTTTGTGATTATAATACACTTAAAAAAAACGACAGGGTATACAACATGACGGAAATTGCAGAGAAAATATCAAAACTTGAAAATTTATTGCAAGAACCTAATATCTGGGTCACCCGGAACGACCCATTGGACCAAACATCGCTTGCGGTCTATAAAGGGAAGGCCGAGATTTTACAATAAAACTTGTTATCAGATATTTACCGCGTGATTACATAAGCTTTGTTTTGGGTATTAAAATAAGTTCCGATACTCTGTCTGATATATTCTATCCAGAATCACCAGAATACACCAAATTACGCAAACTGTATAATTCGATTTATGATATGTGGCTTTCACCACGAATTCAAAAACCAAAAAAATCAAATTTTTTCAAATTTCAATTATTTCAAAAAATACCCGCACAAAAACGGTAACCGGCATTTCGCGTCTGCAATGCTTTATGGGTTGGCCTTAGTGAGATTTTTGTCGCCAATATACATCCAATTCTTGTTCGTTTATACGCGTAAAACCATTTTTAATCCAAAACCTAAGGGCCTCCATGGCACTTTTTCCGCATAATTCATGGTGTTCATAGATTTTTTTCAATGTATTTAATGTACTGGTCCCGACGCGTCTATATTTTTGGTCTGGTTCATAACTGTGCCTAAATTTACGATTGACTTCGAAATATTTTATTACTGTTCTTTTTTGACCCTGTTCACACAGTGCAAGTGCCAAAAAATCATCCGGTTGGGTGAAATTATTTTTAACAATATCCGGCCCAACCAACAAAAACAACCGCAGAACATTACCGGAAACGCATTGTTTTGAAATTGCGTATTTTACCCCCGTACCAAAATCAAAAGACCCACTCAGCACATTGATTTTTTCCATCGCATCGGTATCCGCCGTGACAAAAAATTCCATGAAATAACAATCCACAAATTCAAATTGCCCGTTGTCTTGGTGTGTCAAAACGGGCACATCAGTCCTGATTATATTATAATCTTGGTGAATTATGAACAATTTGTGTTTATTGGTTCTTGTAATCTTGCGCCCCCAGTGTTTGGAAAATCCTCGGGTATATCAAATCTTGATATATTCTATATAATAAAATCGTTGCATATTTTTTACAATGGAAAAAAAATCCGCCATAATGGCGGACGGTTATTTTTTCCGGGGTTCGATGCATTCACCATCACCTTCGCGTGGACAGCACGCAAATTTCATCTGCGAAACTTCTTTGAACTTTTCACCCGCACAGCATCCATACCGATTCGGTTTTGCACCGTCATCACACAAACCCTTGGCGCGGTTTTCCGCCACTTTTTCGGCCTCGGCCGCCAATTCTTCGGGCGTTTTTTCAACGACCGGTTCCGGTTCGGGCTCACCAATGGCCGCGGGCTCCGCCGACACTTCTTCTATGGCCTCTTCCGCAACCTCAACATCTTCTATTACACGGACCGGATTTACATTTTCATAGTTATGCACCGGGCGCCGTTTCGCACGCGCGGCACACGCCGTACGTTGACGCGATAACATATATTCTAAATCCGCCGCCAATTCTGGGTACGCCCTGACATCCTCGCGCAGTTCCGCGACACGCTGATTTATTTCATCGCAACTCATACGTTGCACCACCGCACGTGGGGCGGGCACTTCATCGATTGCGGATTCGTCCACAACTTCTGCCTCGACCACATCTTCATACACAATATCATCATCAACATCCGCCGCGAACGCCGGCACACAAACCAGTGCCGCAATTATACCAATAATTTTTATATTCATCGCCGCCCCCTTGGGTTTATTTATTCTTCGATAACACGTTGCAATTCCATAATAAAGTCGATTCCCGGATTGACCAATTTTTCAACTTTGTTCAGGTATTTTTTTGCCTCGTTTTGCATTTGCAGTTTTTTATAAGTATTGATTGTGGCGCGAATTTCGCCTTTTTGCACATTAGAATCATCTATACGCACACCTTCGGCAATTTGTAATTCATCCAAAGCCTTTTGTGCATACCTTTGTTGATTTTCTTTACAACCATCTTCCACAATCTTTGAATAAATTTCGGCATTTTGCAGATGACAATCCGGCGAATCACCACAGTTATAAATAACATTTGACAACAAAGTCCGTTCTATAACATCGCAGGGATTATTATCAACACTTTCTTTTCTAATTTCATTCAATGCATCCCAAACCTGAAATTCCGCGTCTCTCATTTCTTGATATTTACCGGCATTTTCTTGGCAACCCCATTTAACCAATCTGTCATAAATATCCGCATTTCTTCTATGATAATTCGCGGCATCGGGCCAAGAATCATCTATATTTTGCCCGATATTTGCCAATAACGCTTTTTCGCGCATTTGACATGCATCGACTTCCATCTGTACGCCGGAATCCGCCGTATAGCCGGTTTTTGATTGCCAAATAAATGCGCCGGCCATCATACCACAAATAAATATTCCAATCAGTGCCACCCAGGCCAGAATTCTTTGCCAACGTGAATAACCATAACGATTTGATGTTTTATTATTATTTTTCATCTCTCTCTCCTTGTTTTTATTTTTACTATTTAACTATACCATTTTTAATTGTGATTTGTCTATCGGCACGATTCGCCAATGACATATCATGCGTCACAAACAACATCGCCATCTTGTTCTTGCGCACCAAATCCAGCAACAATTCAAAAACCGAAATCGCGTGATTTGGATCTAAACTGCCCGTTGGTTCGTCCGCCAACAATATATCCGGCGTGTTCGCCAACGCGCGCGCAACCGCACACCGTTGTTGTTCACCGCCCGACATTTGTCCCGGCAAGTGTGATGCCCGGTGCGCAACATTTGCCGAGTTTAATAATTTCATTGCACGCGTGCGCGCCGCGTCTTCGGTCATACCATTCGCCAACATCGGCAACATAACATTTTCCACCGCCGTAAAATCCGACAACAAATTATGCCGTTGATATACAAATCCCATTTTACGCCGACGAATCATTGTTCGCATTTCTTCGTTCATCGCATGCACGGGTGTCCCAGAAACCAAAATACTGCCCCCACTGGGTTTATCCAGCAACCCCACACATTGCAACAATGTCGATTTTCCCGACCCCGACGGACCAACCAACGCCACAATTTCCCCGCGGTGTAAATCAAACCCGCCCCCGGTTAGAATATGCAACGGTTGACCACCTTCGACAAATGTCTTTTTAATATCGCGCACCGACAAGACCACTTCGCCCCGTTTCGCCCGCGATAAAGAATTTAATATCGACGCCATTACATAATTCCTTTATTATTCATTTCTTAACACCTCTACTGGGTCGGTATTTGCGGCCTTCCACGCCGGATAAATCGTAGCCAAGAACGCCAATGCAATTGCCAAAACCGCAATTCCCACAACCGTTGCGAATTCAAGCCGTGATGGCAATTCAGACAAATAATACAATTCCGCCGGGAATAAATCGCGCCCCGTTGCCCATTGGAAAAATTTACGAATCGGTTCAATATAAATTGCGACAACCACACCCAATACCGTCCCCAACGCGGCACCAATAACACCGATACTGGTTCCCGACAAAATAAATATCTTCATCATAGAGCGCCGCGACACACCGAACGTGCGCAATACAGCAATATCTTTGGATTTATCTTTGACCAACATAACCAACGAAGACACAATATTAAATGCCGCCACAATCACAATCAGCATTAAAATCAAGAACATAACATTGGTTTCAACCTGCAGTGCACCAACAAACCCGCGATTCAAATCACGCCAATCGCGCACAACATAACCATCCGGCAATTCGGCAATCAATGCCTCGCGCACGGCGGTCGTATCTTCGGGATTTTTCAAGAACAAATCAATATGCGTCACCGCATCCCCCAGGTTCAAGTATTTTTGGGCCGTTTCCAATGGCATAAATATATAACCCGAATCATATTCATACATTCCCATAAAGAATGAAGTCATAACCGGGTACGACATAATCCGTGGCATGGTTCCAAACGCGGTCGGCGTTGCACCATTTGCCGAAACCAAAGACACCGTGTCACCCATATGCACATTCAAATTCCGGGTCAACGATGCACCCGCAACCAATTCCCCATCACGAATATCGCGCAAAGATTTACCATACATACGCGTACCGGTCACCGTTTTCGCCGCCAAATCGGCCATACGAATTCCGCGCACCATCGCACCGGTATTATTTCCATCGTGCGTCACCATAACCTGGCCTTCGGCGATTGGAACAATTGACGACACCGCGTGTGCGACGGTTTTACTGGACTTCATTTGTTCAATCAAAAAATCATAATCTGCGATTGCGCCGTCTTGATGATAAACAACAACATGCCCGTTCATCCCGACAATTCGTGATAACAACGTATCATGAAAACCGCCCATAACCGACATAACAACAATCAATGTTGCAACGCCCAGCATAATTCCAATCAACGACACCCACGACACCACAGAACCAAACCCACGCCGCCGCGCGCCCAGGTATCGAAATGCAATTTTTCTTTCTAACTTTGTGAACATAACGTTCCCTATTCTATCATTCAATTTTAATCACGCAAGAAATTCCGTAACGCATCACCCACCAATTGCGGTTCATCCGGAATATCCGCCGGATTCACAATTGAAACGATGCGTGGCGACATAAACACAACCAATTCCGCAAACGGGCTTATCAATGTTTCCGGTGTTGTCACAAACGAATGTGTTGGAATACCAATTATGACATAGTTGTCACCAATACTGGACGGTATTGTAAATGAAGACAACTCGCCCTTGCTGGTCCTTAGCACAATTTTCGCATCAATTTTTTGACGCCCCGCATAGTCACCATATTTGGCGGACGCCCCAACAATCAAATCTGTCTCTATACGGTCTTCTTTGCTGCATTGGCCAATATCAAAACGTGATTGCCAACCATCGGGCACAACAAAATGACCTTGGGATATAAGGACGACATTGGCCTGGCGCGACAAAAATTCCTGCAAAGTTTTGGTATTCACCTCTGGACCGACAACCAATGCGCGACCAACGACACCCGGCACAGACATTTTGATATTCTTATCCCCGAACGCCGGCAACATATTCATCCAAACAATCGGGTTATCGGTACGCGGATAAACACGATAAACATCCATATCCCATGCCAGGACATACTTTTTAGATGAAATATCCGCGATTATACGTGAAACTTCGCGCTCGGTTTGATAGTTTCCTTCGAACACAACGGTTTTATCGGCCCAATCCACAATCAGGTTCCGGACATCCGCACCATGCATCGCGTCCAACAGTGCCATAATAATATCTTGGTCGGCCGGCATTTTTATCAACCATTTGGCCCGATTCGATAATTTTATCTCGCCACCGGCGGCATCATATGAATAATACATACGTCCCAATCGCGCAATTAAATCAACCGTATCTGCCAAATTTCCCGACGCAACCGAACCAGACACTTTTTCATATCCCGGTTCTTCTTCGATAACCGCGATATCAACGCCTTCTAATAATTTATTTAACGCGTTTGCAACGGTTTGTTTCCTAAAATCATAATCAGACACATTTAATTCCGGTAAATCATCACCCCGGTCAAGTCGCACCATTTCAATTTTTTCGTCCGGCACAACGGACACAACCGATTGGTTATCCCAATTTACGGTGCACCGACGTGGCAATTCAATTGAAAACCGCCGCGCAGTATCGGTTGTCAAAGCGGCCTTTTTTGGAAAAATTGGCACAGAATTATCATCTATGACCAAGTTATCAACAACCTGGACCGTGTCATAATACACCTTTTCGTCACGCGCATCATCGCGCATACACGCCCCCAACAATACACTTGCGCCTATCAAAACAAAATTCATTATTCTTTTCATTTGCCTACCCCGGGTTAAATGTTCATCACCTTTTCAAATTCTTCCAACGTCATTTCATATATCGGTTTTTGCGAAGGCGTTGTCAAATCACGCACATGTTCAAATTGGGCGCGAAAACGTTCCAACACCGCGACAACATCCGGCGAAACATCCTTGGATGATTTTACCAAACGTTCACCATATTCTACAACAAATTCTAACACGTCCGCCGCAAAAAAACGACCGACATAGTTTTCCATTGGAATTCCGCCTTTGTTGACACATATCGCCGACATAGTCTTGGCGGTTTGATTATAAAAATTTGCCAATTTGATAAAGTTTTGAACTGTTATCGCCATCTTGTCCCCCGATACATTTTTATACATTATAAAAACTATTGCCACCAAAACGCAATTAAATTATAATAGGAAATATGAGAATGTTAAAAATATTTTTATTTGTTGGTTTATTGGGACTAAGCGCGTGCACATCCCCAAACGGGGGCAGTATTGATGACGCAACAATTTTGAATTGGGAAAACGAATCTGTGACGACCGAACAATTTGTTCGTGACCACAGGGCGTGCCTTGGGATAACGCAACCGTCGTATATGCCACGGTCACGTCTTGCAAAACTGCTTTCACCGAATCAGAGTACGCGTATGCCTGATTGGGACGGACTTTGGGTGACATTTCAATCAAATGAATACAAAGACGTTGGGCAACGCGCCTTGCTGTCGGTGCCACGAAACACAACATCGAAATCTGTGGGTTCGTATCGCCGGTGTATGTTTCGCCGTGGATATTTGTTACGCGCAATGTAATTTTTTTGCGCCCGCACTTTTACATTTAATATAAAGTATGCTATAATACGCCATATGAAACGTAACCTTTGGTTTTGGCTTTATTTTATTGCCGCCATTTTATTGGCGATATACTTTGCGACCCGCATAATTATGACATTTATGGGGTACGGACCGATATCCACGGTTCGCAATATATCCATATCGGCGGACACGAAAAACAAAGATTTAACACAAATGGTTGCCGCCACCGGTGTATCACCCGGAACAAATGCATACTCTGTGAATTTGGAATTGGTAAATGAAAGATTATTAAACACCCCCGGGGTCCGCGAATCGGCGGTGCGCCGTATGCCGAATGGAAATTTGTCTGTACGGGTTCACCTTTATCGTGCGGTTGCTGGTTGGACGGACGGCACATATTATTATCCTTTGTCGGCGGACGGCACCGTTGTCAACAGTCCATCGGAAGAACAAAAACCCGGCGTAGTTATGTTTCGCGGGCCACTTCCAAACGATATATCCCAAATAACCAAGGCCGCAACAAATCTTATCGGTGAATTGGATTATATTGAATGGATTGATGACCGGCGTTGGAACATCGTGACAACCGGGGGCATCACGGTTATGTTGCCGGAAAGTGACCCGGTGGCGGCAATTGCATCACTGATTGTATTGAATGATAAGCATAATATATTATCTAAAAACCTTAAAACAATTGATATGCGCGATAGCGCAAGGATTCTGGTCAAATAAATGAATATGTTAGATTCATCTTTTCTGTGTTTGGACATTGGGTCATGCGGTGTCCGCGGTATGGCATATCGCATTCGCAACGCAGAAATAGACAAAAGCGCATATTATTCGGTTGATGATTTTGATACAGTGTTCGCATTAAAATCTGTGATTGACGAATTGGAACGTCAAATTGGCACACACTTTGGTTCGGCATATATAACGGGAAACTTTGGGCCATCTTATTTCAAAATGACCGCCAAAAACACAACTTGGCCAAACGACCATAAAATCACCGCGAATGATGTAAAATCTCAAATTGCTGAAATTGATGCGCCTGATGGATTTTACCCTATGCACATAATTCCATTGCGATATGATACGCCAAAAATTCGCAATATGTTATCACCAATTGGACACAGTGACCGACAATTGATATCTGCATTTTCTGCATTGTTTTTTGACAGTGAATATATGCAAAAAATCCAAACACTGTTGCGCCGCGCCCATATTCAATCAAATGCGTTCTATACGCCGCATTTCTTGGGCAACGCCGTTTATCGCGAAAAGAAACAAACAATAATGTTTATAGATTTCGGTGCAGAAAACACGACTGTGTCTATATGGACCGAACGCGGGCCTGTTTGGTATAATGGGCGCGCAATTGCCGGAAACGATTTAACAATGGAAATATCAACCCGTCTTGATATACCTTTTGCCGATGCCGAACGTATTAAACGCACGGTGGCCGACCTTAAATCAAACGAAATGTCGCGGTTCAGTCCGGCCGATTCCGCATACGCGTTTTCATGCGCCGATGTGAACGATATTGTTGTCCCTTTCTATACCAATTTAATAGACGGCATAAAAAATGACGCGGCCGAATACATTGAAAAATATTCACCAACACAAATTATTATTGGTGGCGGTGGTACACGCATAAACGGAATTGACGAATTGATTGCATCTGCGTTTGATATACCATTTATCAAAAAAGATTCAGATTGGGCGGTCCGCACATTGGGCGAATATATATGGGCGTGCGAATTACCACGTCGCCGCGCATACATTGCACGTGCCCAGAAAGTGCAAAATCGTATAGATAAAATATTAAAAATATTCAAACACAAAAAGAAACAACGCCAACACCAAATACCAATTTTACCCAGCACGCTGTGTTTCGATATGGCACGCCCAGAAACATATACAATGTTTCAAACCGGTGGAATTTCGGCAATACACGTTGATATTATGGACGGGCTCTACGTCAACCAAATTGCGGGAGGAATTGATGAATTGCGCCAAATTCGTGCATCTTGGGGCGGACACCTGCATGTTCATCTTATGACCGATGCGCCCGCCGAATGGGCCCGCAGTGCGATTGACGCCGGCGCAGACACAGTGATTGTTTCAACAAACACCGCCGGCCTGCGCGAAGCGGTACAAATTGTACGCGCGGCACACCGCCGTATAGGCATCGCACTGAACCCTGAATCACCGGTATCTTTGTTAAAAACAATTTTGCGGGAATTAGACGAAGTTATGATTATGGGTGTCGCGCCCGGTGCCGCCGGTCAAACATTTGACCGCGAAGTGTTACATAAAATAACCGTGTTAAATGCAACACGGAAAAAATATGGTTTGAATTTTACAATATCGGTTGATGGCGGAATCAACCCAGAAACCGCGCGCCTGTGTTGGGCCGCCGGTGCCGATGCGTTGGTAAGTGGTTCATACCTGGCATCCGCCCCCGATTTTCCATTGGCGGTTTTATCACTGTTACCAAACAACAAAACTAACGCACAATAATTTTGCGCCCCGTTTCATATTCATCTATATCAATATGAATTGTATTTTCCGGCAACATATGTGTCGCAATATCCGGCCATTCTATCAAAGTAATATCATTTTGAATCGCATAGTCTAAACCAATTTCAACCAATTCTGCCGCATCCGCAACACGGTACAAATCAAAGTGTGAAATTTTTTTATCGCCCGCAATATATGTTT
Organism: Alphaproteobacteria bacterium; assembly: GCA_017443235.1. Taxonomy (GTDB): domain Bacteria; phylum Pseudomonadota; class Alphaproteobacteria; order Rs-D84; family Rs-D84; genus Enterousia. The sequence continues at coordinate 27,801 of JAFSOV010000017.1, forward strand.
GCACCAATGTAAATGTTGGACTTGGCACAACGGTATCGGGCCCGCACAGTGTTTGAATTATTGTTCGTGCAATCTCGCTTTTGCCGACACCCAAATCCCCGTGCAATGCGACGGTCACCGGCGCATTCAGGCCTTTTGCAAATTCCCGTGCAAATGCACGCGTTTCATCAATATTTTTTGTTATAAATGTTTTCATGTCTTACTCCAACACCAACAAATCATCTTCCATCCTGCGAATTGCGTCACGCAATTCCGCTGCGGTTTCAAAATCCAGGTTTTCTGCGGCCGCACGCATTTTTTTATTCAATGTTTTTATCTCTCTCCGTAATGTTTCTGCATCTTTGATTCCTTCTTTGGTGTACAAGAATCTTTGTTTTTTATCAACCTTTTCTTGTGCTTCGGTCACTTCATCAAATACCGCCTTGGTCACCGTCTTGGGTGTAATCCCGTGTTCGATATTGTACGCCATTTGTTTTTCGCGCCGGCGCGCCGTCTCGGTCAATGCCACATTCATAGAATCGGTTATCACATCCGCATATAATATTACACGACCGTTTGCATTTCGTGCCGCACGACCAATTGTTTGAATAAGCGAACGCGCCGAACGCAAAAAGCCTTCTTTGTCGGCGTCCATAATCGCGACCAATTCACATTCCGGAACATCCAAACCTTCACGCAACAAATTGATACCAACCAACACATCAAATTTTCCAACACGCAAATCGCGCAACAATTCTATACGTTCCAATGTCTCGATATCACTGTGCAGGTATCGCGCCCGCACACCGTTTTCAACCAAGTAATCCGTCAATTGTTCGGCCATTTTTTTGGTAAGCGTTGTGACCAGTGCACGTCCAGAAATTGATTTCAATTCGCCCAACAAATCATCAACCTGGTTCTTAATTGGACGAACAAAACATTCCGGGTCTAATAATCCCGTTGGGCGAATAACCTGTTCTGCGACAATTCCGGCGGATTGATTCAATTCCCATTCCGCCGGCGTTGCCGAAACAAAAATTGTTTGCGGACGCATCGAATCCCATTCGTCAAACGTCAACGGCCGATTATCCACACACGACGGCAGGCGGAAACCATATTGCGCCAATGTTTCCTTGCGCGCCCGGTCCCCACGTGACATCGCGCCAATCTGCGGAACCGTCACATGACTTTCATCAACAAACAATATCGCATCTTTTGGTAAATATTCGAACAGTGTTGGTGGCGGTTGCCCCGGTGCACGGCCCGATAAATATCGTGAATAATTTTCAATTCCGCGACACGTTCCGGTTGATTCCATCATTTCTATGTCCATATTTACGCGTTCGCGCAAACGTTGTTCTTCGACATATTTCATATTTTCGTGAAAGTATGCCAAACGTTCACTAAGGTCACTGCGTATTTGACCAATTGCCTGAACAATTGACGGCATCGGTGTGGCATAGTGAGTATTTGGATACACCGCGACCCGGTCTAATTTATATAACTTGGCCCCGGTCAGCGTATCAAATTCCCAAATTTCTTCTATTTCATCACCCCAAAAAGAAATTTTCCATGCGCGGTCTTGGCTGTGTGATGGGAAAATATCCAACGTATCACCACGGACACGAAAATCACCGCGTGACGGTGCAACATCGTTCCTTTTATATTGAATATTTACCAATTCGCGTGCTATATCGGCAACCCCCATCATATCACCGGTGTGCAAAACCAATTTCATACCCGAATATTGTTCTGGGGTTCCCAATCCATATATAGACGATACCGAAGAAACAACGACAACATCGGGTTCTTCTAACATTGCGCGTGTTGCACTGTGCCGCATACGGTCTAATTGTTCATTGATGGACGCATCCTTATCAATGTATGTATCTGTGGTTGGCACATACGCCTCGGGTTGATAATAATCATAATACGACACAAAATATTCCACATGATTATGCGGGAAAAAAGATTTCATTTCTGTGTACAATTGCGCCGCCAAGATTTTATTTGGTGCCATTATTAACGCCGGTCTCCCCAGTTCAGCAATAACATTTGCCATTGTGAAAGTTTTCCCCGAACCCGTCACCCCAAGCAACACCTGGGACCGGCGACCATCTTTGATACCTTGGACCAAATCGCAAATGGCGACCGGTTGGTCGCCCATTGGTTTGTAATCACTTTCAAGATTAAAAATTTTTTTATTCACATTTACCAGTATAATTCATTATAATGGAAAAACAAGAGGGGGGATAAATAATATGATTATCAAACCACACCATAAACGCAGGGCATTTTGGACATTTATTGTCACGATTGGTATTATTGCCATTGGCCTGCTGGTTGCGCCAAATTTTATCAATTTGAATAAATTACGCCCTCACCTTGAATCTGCAATTTTTGCACAAACCGGGGTCAATTTGAAAATCAACGGCAATGTGAACTTCGGTTTCTTGGGCACAACCCATATTATTACGCACGACATTCAAACCCCAAACGGACACACAGACATCCTTGCGGTAAATTTGCCGTTTTCCAGTTTGTTTGATTTAGAAAACGCAAAACTGGGCACAATAACCGTGTACAGGCCGTACATCAACCTACACTCACTTTCTATGTTGCAATTAAAATATCATATGGCCGTAAATAACGCCACATTACACTTTATGGGCAAAGATTATAAAATTATTCGTGGTGTGTTCTATAACGGAACATTTGATGGCCAGGTCCGCACCAGCGAACATAAATACGATATTTCATTCAAAGGTAATGATTTTACGGTTACGAACAAAAACCTGAAATTAAACATCACAGGTGAATACTTTCCATCCGGCGGTGCCGCAGGTATATTGGAAATAAACACCAACAAGATAAATTCTTGGTTTGGGTTTTCGGAACCAAACATAACACACAACGTCAAATTAACAACAAATTTTTATTGGGATGGCGGATACGGATTTAAGTTTACAGACATTGTTGCGAATAATCTTCATGGTGATGTTACATTGGAACCAAATGGTTGGCGCACAATCAACGTTGAATCCGATAACATTTCATTTGATTTTTCTTTTCTGTCAAAACCGTCTAATTTTGCCAAAGACACAACATTAAAGGTTGATTTCTACGGCGACCTTGTATTTAATAATCATCGTTTTGAACACGTACAAATAGATGCTGTCGGTGTCCAAGATTATATACAAATAAATAAAATTATCGCAGATTCTACTTCGTTCACCGGTGGAACCATTGATAAAGACGGTGCGCACGAAATAATGATTCGAACAATACTGGATGATAAAAAAACCGAATGTTTATTTTCCGGCACAGAAAATAATTTTGAATGCCAGAATTTTGTCTATGGCGACATAACCGGTAATTTGAAATATAAAAATCGGGTATTAGAGGCAGATATTTCATCAAATCGCAAACTGGATTTGAAAGAATTAGAATCATATATTAAACGAATTGGCGCACAAAGTGCAACCATACGATTTAAGTTTGCAAATATGGGCGGGGTTTTCACACAAACAAAAAAATCTTCTTCTATCAAATACGATTATATTTATGATAAAACATTATCTTGGTTAAACCCACACATGAAATCATTGCCGGCATTTATGATGGACAGTCCGGGCAATATGGTATGGTCCGGCGACAGTTTTTCGTTCACCCCCAACACAAACGATTGGTCTTTGACATTGCACGACAATTTCTTTTACATCACCGGCCAAGACATAAAAAAATGGTTTCCTGATTTAGACCTGAGGGTGATACACAGTCACGAATACATAATAACAGGATTCTATAATGACAAAGGCGATGTGTCCGATTTAACCATTAAAATCGCCGGCCATACATTTACCGGAACCGCGGATAAACGTTCGTTGACATTACACACAGACAAACTATACATAGACGTATTTTTAACGCCGGAATTCTTTGAACGATATGAAGAATTAGAATTCCTTACAAATTCACCATTATTATTACCATTTGAATTTTCAACAAATATATATTTAACCGCCGACACATTGATATACGGTGAAAATTCATATAAAAATTTTGTATATTCATTAAAATCTGGAACACAAACATTTTCTATTACCGACAACGCGCGCGGAAATTTATTGGCAACAATTATCAAAGAACGTTCCACATACGACATATTCATCCAATTAAACAAATTTGTAATAAACGGCAAATTGTTACCAAATGAATACCCATTAAACATAATGGATACATCTATAACCGCAGAAATAAACCTTAAGACCCATGGTCACATTGCGCACGACATAAAGTATAATATGACGGGCGATATGGATTTAACATTTGACGGGGGATATATTACCGGAATCGGCATCGACCAATTCTATATGGACACAGATAACCTGACCCGATTAAATGTAGAAGACCGTATTATGATTGCATTGGAATCCGGCACAACGCGGTTAAAAAATATGCGGGTTATCGGCGAATACCAAAACGGGAATTTCACAACAACCAAACCCATAGAATTATCTATCCGTCACGCAACCGCGGTCGGTATGTTGGATATCACAGACAACGCAATGAATGCCAAGTTCGATATAAATATGCGTGCGGTCGCGCCCGATTCGGTCACCGTATCATTGAAGGTTGCACCAAATGGCCGGCGTGGATATTCAATATCTGAATTGATGCGGTATTTCGACCCGGCCTTTATGCGCAGTTTTATAAAAACACACGATAAGTTTTAATTAAAAAATCGCCCGCAAACGCGGGCGATACTGCTTAGTTCTTTTTTCTAACCTGGATATGAACGTCACGCAATTGTTGTTCGCTGACTTCGTTTGGTGACCCCATCAGCAAATCTTGCCCGCGTTGATTTGCCGGGAACGCGACAATTTCACGCAGACTGTCACCATTACCCAACACTTCGGAAATCAAACGTTCAATTCCAAACGCGCATCCGCCGTGTGGTGGCGCGCCGTATTGGAACGATGTGTACAGGCCGGAAAAGTTCTTTTCAACCGCCTCGATTGGATATCCGGCGATCTCAAAACATTTCTTCATAACATCGGGGTTATAATTACGCAGGCCCCCACTGCACAGTTCCATACCGTTTAAGACCATATCGAACTGGGCCGCCTTAATCGTGAACGGGTCACGCGTCTCCAATTCCGCCGATGTTGCCAACGGGTACGAAAACGGATTATGCGTGAATTTTGGCGCCCCACCCCGTTCTTCATCGGGTTCAAAGAACGGAAAATTATCGACCCAACAAAATGCAAAATCGTTTTCTTTGACCAATCCTAAATCTGCGCCCAATTTATTACGCAATTTGCCCGCCGCTTTGGACGCCGCATCAACCGTATCGCAAACAAAGAACAACGACGCATTGTCACCGGCAATTTTATGCAATTTTTCAATGCGGTCCGCATCCAATTTCTTGGCAACCGGGCCTTTGGCTTCATCTGCAAATACGATATAGCCCAATCCACCAAGTCCAAGTTCTTTGGTCGCATATTCACCCAATTTATCAAACCAAGAACGCGGCCGGTCCGCACTGTTTGGTGCCGGAATCGCACGCACAACCGCGCCATTTTCAATCGCGTTCGCAAATATTCCAAAATCCGACCCACGGAAGATTTCCGTCACATCACTTATTAAAATAGGATTACGCAAATCCGGTTTATCACTGCCATACTTCAACATTGCATCATCAAAAGAAATATGTGGAATTTCCGGATATATATTTGCACCCGGCAAAAACGTCCGTATAAATTCTGGCATTATCGCCTCGCCTACGGCCTGAATATCCGGCAAATCAACAAAAGACATTTCCAAATCTAATTGATAGAATTCCAACAACCGGTCTGCACGCAAATCTTCATCACGAAAACACGGCGCAATTTGAAAGTATCTATCGAACCCGGACACCTGTAATAATTGTTTGAACATCTGGGGTGCCTGGGGCAACGCATAGAATTTCCCGTGATGCAAACGCGACGGGACCAAGAAACTGCGCGCGCCTTCGGGCGAATCTGCGGTCAATAACGGGGTTTGGAATTCTGAAAAACCCAATTCCCACATTTTATCGCGCAACCATTTAATCATTTTGTTACGCATTAAAATATTGTGGTGCAGTTTTTCACGCCGTAAATCCAAGAAACGATATTTATACCGCAATTCTTCACTTGTATCATCATCGCCAAAAACCTGGAACGGCAAAACATCGGCCGCGGTCAAAACATTCCACGATTGAACACTTATTTCAACTTCGCCGGTTGGGATTTTATCATTTACCTGACTTGCGTCACGCGCAACAACCCGCCCGGTCACCTGTAATACAGATTCCGGACGCACGCGTTCCAAATCTTCATTTCCACCATCCATAACAATCTGGGTAATTCCATAATTATCGCGCAGGTCAATGAACAACAACGACCCGTGGTCGCGTTTACGATGTACCCACCCCGAAAGCGTCACCGTTTCACCAACATTTTTCGCGGTCAATTCCCCGCAAGTATGCGTTCTGTATTTTGATTTCAGTGATAACATTTCTGTTCCCTTTTTATTTCGGGCAACCAAGATTCAAATGATTTTGGCACCCATTGGTTAAACAACTTTTTTTCGGGGCGCATAAAGATTCGACTATGCGCGGTGCCACCCGAATTTATCACTTTTTTGTTTTTAGAACCGGCTCCGTGGTTGTTAGTCACATCAATGCCTTGTTCTAAAACTAACATGTGGGAATTCTAAAACCAAATACACACAAAAGCAAGAAATAATAAAATACTTTTAATTAAATACACATAAAACATCTTATCTGGTCCCCCTTCGCCCCACCGGCTACGGGCGACACTCCTTCGCATAACTTTTCCGTTCGGGTGGCCTGCCACCCGAAGCGTCAAAGACGCGAAGGGTGGTGCCCGCAGGGTGCCAGAAATGTTCCAGATGATGTATTTATGTCCGCCTTCGCCGTTCATCATAAAGAAATCTGCGACAAAAAACGGGGGGGCTACGGCGCGACACTGAATTTTCTTAACTAAAAATCCCGCGTCTGCGGGATTTTTAGTTAAGAAAATTCGTGGTGCCCTAAGCAAGAATCGGACTTGCGACTCGTCCTTACCAAGGACGTGTTTTACCACTAGACTATTAGGGCAATTCGTAAATCACTCACCGATTATACAGTCGCCAACATAAAAATCAAGCAAAAACCGCCCCACTCTATTTTTCTATTTTAACACGAATATCGATATCTTCCGGTATCTTGGGCGATGGTTGCTTTGCGATTCCGCCGAACGGCATTTCGGCGACCAAGACCCAGGCTTCGGGCAAATTGAACATTTGCGCGACCATTTTGTCTATGACCGGGTTATAGTGTTGCAAATTTGCCCCAACACCCATTTCCGCCAAACCCGTCCAAATTGCGAATTGCAACATTCCGTTCGATTGCATAACCCAATCGTGAAAATTTTCTGCATACAGCGGATACCTCTTACGCACCTCGTTCACGACCGCCGAATCATAGAAATACAGAATCGTTCCCGCCGCGGCCGCGAAAGAATCCAAACGCTCACGCGGAATGGGGTTCCCGGTCGCCCGAACCAATTCATCATAAACCGCGTCCCAAAATTTTTCGTGTGCATCATCCACAACAACAATAACGCGTTGACTTTTCATATCAAACGCATCTGGCACATACCGCACAGAATCACGAACCAAATCAAATACTTTGTCTTTGAACACCGGCAAATTTTTGTTCAACCCATACACAGACCGGCGATTTTTTAACATATTAAAAAAATCCATTTTGCGCCCTTTTTTGCTTTATCTTTTCGGTAAAAACGTATCAAAACATATACGAACAAACAATAAGAAAAAAGCCATATACAACAAATTCGCGCATACAAATTTATTGATATTTTTGTGCATTATGATTAAAATCCTGTATGATTCTATAAAGGGAACCACCATGAACAAAAAAATCATTAAAATTTTTATCTTGTTATTTATTATCGTATTTTTTGCATGGGTATTAAAATGGATTCATCACGAATTTGGGCGAATAAATTTTGATGAAATCGCGATAGTATTAAATTCTGGCATTGGCGGCACAGATTCCAAAATATTGTGGTCTTTTGTTCGCAAGGTTATTTTACGTTCCGTATTTTATGCGGCATTGGGCACATTTATTTGTCATCGGTTCAAATACAAACGAAACATTTTATTATTGGTTTTTGGTTGCTATACGACATTTATGATTATACAAATTGCCATACGCAATGTCCAATTCGGCAGTTTTTTCAATTTCACAAAATCAAATTTTTATGAAACAGAATACGTTGACCCCGAAACCGCAAATATACAATGGCCACAAAAAAGAAACGTTTTGATAATCGCACTGGAAAGCATCGAAAAAGTATATGGTGACCAAGAAAAATTTGGCGAAGTACTGACCCCATATATAACCGAATTAGAACACAAAAATGTATCATTTGAAAATTATCATTCTATATCTGGACTGTCACATACAATTGCGGCAATCACCGGATTTGTATCCGGCCTGCCACTTTTCTATACCAGTTATCGAAACACCGACAAAATGACCGGCGCATACGGCATAGGGAAAATATTAAACCGGGCCGGATATCAAACTTGGTCTATTTTCCCGGCCAGTGGTAATTTTTCCAAGAAAGAATCTTTTATGTACAACATGGGTTTTGACCACGTAATTGACGGTGAAAAAATATATGCCGAATTGAAAAATCCGCCAAAACAAAGGCCGTTTAAGGGCGTTGATGACGGGGTTTTATTCGAATGGTCTAAACCACTGTTATCGAACATAATAAAATCCAAACAACCATATTTTATATTTATGGAAACAATCAACACTCACTTAGAAGGATTCTTTACGGATTACTGTCGCAATATGGGTTTCAAACAAGAAACCATGCAAGACATTACAAAATGTGACGATAAAATTATCTATGATTTTGTAAAATGGTTTCGCAATGCGGACCCGACCGCCGTCATAATCCTGTTGAATGACCATAAACAACATTCGGGTCCATTGATGAAGAAATTAAATACTATAACGGACAGACCTTTGGCCAACGTGTTTATAAACGCAAAAATTTTTGACGGCGCGGATTTACATCGTCCTGTATCGGCAATGGACTTTTTCCCGACAATGTTGGAATCTGCCGGTGCAAAAATAGATGGATGCAAATTGGCGTTGGGTGTATCACTAAGTGCGCGATGCAAGGCCACAAAAACATTACGCGAAAGATTTCCTGATAAAGAATTGCGAACTAAAATGGAACAGAAAAATGACCTGTACTATGAACTTGCCACCGGAAAGGATAAAAAATGAAATCAAATGACACGGGCCTGCGCCGCATATTCCGCGCATTTCAACATTCCATTGATGGAATAATCGCCACATTCCGGTCGGAACCCGCATTTCGCCAAGACATTATTTTATGTGTTTTGGCCGCTGTATTATCGTGCTTTTTGGACGTATCAACAATGTCGCGTATAATAATGTTGTTTTCATTGTCCTTCATAATTATTGCAGAATTGGTCAATACCGCCCTAGAAACCATTATCGACAGAATCAGTCCGGACAAACACCCACTGTCCAAAAAGGCCAAAGACATAGGCAGCGCAATCGTAATGATAACCATAATATGCGTATGCGCACTTTGGGTCGCACTGATATTTTTGGGGTAAAATTTGGCGGTTATGCCACCCTCAATTTTTTCAATTTTGCCTTGTTTTGTGACGATATGCGGCGCGATTTTTGTGCCTTTTGTATTGCACAGTTATGCGTCCATTTACCAACGCGTCTTTCTTTGAAATACGGCAAAATACTGTCATATTGCTTTGCCAATGCCGTGGACAAATACCACGCCTGCATCATATTTACATAGTATTCTTTGGATTTAACGCCAACAACCATATCAACATATGTTGTATCAAATTTATCTTCCAAAAAATACCGCATCAGGCACAATATCGCAAAACGCACCGTATAGGCGTGTTTTGATTTAATCCATTTTTTTATATACGGCAATAATTTTTCCGGGTTTTCCGCAAATATTTTCGGCGACATCTGGTCACATGTTGCCCAATTATCAACGTATGGTAAAAATTTATTAACCTGGCTCACCACAAAATCAAAATCAAGAATTTCTGAAATTATGAACGTGTGCAACTGGTTTTCTTCCAAAAAATGATGTGGCAAATCCGCGATAAATTCGTGCCAATTTCCCCGTTCCACCATATCACACGCAATTGCGCGCAAATCCGGCGTCCGCACACCAATAACCGTATCTGGATCAACCGAAGTTATTAGGTTGATACTGTAATCTCGGTATTCTTTATCTGCCGCCGCATACAATAAATCAAGAATTTCTTTTTTGTTCATCACAACCACCCATAAAATTAGATTTATTTATTTTTCCACCGTTTTAATAATGTGATTATAATTCAAAAAATCCAAAACGGTATAAAAATATGATTCGGCGACCATGCGGCGAAGGGATTGTATATTCCCACTCATTTCATTCGTGGGCCCCTTTCCACTCGTAAGGCTCGAACGGCGCACTTGCTTGTTTTCGCCAACTATCGTGTCGGACCTGAGGTCCTCATCCATCGTGACTAGACCAAAAATTAAACCCCGAATAAATCGGGGTTGAATTTTTGGTAGCGGCGAAGGGATTCGGACCCCTGACCAAAGGATTATGATAAGTTTGAGATAAAAACCAAATAACGCAGATTCCTGCGGATTACAGCGATTTTTTAATTGCAAAAAAAATTCGTGTGTAGAGAATGTGTAGAGCCAAGTTTATCCTAAAACCATATGCGTTTGTAGCTAAAACCTCTTACTTCCCACAAAAAACCATTCCGCAGATTTTATAAATTGAGCTAGCTAGGGATTTTTATTGTATTATCCATAAACTTGTGCCATATTGTTGTTATCAAAGGATTGTATATGGCAACAGGATTAAAACCAATAAATGGCGAAATATTTTTGTATAAAGACGACTATGGTACGGTCAAATTGAACGGTTTGATATATGGTGAATCTTTATGGTTGACTCAGGCAGCTATCGCGGAATTGTTTAATGTGGACCGAAGTGTTGTCACAAAACACATACAAAATATATATTCTGATGGCGAATTAAAAGACGAAACGACATGTGCAAATTTTGCACATTTGCAGAAATCCGGTGGGTTCCCAGCGCAAAAACCAACAAATTATTACAATCTTGATATGATAATATCTGTTGGGTATCGCGTTAACTCAAAGCGGGCAACCCAGTTTCGCATTTGGGCAACAAAAGTCCTGCACGAATACATACAAAAAGGCTTTGCGCTGGATGATGAACGCTTAAAAATGGCAGGAAAACCATTTGGGGTTGATTATTTTCGTGAATTATTAGAACGTGTCCGGTCTATCAGGGCATCAGAACGCCGTATTTATCAACAAATAACCGATATTTTTGCCGAATGCAGTATTGATTATGACCCGAATTCTGAAACTGCTTTCAACTTTTACGCGAACATACAGAACAAATTTCACTATGCAATACATGGACATACCGCTGCCGAAATTATCAAGGGACGCGCTAACTTGGAAAAACCACATATGGGACTGACCACATGGAAAAATTCCCCAAATGGTCGCATATTGAAAACAGATGTGTCCATCGCAAAGAATTATCTAAACGAAAAAGAATTAAAAGACCTTGAACGCTTGGTGACAATGTTTTTTGACTATATCGAACACCAAATCGAAGACAAAAAAGCGTTTAATATGGCACAATTCGCAGAATCTGTTGATAAACTACTTACATTTAATGATTATAAAGTATTGCATGGCTTGGGCAGCATAAGTGCCGCCGATGCAAAACAATATGCCGAAGCCGTATACAATGAATTCAACAAGACACAAAACATCGAAAGCGACTTTGACAGAATTGTAAAATTAACCAATGAGGAATAATGACATGTATGCGATTCGCATCGATTCGTAGCACATCTAAAAACGGCGGTTTTCCGCGTTTTATAGCTTATACACTTTTTCCTTGATTTAATTCTTCAAAAAATATATGAATCGGAAATGAAAGACCCATTAAAAATGGGTCCTTTCTAAGCGATTACAAAGTGCTTAGCTTATTCTGTGCTCTCACTTTACATCGCTTAGTGGTGCCTTGTCAAATATTTTTTTGACGAGGGTGTTGTTAATGCCATAACTCAAGGAGTAAAAAATGGCGAAATATAAAGTGAAAAATATGTCTGGCACCGCCGGACAGGTTCCTCCATATCCATACCAAAATTTAAGTTGGTTGGAATATTGGGAAAAGATGACTGGACACAAAGCTTCTACTTGTAGTGTTTGTGGATGTTCTAATAAAGCAGAACATGGCGGACATGTGAAACGAGTAGATACTTACTTTGATCCGACTACATATATTGTTCCTCTGTGTGCGGATTGCAATAATCCAAATAACACAAAAGAATTTTATGTAGATTGCGATTTGTGTAGGGCATACTAGTGTCTAAAAACTAAAAAACCGGTCGTTTTTTTATTCAACCATTCCACAAGGACAAGCATTTACTCCAAAATACACAAACCACACACATATGGATACTAGTTATACTAAGTTTGATATTGATAAAAATAAACGTCAACATAAAAAACTTGTAATCCCAGAAAACATGTGTAATATAAGGCATAAAAAAGGATTACAATATGAAATACGTAACAGAAATGAATTCAATCATTGCCGAATGGAAAAAAACATGCATATATAATTTAACTGTTGCTTTCCCAAAAGAAATTTTAAATAAACAACAATTGTCCACCAAATCTTGGACCGATATTATCAGTGCATCATATGATTTAATTCAAGAACCAGATACAATCTCTCGTGCTTACTCTACAAATTGCTTCATTCTTGGCGCGGCTGCTGGTCCTAATAAACTAGCAGGATTTGATAGGGATCAAAATGTTTATGCATTTTATAAAAACACATTTGGCCCATCATTAAAATTTGCGACCGATTTATTAGACCAAAACGCATTTGCAGCAGAACCAAATGCATATGTGATTTTACCAAGTGGAACACCGTACAACAATGGATTACCAGCTAGTTTGCAATATATAACCCCACGTGCCATGATGATGCATACAGTGTCCAAAAACGAAAATGCACACAAAGTTGATGATATATTGTTCAGTAAACATTTAGGTATTGTTGTTATTAAAGCTGTACCAGAACTTCCAAAACCAGCATTGAATTGGGCTGCACAAAATAATGTAAAAGTATATTAAAATTTATCGAATTGCAGGATTTATTTGTGTAAACACCTGTGTATCAAATGTGTAGAGATTTTATCTATTTTGTCCGTCTGCCTTTCGCCTGCGGGTCGGACCCCATTGCCGGTCTCCAAATACAGCTTCGGGATTCGCTCGCTTGGCACTTTGTGCCAGCCGCGCGGCAATCGTGACGATTTCACTACATTTAATTTGTGAAATCTACTGCTTGTCGGACCTATGGTCCTCATCCGTCGCGACTATACCAAAAATTAAACCCCGAATAAATCGGGGTTGAATTTTTGGTAGCGGCGAAGGGATTCGGACCCCTGACCAAAGGATTATGATTCCTCTGCTCTACCACTGAGCTACGCCGCCATGAAAACGAACCGATTATAACAGACATTTTTCCAAATGCAAGAATTTATGTTACCGGCGCAAATTGTATGATTTTATCCCGTCCGTCCCCAGACAAAGACAATACGATTTGAATAATCATCAAAAAAGGTGTATAATATATAACCAATGAAGCGTTTTATTTTTATTTTATCCGCAATTTTTTTAACCGCGATGCCGGCGTTTGGGGCGGATGGCAAAAACACCTTTACCGGTTTTTATAAAAACCAATTATCGTTCAATATTGGCCAGGGTATAAACAGTGGATTCATATTACCCCCACCGAACCAATTCGTTCCATTTAACCTGTTCAGCCTAAGTTATTCGCAACCGACAACATTTTTTGGTGTTCCGGCGCGCCAATCTTTAAACGTCAACCAGACATTGGGATACGGCGACAAATATGGTTGGCATTGGCGCGACTATACGATTCCAATGGTTATGTTATCGGGTGATGTGCGGTTATCAGAATACAAAAATTTCTATGTCGCCGCCGGCGCAGGTGTCGGTATGCAGGCACAACAGAACGAACGCCTGGGCGCAAAATTACTGTTTCAGTTCAAGGTTATTGCCGGTTGGCACATAAATGACAAATGGGGGTTTGAAATATTTATGCACCATTTTTCAAACGGCAACACCGCACCCCAGAACTATTCATACGCATTTTACGGCATCGGTGTAAATTATAATTTTTGATGGTTATTATTACTAAATAATTTGTGATTGCGCACATAAAACTGGCGCGACAACAAACCAAAAATCAAAGACAGTTCACTGAATGTGAATTTATATTTTGGATGTTTATCAAAGAATTTTTCTAAACAGAAAATCAGCGATTCTTTATGTAATTTTTCTAGATATTTATCTGCTTCTGATTGCATTTTTAATTCCTTGGTTTTTTTCAAAAGTTATCAAAAAACCGTCCAGAAAAATCAAGACGGTTGGAGGTTAAAGACTATTACACCAGAAATAGGTGGGCTTATTCAATATATTCGCCTCCCTCCAACCATCGGTTGGAGGTATTTTGTGTCCCCTCGGACACTGGTGTAAAACATGGGTCTTTAATCCCCAATCAACAGAACACCCGTTGACGCCATAAATATACAATAAAACACAAAAAAATCAAATCAAAAATAGTGGTTAGTGGATAGAGTAAGTGGTTAGTAGATTCTGGAATAGTTTCGTAATTGTGCGCTTATTCCAGATATAACTAACCACTAGCCACTAACACCTGTCGCGGCATGACCGCGCCGCGGTCGTGACGGACTAACAACTATATTACCATTCTATCGGCGTGCCGCCATGTGCGGCAATGTATTCGTTCGCGCGGCTAAAATGATGATTTCCAAAGAATCCGCGGTGTGCCGAAAGTGGCGATGGATGCACACTTTTCAAAATTAAATTCTTGGACGCATCAACAAATTCGGCCTTTCTTTGCGCATACGAACCCCAGAGCATATAAACCACCCCATCGCGCCGGGTTGCCAACGCCCGAATTACCGCATCGGTAAATTGTTCCCAACCACGCCCCGCGTGCGATGCCGCCAAATGCGCCGCAACCGTCAATGTTGAATTTAATAATAAAACGCCCTGCTTTGCCCACGCGGTCAAATCGCCGTGTGTGGGACTGGGCCGGCCCAAATCCGATTCAATTTCTTTATAAATATTGACCAATGATGGTGGTGGCGTGAGTCCGTCCGGCACCGAAAAACACAGACCCATCGCCTGGCCCGGTTCGTGGTATGGGTCTTGGCCAATAATCACAACACGCACAGAATCAAACGGACACAGGTTAAACGCATTAAAAATATTTTTTGCCGCAGGATAAATTTTCTTACCCGCCAAATATTCCCCGCGTACAAAATCGGTCAGGCGAACAAAATATTCTTTATCAAATTCATCCGCCAAAACACGTTTCCAAGATTCTTCTATTTTCACATCCATATCGTTCACTCCGTTCAATTACCCACTTTTATCAAACCTATTTGTAATGATTTCCATAACACAACATCAATATATCCCCGCGGAAGCCCGGTCGCCGCAACCATATGCGCGAACATATCATCACATGCCCGTTTTACATCCGGCGTCAATTTACCATTTTCGTCTATACGGCGGATTCCGGCGTATTGCGCGCCCAAACGGCGAATCCAAACATCATATTTTACTACATCGACGCCCAAATTCCGCGCCAAATGATTCGCGGTAATTTTTCCAATATGCGGCAATTGCGCCAGATATTTTAATCTATATTCATCAGTTGCGCATTTATAAAAACCATCGCACAGCGTGGCGCGATTATCCCAAATTTTACAAATTGCATTTATTTTATTTTTGTTATGAAACATTTGAAAAATCGCGTCAAAATCCGCACCATTTTTATAAATGTAATCCATAATATTTTTATGAATCCGTTTTGCGGTTTTTTGTGAAAACCCGCCCGCCAAGATTACATAGGCGCACATTTCTGCGAACGCGTCCGGCGCAAGTCTGCGCGGATGTGCCAACATTTCGCGAATTTCATCAAAAGATTGGGCGTCACTGTCCGCGCCCATATCTTTTATTTTTTTCTCTAAATCAAAGAACCATTTTGCAGAAAACATATTATTTTTTACCGGAATTTCTTTGCTTAAATTTTTCAATCAAATCTGGCGAAATACCACCCAAAGAATTTCCCTTGGCAAACGCAGACGGATTAAAATCACTTTTAACAAAATCATACCCGCTTTGTTCTATCTCTGCGCGTCTTTCCTGTTTTTGTTTGTATTCTTCTGGCGAAAAACGTTCCGGATGCGACAAATCATACACCAATTTATTGTATTCTTCATATAACAAATCTTCTGTTGATTTTCTAAATACAGTTATATTATCGGTATCACGGTGGATAACACCATCTTCATCAATCTGGTATTTACTGTTTGTCATAATACCCCCTTTTATCACACATCCAAATTTGCATCCAGTGCGTTTTCAACGATAAAGTCGCGACGCGGTTCCACAACATCACCCATCAGCATTGAAACCACGGCATCCGCCTGGCTTGCGTCATTGACGGTCACCTGGAACAACGAACGATGATTCGGGTCCATTGTTGTTTCCCATAATTGTTCGGCGTTCATTTCACCCAAACCTTTGTACCGTTGAATCTTTAATCCATTTTTCGCATATTCAAACGCGGTATTCAGCAAATTAAACGCACCCCAAATCTTTTGCGATTTTGATTTCACGGTCAGTGTTGTTGGTGCCGAAAATGTATCCATCAATTCTTCACGACCCGGCAACCGGCGCCATGCGTTGATTTCCGGACTGTTCAACCGGTCACGTGACAACACGTATTGTTCGGTCACACTGCGCAGTGTACGTGTAATTGTTATACCTAATTCTGTTGCCATAACGTGCCAACCGCGTTCGAATTCCAATTCTTGGGCATCCAACATTTTTGCGGCCGCCGCACAGTTTTCGACCG
This sequence comes from Alphaproteobacteria bacterium, assembly GCA_017443235.1. Taxonomy (GTDB): domain Bacteria; phylum Pseudomonadota; class Alphaproteobacteria; order Rs-D84; family Rs-D84; genus Enterousia. The sequence continues at coordinate 44,951 of JAFSOV010000017.1, forward strand.
ATTCACTGTCGAATACGCGGTTCAACGCCAATGCCTCGACAAAGCGCAATGGCATAATATGATTCAGCGGTTGCAGGACATTCCGCATATCCAAAACCAAATCCAATAGTCGTTTCATATCTGCGCCGGAAATTTGCGCACCGCTTGCGATTTGCACGACACCATCGGTTGCCAGTTGGTCCATTAAATAGTCGTCCATATCGCGTTGGTTTTGAATATAGATTTGTTGTTTTCCACGCGTCACACCATAAAGTGGTGGTTTCGCAACATATATATATCCGCGTTCAATTGCCGCCGGCATATGACGGTAAAAGAACGTCATCAACAATGTTTGAATATGTTGTCCGTCCACATCAGCATCGGTCATAATGATAATTTTATGATAACGCATTTTTTCAACATCAAAATCGTCTTTACCGATGCCCGCCCCCATTGTTGTAATCAACGCGCCAATCGTATCAGACGACAGCATTTTATCAAAACGCACGCGTTCGACATTCAAAATTTTTCCACGCAGTGGCAAAATCGCCTGGGTTTTGCGGTCACGACCCTGCTTTGCGGTACCGCCCGCCGAATCCCCCTCAACAATAAACAGTTCGCACTTTGCCGGGTCGCGTTCACTGCACCCCGCAAGTTTGCCCGGCAATCCCCCCAATTCCGGCCCGGATTTTTTGCGCGACAATTCGCGTGCCTTGCGTGCGGCCTCACGCGCGGTGGCGGCTTCGATAATCTTATCGACAATCAATTTTGCCGTTGTTGGGTTTTCTTCCAAATATTGATACAATAATTCATTGGTGGTATTTTCGACAATCGGGCGAACTTCACTGGACACCAATTTGTCTTTGGTTTGTGAACCAAATTTCGGGTCCGGAATCTTTACACTAACGATACTGGTCAAGCCTTCGCGAAAATCTTCCCCCGACAGGTTGATGTCTTTTTTCGTATTATGTTCCGCGATATATTTATTGATGGCGCGCGTTAAACCCGCACGAAAACCCGCCAAGTGCGTTCCGCCATCACGATTTGGAATATTGTTTGTAAAGCACAACGATGTTTCCGTATATGCCGTCGTCCATTGCAGAACGATTTCAATATATGTATCATCAATTTGCTTTATCATTTGAATTGGGTCACGATTTAACAATTCTTTGGATTTATCCAAATAGTTTGCGAATCCCGCCAAACCATCGGTCGAATGAAATTCACGTTCTTTTTTCTCGCCCCCCCTCAGGTCTTCCAAGATAATCCGCACATTCGCGTTCAGGTAAGATTGTTCACGCAACCAATTTTCCAAAACATCAAAATTAAATTCGGTTGACGCAAATGTATCGGGCGATGGCAAGAACGTCACCTCGGTCCCGTGTTCACGACCCGTGGTATTTTCGGTGATTTTCAAATCCATTGTCGGCACACCATCGGCAAAGCGCATTTCGGCCTGTTTATCACCACGCCAAACCTTGACCTCTAACCAGGTGGACAGCGCATTCACAACCGACACACCAACCCCGTGCAAACCACCGGAAACCTTGTACGCACCGTTGCCTTCGTTATCAAATTTACCACCGGCGTGCAATTCACACATAATCAATTCCAACGCACTGCGGCCCGTTTCATGATTGATGTCAAACGGCATACCACGCCCGTTATCGCGTATTGTCGCACTGCCATCCGGGTTCAATGAAACATAGACCGTGTCGGCATAACCCGCCATGGCTTCGTCAATAGAATTGTTGACAACTTCGTAAATCATATGGTGCAGACCGGCCCCACCTTCACCCACGTCACCAATGTACATTCCGGGGCGTTTTTTAACCGCCTCTAATCCCTTTAAAACCTTAATGGAATCACCCGTATATTCATTATTCACAGACATTAAAAAATCCTTTCTTTTTTTGTACCAAAACAATAGCAAATTATGCTATAATTGTCAAAGAAAAAGGCAAAAAATAAAGGAAAAAATAAATGAAATTCAAATTATTGTATTTTGGCGAAATTTTAATAAATCCCAAAAAACGGGCCCAGCATATATCCGACATTCGTATGCAATTTCACCCGCAATTAAAGAAATTGGTCGAACACCAACCGTGGGACAAATTGACCCAATATATGGCGCCGAACCCGGCCAAAAGCCCAATCATTACCCGTCATGTCGGTGGCATAGATTGGAACCCGATTATTACGCCAAAATTGAAATTGATTGCGGAATTGGACATCCAAATGTTGCACCCGGAAATTATTGGTGTTCCGCGTTCAGACATCGACAACCGTATCAAGACATTATTCGACGGTCTGCGTTGTCCACAAAACGAACACGAAATTGGGCAAAACGTTCCACGTGACGCGGGACCGATTTATACCCTGCTGGATGACGACCATTTGATAACCAAGATATCCGTGAATACCAGTCACTTGCTGTCATCACATATGTTTCATCCGGACCTGGCCACGGCCAGTCCCGATTGCGTATTTATGATGATTGACGTGAACCTGCGCGTGGCCGAAGGAACATTAGAAAACCTGCCGTTTATGGTGTAAAGGAATATCGTTATGACAAAAACTGTCACAATCTTTGGAAAAAAATATCCGGCATACGAATATAATGCAACCGAATTGCGGTATATTCTGTCAGATTTTTTTAAAACACAAAGACATTTTTCTGCCAAAGAATATTACGATTACGTTATAAAACATCACCCAGAATACAAAAGCTTTTTTCATCCAACCGAAAGACAAATTGAAAAAATGATTATTGAAAAACTAGGTCGGGGCGCGATGGACGGCGCAAACAGTGTAATCTATTTTGACAATAAATTCGGAACAAAAATTGCCGCAGATTATAAATACCCAAACAATATGTCCGATATAGAATACCATTTTTATATGATAAAGAAACGCGGCTTTGCCACTATTTCAGGAAAAATAAATATCAAAGATAAACAAAGTGCATACCTGGAAGCATGGCAAAATATGCATTATCCACCAGAAAATGATATGCAAATTTTGCACGAACTGTATTATGAAATACTGGAATTAAATCCGGAATTAAAACTGTACAATTTTGATATCAACAACCGACAAAGGCTTATACAATTTCTTTACGGAATTTGTTACAGGTTGCCAATAGCAGACATTATGAAGTTTGTAACCGGTCGCACAGAACAAGAAACCAAGGAAGAATTAAACAATAAAATCAAATCACTTGAAAAATATGGAATACAACGAATGGATTTTGGATGGATTACATCTGACGAAACAATAAAAAGAATCGAACAACAAATGGCAACAAAAGTATTGGAACGTGCCACAGAAAAAATTAAACAAAACGATACCCAACCAAAGAAACAAAGGAAATTTATAAACATCTTTAAACAGCGTTGATAAAAGAAAACCTGCCGTTTATGGTGTAGAGTGATTATCCGTCTTCGCAATCTTGCGATTGCTACGCCGAGACTGCGCCCGACCATGTCTGGCTTGGTGGCGATTGTTGATGATAACTAATTTATACTAAATATCACTCATCATTTGTTGGGTTATTGCACAAATTAAACCAACGAATTCATTTTGGGACATTCTGTAATTGGGATGTTTAGAATAAAAATCCAAAACCGCGGTAATCAATTCTTCTTTGCCGGAATAAACCTTTACTTTGGGTTTTGTAATATTTTCTCCTTTTGATTTATTTAACAAAAAACCGCCCGGAAAAAATCAAGACGGTTGGAGGTTAAAGAACTATTACGTTAGAAATAGGTGGGCCTTATTCATTTATTCAGGCCCCCTCCAACCGATGGTTGGAGGGTTTTTATGTCCCCACGGACACTAACGTAATAGAGGTTCTTTAATCCCTCATCAACAGAACGCCTGTTGACAATGGAAACATATAATAAAATCAACTAAAAATCAAATATAAAATTCCAGAATCTACTAACCGCTAACTCAAAAACGCCGTGATTTGGTCTTGCATTTGGAATGTTCCCAACACTATCCACGCAATGACACCGGATATCAATAATATTCCAACCGTATTCAATGTTTCCGCCAAAGATTCGATTCTTTTAACAGAATTTTCCAAATAGTCATTTGAAATCTGGGTCAGGTTTTCATCAAAATCGTTCATATCGGCATAAATTGTCAAATCGCCAATCAGTTCATTGTTTGGAAAATCCATCCCCGTATTCTGTAATGCGTTCCCAAGGTTGTCACCATTTGCAATATAATGCAAAGTTTCTTCTAAAATACGCCGCAGATACCTGTTTGAATTATCCGCCAACATTCGCATTGCGTCCGGTATCGTCACACCGGCCGCCACCATCGCAGAAAGCGACATCATCCAACTGACCGACAAACGAATTTTATATATGTTCCATGGTGGCAAATTATCCAACATCGCACGAACGCGTCCCGAAAGTCTTGGCAAAGACCACCATATAAAACACATCATCACGGCAAACACCACCGAAAAAGGTTTCCAATAATTTCCGGCCAAATTTGATAACCATATAAGTGACGCCGCGCCCCCAGACCAAACCATATTATCACCGGCAACCGCGGACAGGGGCGGAACCAGATAAAGCCCGACCATAATTATAATCGCAAAAACCAAAACCAATAATAATGTCGGGTATGCAATGGCACTGAATACTGCGCCCCCTATTCTTTTATTTGCAACAATTATACGCCCGACATTTTCAAGTGCGACAATCAAACTGGACATATTCCCGGATGTAAGCAGTAATGTTTCTTCGGCCGGAACCCAACCACGTGTGGCCTCGGAAAAACTAAGACCGCGTTCCAGGTTTTTTTCCCATTCGCGCATACATATTGCAAACGGTTCGTTTGGTTTTGCACCGCCATGCGATTCTATCATTTGCAACCGGTTCAACGCGTTCACCAAAGTGAAATCATTTTTCAGCAATGAAACCAATTTACGCCAAATCGATATACGTTTGTCATTACTGAGTTTGCAAACCATTTTGGCGTAAAATATTTCAAGTCTGTTCATATCAATAAACCCCCGGTCTGTCCAGAAGTCCAACCCAGCGTTCCAATTCATCAACACCAATTATACCCTGCAACATCAAAGAACATGCAGATTCTTTTAATGTGCGACCATCCATTTCTTCCAACCAATATTTGACGGCCGCATCGGTATTCCCGGCCAACGCCAATTGTAAAAATTCACTGTTGGTTATTATAATTTCACCGGCCTTGATACGTCCTAATGTTCCGGTTCCATTGCACGCGTCACAACCCGGGCCGCGAACATATACCTGATTCAATCCCAAATCGCCGAACGTATCCATCACACGGGCATATTCCGGATATTCCGGATGATTCTTTAATTTTTCGCGACAATGCGGACACAGTCTTTTGAACAAACGCATAGAAACCAAACCGCGCATCATCGTTTCTTCTTTTAACTTGAACGCTTCGACCCCCATATCCAATAATCGCACCAGGGCCGCCATCGCAGAATTCGCATGCAGTGTTGTCCACACATTATGCCCCGACAACGCACCCTTAACCGTCAATTGCGCGGCGGCCAAAGTTCTTATTTCACCAACCATCAATGTATCGGGGTCACTGCGCAGTGCGGCGGCCAATGCCTCGGTATATTCGGCTTCGCGCTGTTCTTCACTTGCGGTATTCACAACCGGAATTTGATGCGCACCAAAAATCTTTTGTTCGACCGGGTCTTCCACAGTGATAAGGTTGATTTCATAATTATGTTCTTTTAACATCAACACCATATTGCGAACCAACGTTGTTGATTTACCAGAACTGGTTGGACCGGCAACAACAACCAAACCCGTTGGATACGAACGCAGACGCCGCAAAAGTATTTGTTCATATTTTCCAAATTCTTGTTCGGTTGTTATGTTTTCAGACGGATTATCATACAACAATCGCATAACGACATATCGCGAACCAAATGCAATCGGGTTAAATTGCATTCTTATACTAAGTACCCCTTGGGGCAAATATAAATCTTTTGTCCCACGCAACGGTGTGCGCCCGTCTTTTTGGGCCGATTGATATTCGTTTTGGGCATAGTTCGCATTTGAAATATCGGCCGATGCGAATGCGGCGCGAACAAAAGATTCGCCCCACCCCGAATTAAATTCCAGAACCGGTTGCATACTGCCGTCTATACGGAAATATATTGTTGTTTGGTCTGCAACCTCAATATGAATATCCGAAACCTTTTGTGCGGCGGCCTTGGCAATAATATCAACAAAATCTTTCTGCATTTGGTTGTTAAAATCGACACGCGAACGATTTCCTTCGCCCAAGGTATTTTCATAATATTTATATATCGCAGACACCAAACCCAAATCAGAATAAAACGGTATGCGCATAGGACGATTTTTTTTGCGCAACAAATCCATAAACGCAATTACACGCCCATCATATCGATGTGTACGTGAAATAATAAGACACCCACCCGAAAAGTACGCCAATAAACCCTGGGTTTCTTTGGGTAATTCAAATTCACCGCCCGGCGCCGTCAACAAATGATTATTTTCGGTGAACAGGTATTCAATTATCTCTTTGTTATCGGCATGTTCCAACCCCGCCGGCACAGACGGTTTTTGGGAATCAGGCGTTTTTTCTAAAACATTCTTGTCATCGTTTTTCATCTGTTATGCCAAAACTAATTTTTATTACCAACATTCAATGTTTGAATTTCACCGTCTTTGATAAACACAACACCTTCGTCCAACGATATAGATTTAACGGTATAACCATCCAATTGTTTTCCAACACTAAGACGTTTGTTTTGCCCATTGGATAAATCCTGGACGGTTGCCTGTAATTGGGCGCCCGCACCGAATACATTCAACAGTTTGTAATTTTTTTCTATTTCAACATCTTTTGGTGCCTCGGCCACGAACGATTGCTGTCTTAGTGGTTGATTTTGCACTTCTTGTTGTTTGTTGACCATAGATTCTTTTTCCAATTCCAAACGTTTTGCTTCGGCCTCTAAACGTGCGCGTTCTGTTTCAAATTCTTGTTGTTGTTGTTCCGCGCGTCCCGACAGCGTATCAATTTCCATATGCAATTTGATTTTTTCTGCGGCCAACCGGTCCAAATCCAGGTTCAATTGCGCGCGTTCTTTTTCCAATTGCATCAAAACCTTTTCTTGTTCCAAATCTGTGATTTGCTGGAACAAAGAACCATCAACCTGGTAATCTTCGATTGCGTCTGCGGAAAATTCTTCATTTGCCGCGATATCGTTTGAATTTACTTCTTCGATAACATCGACAACATTTTCGAATACTGTATCACAATATCCGGATGTCACACCGAACAAAACACAAACCGAAACAAATAACATTTTTATTTTATTTTGCATAGATTATCACCTCATAGTTCCACATTTTTCTGGCCACGTTCCACGCCGCCTTGGTCATATATACGCCGCCAAAATCTTCAAAAATCAACATAAATTGAGACGGTATCAATTTAGATTCCACCGCAACTTCGACAACGTATATTTCTGCCGATTGGGTTTCATTCGAAACTGCATCGACAACAACTGTTATATTTGGGTCCAAATTTATTGCCTGGAAACGACTTGTCAATTCGCGGACAATTGAATCCGGGTCACGTATATCTTGTGACGGCACCGCGATACGTTCAGGCAATTTTGCACGCGCCAAAATTTCATTATCATTTATTTCTTGAACAAATATACCGGGCATAACATTTGCGGCAACCGAATAAAAATCGTCCAATGTTCCAAAAGAACGTTTGAATGTAGCAAACGCGTGTGTTTCGCCGCATTCGGCAACCGTTTGATTCCACCCCGGAACCTGTTGCATTAAAAATCCAATTGCACGATAACATAAATCTGCACGCTCACCCGGATCCGGCAAAGATTCGTACGGCATCACCAAAGGTTCAATCGGCGCGGGTTGACGCATATTAAATTCTTTATCTAATTCTTTATTTTTTTCTTCTATTTGCCGATGATATTCTGCGGCCAATTCTGGGTTTTGACGTGCCATTTGGGGTTTAGGCGAAAACATTTCATTTATTGGTTCGCGGAAAATATATAAAAACACAAACACAAATAACGCAAAAATCGCCAACGACATAAGACCCGCACCAAAATGACTTATCGAACGCAACACACCGTGCGCGGGCCCAAAAACCAAATCCGCCAAGTCACGTTCCACCGTGCGCGGCATCCCCCAAGATGCAGGCGCAAACAATGCATTCCAATCGGGTATTTCCGCCAATTCTGCAAATTTTTCACGGACCGCAGATTCAGAATCGAAAATCAAATCATAAATTATCACCCCGTTTCTAACGGCAACCAAAACAAATTTATTATCAACCATAAACGCACAGAGCATTGATGCATATCCGGGCAATGCCTCTACAATTTCGGCCGCAATGGATGGCATACCCGAACGTTGACCGTTCACGCGCGCGCCCAAACCAACCATACCATTATATGAAATATATTGATTTAACCGGCGGTCAATTCCGCGTGCCAATTTGTATGCGTATGCGCGTGGCGTAAATCCCGCAACCAACGGTTGCCACAGCAATCCCGCCGCATACTTTTTTCGTTTAATATGTACGTATTGTCCTGACAAATTTTCTCTCTCGCACTACCTGTGATAGATTATAACACAAAAACAATATTTAATTCCAGTGTAAAAAACCGTTATTTTCATAACGGTTTTTAATTTTTATATATTTTTTTACTTTATTGAAAACATCTGCCGTCATTGACACCATTAAACGTGACACCACGACACGGTTTTATTTCATATTCCGGCATCGCCGAATCAGAACGCGCGGTCCGAACCGTCCGTACATTTGGGCAATCATAAACATTTGCCGCCAAAACGAATGCACGTTCCGGTCCAAAAATCACCCATTCATTTGGCCGTGTTCTTTGACTAACAATCCAATACGCATTACCGGGGCGCGCCTGGTCTGCGATACGGTTTTCCAAATACCGCCGTGCATCATCTTGGTCATAAACCGAAACTTCTGATTCTAATTTATACAGGAAAGTGCACCCAATTGGTTCACCGTCCAATTGCTTGATATATTCACTGCCGTTTTCATTTTTGATATATCCGCCGCATCCCCAAAGTACAATCGCAGACAAAATCATAATTAAATATTTTTTCATCCTTTTTCCTTTTTTTGTTCACACATCTATTATATCATAATTATCTGGATTACTGAACAATTTTTTAAGCAACATATTATTCATTGCGTGACTGCCCTTGTACGATTCAAAATTTCCCACAATAAACGCACCGGACGTGAACATATCGCCAATTGCATCTATGATTTTATGACGCACAAATTCGTCTGGCCAGAAAGTTTTATTCAATGTTCCGTCCCCCGCATCATTCAACGCAATAACATTGTTTTCATTTGCGCCACGCGCCATACCATGTTTTTTCAGGTATTCCCATTCTGCATATTTTCCAAATGTCCGTGCGCGCGCAATATTTTTAACAAAATCTGCGACCGATTTTTTTGTTCCATCATAAGTATATGAAAAACTTTGATACCCTATGATTTTTTCACGATAAACCAAGGTCGCATATATATTCAAAGAATTTTTATCATTTGGCGTCAATTTAACGAAACCATCAATATTGCGGCGGGCCAATAAATTCATAAACCAAATTTTTGCACGTGTCCAAAACGGCAAAGACCGAAAAACCTCTAACGCACCAACATAAATTGGACGCCGCACAATAATACGCTTTATCTTGCCACCCATTGCACCCGCCGCCGATATTTTGCGGTAAAATTCAATCGCACTGCCATCCAATATGGGGGTTTCCGGGCCATCTATATCAACAATTGCGCTGTCAATTCCGGCCATAAACATTGCCGCCATAAAATGTTCAATTGTTTTTACGTGCGCAGAATCTAAATCACCAATTGTGGTATTGCGCATTTTTGTATCGCCAACATTATCAAATTTTGCAGGTATTAAATTTTTACCTAAATCCGTCCGCCGAAAAAATATTCCACGTTTTTTTGATGGTTTAACAACCATACTCACCGGCGCCCCCGAATGAATTCCAACCCCGGAAAATTTAACAGACTTTTTTATCGTCGGCATTTAATTTCTCCCTTAACCAATCAAAGAATTTTTCATCTATGTTTGTTTCTAATCTAACATATTTTATTTTGTCGCGCACATTTTCCGGCAACCGCACCCAGTCTTTTTCCGTGGTCACCAGTTTTGCATTTTTGCGTTTTGCCAAATTCATTAAATTTTGAATATCTTTTTCGGTATATTGATAATGGTCGCCAAACGCACGCCGCGCAACAACGTTTGGCAACGCCCGAAAGAACTTTTTCGGGTACCCAATTCCCGCAAAGGCAACAATTCGGTCGTATCGGCCATTTGGCATAACATTTTTGTTTGTTGCATAAAACACCGGCACATTTTCAGGCAACTTTTTTATTTTTGATTTTTCACGTTTAATAATAATTATCGCATCCGCACGCCGGATATGCTTTTTTGGTTCGCGTAACGGCCCCGCCGGCAACAGAAAACCATTTCCAAACCCCAACCCCGCATCAATAACAAAAATAGATATGTCTTTTTTAATAGACGGATTTTGCAAACCATCATCCATCAATATTGGCCCGTTTTCATTTTTTTGACGATTTAATAGCATTATATTACTTTTCCGGTGACCAACATGAACCGCAATTCCATCGTTCATCAACATTGTTGCCTCGTCACCAATATTGCCGGTTTTTGCACTGCGTTTGTACCCACGCATAACGACCGGTGTGTCCAACCGATTTGCAATTACGCGTACAATTGGTGTTTTTCCAACCCCGCCCGCAAACAGACCGCCCACACATATAATTTTACGGCGCGATTTATACGCAAACATTTTACGCCAACCATAAACCATGCATGACAAAACATAATAAACCCACGACACAGGCAATAATAAAAATGCCAACAGAGTTTTATGTAAAAACCACCACGGTGTCTTCATTTTATCTGTACCTTTTGGTTAGTTTTGGCGCGCGCCCTTCTCTTCTTAGTCGTTTGAATTCACCTGTTTTCAAATCTTGTTCAACTACATAATGGTTAAATTCTGCATCCAATTCACGCAGTTGTTTAACCATAATATCTTCTAATTCTTGTTGTTTAGATTCAAAATCGGCGTGTGAAATCTTGGAATCTATATACATCGGTTCACCAACCACACATTTTATCTTGGTAAACGGATACACCAACATATACCGGTCCCAACGATTTTGAATCCAAACATGCCGCGCCGAAAAACAAACCGGAATTATCGGTGCCCCGGTCATTTTTGCAAAATACAGTGCGCCTTCCTGCACGCGCAGCGACGGTCCACCCGGCCCATCGGGCGAAATGCACAGTGAATGGTCACCACGCCGCAACGCGCGCACACCTTCACGCAGGACCGATATGCCACCGTTATGCGAACTGCCATAAATTGCGCGCAGACCGAACAAATGTTGTAATTTTGCCATCATTTTACCATCTTTGTGGCGCGATGCAATTGCATAGGATTTCATTCCACCTAAACACACAATCGGCGATAACATCAAACTGCGCCCGTGCCAGAACACAAATATGGCGGGTTTATTATGAAATTTCTTAAATGTTTCATAATTTATAATCTGTTTTCGGCTGGTAAAGTATATAAACCATATTATCGCGGCCATAATGGCGGCAATAACCCATTGAAACCCGGAAAAACCCAGTATCGGTTCCCAAAACTTTTTCCATAACTTTCTAAACATATAAAAATTCCATTAAATCAAGGGCATTTTACCAATAAAAAAGTCATATTTCAAGTATGTAATGGGAATAAAATTATATACAGTATACTAATATGTTTTTGTTATAAAAATGTGCTATACGGCGGAAATACAGGCATTGCGTCAAAAAATACATACAAAAACCAATTTTTATTTGACAAATAACAAATATATTCTATAATACCCCCTGTTTATCGCGGGGTAGAGCAGTCCGGTAGCTCGTCAGGCTCATAACCTGAAGGTCGGTGGTTCAAATCCATCCCCCGCAACCACGAATTTTCTAAAAATACCGCGCTCGCGGTATTTTTGTTTAGAAAATTCAGTGCCTCGCCGTAGCCTTGGCGCTTGCGCCACGAAGTTTTAACGAAGTGGCGAAGGCGGACTTTTTTATATTTGCCAAAGGCAAAAATCCGCAGTTGGCGCGAAAATCTTATTTTCGCGAAATCCATCCAACATGAAGTTCGAATAACTACAAATTTGCGCACAGCCGGCACATTTTGTGCCGAGCGAGCGACAACAAGTAGATTTTACAAGCCTTAAGCACAGCAAAATCGTTACGGTTGCCCCGCAGGCATTTATGCCAAGGGAAATCATCCCCAGCAAAAATACATAAATAATATTTATATATTTTTTACTTGTGTATATTTTTACAATTTTGCTAGCCTTGAAATAAGTATAAAAGTGTTTGAGGGCACATGCAGGTATTAAAACGGATAATTTTTGCCGTTGTTTTTGCTATTGGAATTTTATTCCGTACGTCTGTTTATGCCGAAGACCAAAATAATTTTGAAGCAAAATTTACTTTCACCATAAATGTGACCAGTACGCGAAATAACACAACCTTGTTCAAACTGGCTGCGACCGGAACATTCTATATCGACTATGGGGACGGCTCAACAGGCACAATAAATTCAACATCAACATCCCAGCAAACAATTTCCCACAAATATTCATCAACAGGGACCAAGACCGTAAAACTTGGTGGATTGGCAACCGGGTATTCAACCGGAACCGAAGAATCCGATGCAAGTATAAATTTTGCTGATATGACCACGATAACCAGTATATCTGGGTCACTTGGACGAATATTTCCGACCCTGTCCAATGGTTCCCAGCCATTGTTCAAGGTGACCTTTGCCGACTGTACAAACCTGGCCGGAACTATTCCCGAAGAATTGTTTGATGGTGTGACCGGAACACCACGCGCAGAAATGTTTCGTTCACTGTTCTATAACGACACAAAATTAACGGGCAGTATACCCGCCGGGCTTTTTAGTGGTATATCTGGGAATCAACAAACAAATCTGTTCAGGACAACATTCTATAACTGTTCCGGATTATCATCGTTCATTCCGCCCGAATTATTCGCCGGCATAAACACCAGTCCAACGGTAAGCACCGCATTTCAAAATGTATTCCAAAATTCTGGTTTGGTCACATCCTGTCCAAGCGGCTACAAAAAATACACGACCGGATTTGAATCAAGTTTCAATAACAAAGTTTCATGCGAACCAGATGTGACATGTTCAACCGGATATGCCGCATATGGCACAGAATGTTATCGTACATGCTCGTTCGGTTCAAAATTTATGGTATCAACCGGTTTAAGTTATGATATATTTGGTGAATCTGAACCATCATCAAATCCAAAAATGCATATAAAACTGGGGAATACAGAATGTTTTGTATTTTCAAAACCCGGTGCATCCAGCGGATTTAATTTCAAACACACCGATGGACAAACATATCATCTTGTTGGTGCGAATTAATGTTTAATTATTAAACAAGAAATGGCAAATGTCGCCTTCCTGCATAACATAGTCACGCCCGACCAGGCGCATTTTACCCGCCTCTTTCACTGCAACTTCACCACCATATTTTATATAATCTTCTGGTGAAATAACCTCTGCCCGGATAAAACCGCGTTCAAAATCCGTGTGAATTTTACCGGCCGCCTGTGGCGCGGTCATACCACGCGTTATTGTCCATGCATGCGCTTCCTTTGGTCCAACGGTATAAAAAGTTTGCAGGCCCAATGTTTCATATCCGGTTTTTATCACCTGTTCCAGTCCCGAATGTTTCAAACCCAAATCTTCCAAGAACATTTTTCTCTCATATGGGTCAACAATTTGCGCAATTTCCATCTCTATTTTCCCAGAAATTATCAACACCGGGTTTTTTGAACCGAATTTATCAACAACCATTTGTGAATATTTATTCCCGGTTGCGGCGGCGGATTCTTCAACATTACACACATAAATAACCGGTTTAGACGTCAATAAATTAAACGGCTTAGCATCAATGTCTGTATCACGCGCCGGCACAGATTTTTCCAGATTTTCCCGTATTAAATTCGCATCGGCCAACAGTTTGATGGCGACTTTATCTAAACCATGCGCCTTTTTTTCCAGGTTTTTTATTTGTTTGTTTAAACTTTCCAAATCCGCCATCATTAATTCTGTTTCAATTGTATCAATATCGGCAATCGGGTCTATACGGCCATCTACATGCACAATATCATCATTTTCAAAGCAACGAACAACATGGATAATTGCGTCTGTTTCCAAAATATTCCCCAGGAATTTATTACCCAAACCTTCTCCATTTGATGCCCCACGCACCAGGCCCGCAATATCAACAATTTCCAATTGGGTTGGTATAATTTTGGCCGAATTATCAACCGCCGCCAATTTATGCAGTGTCTCATCTGGCACAACCACCCGCCCCGTATTCGGTTCAATGGTGCAAAACGGATAATTTTGCGCGTCCGCCGCGGCGCTTTGTGTCAACGCATTAAATAATGTTGATTTTCCTACATTTGGCAAACCAACAATTCCACAATTGAAACCCATAACAAAATCCTTTATAATATATGTAATATGTCATACATGTGGAACGAATTCAATATAAAAACATTTCCTGCGGAAACCATTGTTTACCGCGATGGTATATATCAACCTGAACTTTCCACATTACCGGAACAAAAAAGTATATCTAAAAAATATGATTTACCTGTACATATTATATATGTTGGTAAAATATCTGGCGAAAACACATTAAATATAAACCTGACTCAATCCAATCAGCCGGTATTTTTAAGTATAAATATAAAAAACGATTTCCCGGCTTTTTTGAATATTTTCATCAAAAATGCCGGGAAAAATTCCGAAATTCGCGGGCATATTTTATTACAAAATTCATCTAATTTAGATGTTAAAATAACCGCGGAACATTCCGCCCCGGATACCGGCATTTTATTACAAACAAAAATTATTGGTGAAAAAGACAGTTTTTCCAAAATTTCCGGGACAGCGATTATAAACAAAAATTGCGAAAATACTAAATCAGATATATGCTTTGCCGGTCTTGCCACCGATAAAAGTGCGAAAATAAGGTTCACCCCAGGTCAAAAAATATCATCTGTACCCGAATTCGCAGACCACAGTGCATATATATTCCACTCAAATTCGGCCCAAGAAAATTATCTGCGGGAATCTGGCCTGTCTTATTCCCAGGTGGAAAATGTGATGATAGAGGCATTTATCCAAGATTTTAACCTGTTTTAGGTATATAAAAAATACGGCATCCAACGACGAATACCGTAAATATAAATAGAAAAACACGGGGTTTATTTTCTTTTAAAACCCTGTTTAGCCTTGAATTTCGGGTTATCAGGATCAATCAAGACAACCTGTTTGCCACGACGAACCTGTTTAATATTCCCACGTTTCTTCCATGCCTTTAATGAACTTAAAAATTTCATATCTATATCCTTTTTGCCAAGGCATTATAAACACTTTTTAACAAAAATCAAATAATATATTTATATTTTGTTGTTATTGTTGTACCTGTTGAAATTGTTGAAAAATCATTTTTAACAAAGTTTTCAACAATTTTATTCAATATTCCCGGTGTTTTTATCAAAATTGTTAAAAAAATCCGGCATTAAAAACCTGTTGAAAAATAGCAAGGTTTTCAACAAATTTAACAATTTTATCTTTTTGTTTTTTATGCTTGTTGAAAATTGTTGAAATTGTTATAATAATATAAGTCCATATAGGGGGGATTTTAATAAAATGAAACAGCAAGTGCTGAAAGCTTTGGCGAATCCGTCGCATTTGTTTTATGTGCCATATACTTTGGCCGTGCTGAATTTTATGGTCCAGTTTATTATTTTTACTACATTATATATAATTGGTATATTTGTTCTTGGGACGGATAAAGTCAATACTTACTTAAACCCTTTATATTTTTTGGCATCTGTAATAGTTGTTCATATGATTTTGGCGACTTTTTCAAAGCGTGATGCACAACTGGGGCAGATTTTGGTGGCCAAGATAAAAATGTTCAAAAATAAAATTCCACGGAGATTACCTGCATAATGAATAATTTTTTTGAATTTTTTGCCGGTGGTGGAATGTCTAACAGCCTGACTTTGACGGTTATGGTTGCGGCTGTTATTTTTATGTTTATTGTACTGATGATGTTTATTCCAACAATTATTAAACATATATTTCCAAAATTTGGATATAAACATTATGCTGAATACATACCATTTCAAACGGTTTATACAGATAATTCTATTGAATTAGATGATGGTTGTTTGGTTCGTGTGTATTCGGTTGCCGGTGTCCAAACCAGTATGCAAACCGAAGAGAATCGTGCAAAGTTTTTAGATTTGCGTGCACAATTATTTAATCAAATACACGACCCGAATGTTATTATGCGTTTTTTTACAATTCGTGATGCGGCCGGCGAAAATACGAACTATGAATTTGATCAACCGGTTTTGCAAAAAATATATGATAAATGGCATTCCCAGGGATTAAAGATTTTCCTTAATAATTATTATATTGTTTTATCTGTGCGTGGCGCATCTGCGCGTGACAAATTGAATCAGTATGGAAATTATATTGAATCTATACTTGCGCCGTACAAACCAGTTATGTTAAAAAATAATTCGCGTTATAATATGGCACGGTTTTTTGGTCGCATACTTTCGCCAATAACAAAACCAAAACCTGCCGTTTGTGATGAAAAAATAACAGAACTGACAACGGTTGATGATGTTGAATTTATGCGTAATGGTAATATAAGGTATGTAAGTGGCGACCGCGAATATTATGCGGCATTATTGTCTTTCCGTGGCGCACCGGATTATTTAGATGAAGATTTCTTTGATTCTGTGAACACAATTCAAACAGAAATGATTTGCATGAACGGTTTCAAGATTATGGATGCCGCCGCGGTCGATGCCACTTTGCGTCAACGCCGCAGTGCCGCCGAAAAAGAAAATGATTCAACCGAAGAACAGATTTCCAGTGCTGAATCGGTTATGGATGAAAATGTTTCCGGAAATCAAACATTGGTCAATTATTATCCTTTGTTTATATTATTTGGTAAAACCCCCGAAGAATTAAACGAATATGTTGACGAGTTTAAGAAAATTTCTGCATCGTTTGGTGTATCACCAATCCAAGAAAATTTTGCGTCCAAGGTTTCTTGGTTTTCGATTGTGCCCGGTTTCGATACATTCCCACGCACATTCAAAATGTTATCACGTGCCGCGGCAATATCGGTGCCTATGTCAACCACACCGCGCGGTGTTACGAACAGCGATTGGGGTCCGGGACCATTGGTTGTATTCCCCACCGCCCAGGGCACACCATATCAATTCCAATTCCATGTTTCTGACCGGCCCGCCGCGGTTGGGCATACTTTGACAATTGGTCCAACGGGTGGTGGTAAAACAACACTGTTCTCGTTCCTTATTGCGCAATCACTGCGTCATAAAAAATTAAAGGCATTTTTCTTTGACCGTAACAAAGGTGCCGAAATATTTACCCTTGCGGTTGGGGGAAAATATGTGACAATGCAGGGTAAAGAGAAAAATGAAGAAAGTTTTTTAACACACCTGAACCCATTGAAAATGCCGGATACGGTTGCAAACCGGGCTTTCCTGCGGCGTTGGTTTGCAATGATATCTGAACAAAACGATGCATTATCTGCGGACGAAATTGCACGCGCGGTTTCTGTGAACTTTGATTATCTGGTCGATAAAGACCGTATGTTAAAGAATTTGTATGAAAGTTGTTTTTCATCAAATGGTAAAATGCGCCCTGCCCTTAAAAAATGGGTTGACCCGTTGCAGTACGGTGAAATATTTAATGAAGAAACCGACACGCTTGACCTGCAATCACGTTTAACAACATTCGACTTTACCGATATTTTGCAAGATGCGACATTGGCACCTGCGGTTATATCATATATATTGCACAGAATAAATAATACGACCGTATCTGGTGGAAATCCGTCTTTGATTATGATTGATGAAACCGCGCCTATGTTGGAAAACAAAATGTTCCGCGATAATTTTATTGCGGGACTTCAAGAAGGAAGAAAAAATCGCCAGGCATATATGGTCGCATTCCAACGCGCAAATGTTTTGGATAAATTGGGAATTGGTGATGTCGTTCGTGGCCAGGCCCAAACGATTATGTTCTTCCGTAATCCGGCGGCGGATGCGGCGGATTATGAACATTGGAATTTGAATCCATTGGAAATGGCGTTTATCCAAGGTAAAGCATATCCAAACCTGAAACGTGCGGTGTTATTGATGCGCCCGGTGAATAATGAATCTGTTATTTTGAATACAGAACTTGGTGGACTTGGAAATCTTTTAAGATTATTTGAATCGGGTCGTTCATCGGTATTGTTGGCCGAAGAATTATATAATCAATTTGGTTCGAATTTTGTTGCGGAATACCTTAAGAAGCAAGGTGCAGGTGATTTTTAATATGTTAAAAAATATTGTAATTTTTGCACTGTGTTTTTTACCTGTTTTGTCTTTTGCAAACGATTGTGTTAAATACAAACAAACACCAAGTATAAATGTAAATTCGCCGATATATAAAAAAAATATTATTCAATCAAATGAACAAATGGATAAATTTCACGGAAATGTGATTGCCACATTGGTTGAAGATTACGACATTGCGGTTGATATATTTTCAACGCCTGGCGGATATTGTGTTGTATTAAAATCTGTGGATGCGTTGATTGGATATAACGATTTTTCTGTTAAAATTGATGGTTCGCATAAATCGGGTTCTTGTTCATATAATGCGGTATTGAATCACGAAGATAAACATATAAATGCATATTTGTCTGTGATGGATGATTTAGGTATGGATATAAACAGTTCGATATTTAATGCCGCAGATTCAATAATGCCAATATTTGTATCATCACGTGATGATATAGATTTTGCGGTGGAAGAAATAAATTATGAAATGCGTCAACATCCAGAATTGATTTTAATGAAACAAAAAATCAACGCAGCCCAAGAAATTCGTAATAAACGCGTTGACCAAAACGAAGATAATCACGAATTAAAATCGTGTTTATAGTGGTTAGTGTTAGTGGTTAGTAAAACGGCGCATTGCGCCGTTTTTAATTCATCTTGCATCGCAACATACAAAAACCGCGAGTGAATAACGTTATTAAAATATTTTCTGGAATTGGTTCTTTGCCGCATTCGTACCTGTGCCATTGTCTAACAGATATATGAAACATTTTCGCCAAATCTTTTGTTTTCATATTTTGATTTTTTCGTGTGCAACGCAATATTTTTCCAAAATACTTTGAATCAACCAATACAACCATTTTTTACCTCCATATTTTTATTGTTAAAAAACCGTCAATGACAGGTTGACGGTTGGAGGCTAGAAAACCACATATATAAGATGGGTGTCGCTTATTCAATATATTCGCGACCCTCCAACCAAGTGGAGTTTTATATATATAGGGATTTTCTAGACCCCGCAACGGTGTCATCCGCGCAAGCGTATTATAATTGAAAACGGTTGCGATTGCAACCGTTTTGCAACTACCCCGCCACCGCTGGTGGCCCTCCCCTTCTGAATCCACCCCAAAAAATTTCATTTTTCGGGGGCCCCGGTATAAGAAGGGGACTATCCACTAAACCAACATTTCAAATTTTTCACGCATACGGGAAATTTCATCGTCTATACGGCGGATTTCCACGCTTACATCATTTTCTCCGGCAAGACCACGCGCGGTTAAATCACGTTTTTGTTTTTCTAAACTTTCAATATATTTTTGAATCTTTAACGAAATTATATACTTTTCCGCGGAATTCAAATCTAAATCAAAGTTTGGTTTTATATTTGAATCCAAATCCAGGTTAAATTTACTAATAAAATCGCCATACCTTTCGGCAATTTCCGGATATTTATTTACAATGTATATAAGTATGTTTTTGATAACATTATCAATTTCTGGAACTTCTATATTTGATGAATTTTTTGAACCGTTATAATCTCGCCATTCTTTATATCTGCGATTTTTATAATCACGTTCATATTCATACTTTAATAAATTATCTTGTATTTTATCTGTGCTTTGTTTCAAGAATTTTTCTGCCTGGGTTCGACCGGATGGCGTTTTTATTAAAAAATTCTTATTTGCTATATTCCACAGAAAATCAACCAAAGGAACCGCATTGTTTATAATTTTCTCCATTTCCCCCCTGCCCGATTTGCGCAGTATTTCATCCGGGTCTTTGCCGCCCGTCACAAATGCAAAACTGACATTCGAATTATCACGCAAGAACGGTAATATTATACCGCACGCACGTGCCGCGGCCTTTTGTCCCGCGTTATCACCATCAAAACAGAAAACAATATTCCGGTTTGCCTTGCATAAAATTGCGATATGGTCTTCGGTCAATGCGGTACCAAGTGGCGCAACCGTTTCACCAAAACCATTACATTGCATTTGAATTGCATCTATTTGCCCCTCTACAATAATTGCGCGGTTTGCGCGGTGTATATTTTCGCGTGCAAAATTAAACCCAAACAAAGTTTGCCGTTTGTGAAACATTTCTGTGTCTGTGGTATTTATATATTTTGGCTCTGACCCGTCCAGGCTGCGCCCGGAAAAAGCAACAATTTGCCCCCGCGCATTAAAAATTGGAAACATCAATTTATCGCGAAAGAAATCGTACAGGCCATATTCACCGCGGCGTACCAAACCCGTTGCAATAAGTTTTTCTTGTTTTGTGTTCACAAATTTATTTGCAATTATGTTATTTTTTGGTGCGTACCCAATACCATATTTTTTTATCATTTCATCACTGAACCCGCGCCCACGTATGTAGGACAGCGCATGTGCACCTTCGGGTGCGAATAATTTTTCCGCGTATATTTTTGCCGCCGCGGTTGTAATTGTCACATATGTTTCTTCGGCCTCGATTTGTTCTGCGGTTTTTGGTTTGTATTCCGGCAACTTTAATCCCGCCATATCGGCCAATTCGGCAATTGCGGTTTTGAAATCAACATGTTCACTTTCCATAGTAAAAGAAATAATATCACCGTGTTTTCCGCAACCAAAACAGTGATAAAAACCTTTTTCTTCACTGACCGAAAAAGATGGTGTTTTTTCATTATGAAATGGGCAACACCCCCAATAATTTTGACCTTTCTTGACCAGTGGTACACGACGGGATATAACGTCTACGATGGAAAGTCGTTCACGTAATTGGTCGGTAAAATTATTGTCATATTTCGCCATTATTTTTTGCTAAATCTTTTAGTTGGTTTTTTATTGTTTATCAAATCTATGGCGGTTTCCAAATCGGGTTGTTCGGTCACACCGACATTGACGCGATTTGATGATATATACGCACCATAACGGCCGGTTGGATAGAAATAAATCATTTTATCGGTCTTTGGATTTTTACCCAATTCAATTGGTTCAACTTTTTTCTTGTCCGCGGAAAGTAATTCATGTGCGATTTCCAATGTTATGCTATCGCGTGTATATTTCCGCGCACTGGCGTTTTTCTTGCCGTCCGTCACATATGGGCCAAATTTACCAACACGGTATGAAATGCCTTCGCCCAATTCCATTGGTTCATTTTTGTTTTGTGTCTGTACGGCGGAATCAGTCGTATTCAACCGCATAGTATAATCACATTTTGGGTAATTTTCGCATCCAATAAACGGACCAAATTTCGAAAGTTTTATACCCAACGCGCCGCCACATTTTGGACATTTATTATCGCCATTTGGGAACATATGTTTTTTCATAAATGTATTTATTTCATCGATAATATCGCCGGTTTTAACATCGCGCGCGCCGGAAATCATACCACGTGTATCGCCCCAGAAATCATTTAATGCGGCAATTTTTTCGGTTTTACCATTTGATACATCGTCCAAAGTGTCTTCGGTTTTTGCGGTAAAGTTCACATCAACCAAATCGGCAAAATATTTTGCCAAATATGCCGCAATAACCCAACCGCCCGATGTTGGATGAAAACGGCGCTGTTTATCCTGTTCAACATATTTGCGGTCAACAATGGTTGACATAATCGTTGCATACGTTGATGGGCGGCCTATACCCAATTCTTCCAATTTTTTAACCAAAGATGCCTCGGTATAACGTGCCGGTGGTTGTGTAAAATGCTGGGCAGGTGTAATTTCGGTAATTGTTATTTTATCGCCAACATCCATTGCCGGTAATTTTGCATCCGTATCATCATCATTGTCATCACGGTCTTCGATATAAACCTTCATAAAGCCGTCAAATGTGCGTGTACGCCCAACCGCGTGGAATGTGGCAATTTTATTATCGGTCAAAATATCGGCCGCAACAGAATCAAATTCTGCATTTGTCATTTGACATGCAATTGTTCGTTTCCATATCAAATCATATAATTTCTTTTCGTCACCCAAAAGCCCGTTTGCGGGTGCATCAAAGTGTGTTGGGCGAATTGCTTCGTGTGCCTCTTGCGCATTTTTTGATTTGGTCACATATACATTTGGTGATGCGGGCAAGAATTTATCGCCATAGTTTTTCGCAATAAATTTCCTGATTTCGCCAACCGCTTCGGCGGATAAATTTGTTGCATCGGTACGCATATATGTAATAAAACCGTTTTCATACAGTTTTTGCGCCACCGACATAGTCTTTTTCGATGAAAAATAGAGTTTGCGTGCGGCTTCTTGTTGCAACGTACTGGTTGTGAATGGTGCATACGGTTTATTTGAAACTTTTTTTCGTTCTATACGTGACACCGCGGCGCATACAGGCGTTTTTAACTTTGATAAAATTTTATCGACATCGGCATTATTTTTCAGCGTCATCTTGTCAATTTTTTCGCCATCAAAAACGGTCAATGTTGAATCAAAATTTTGTTTATTAAAATCACATTTTGCGCCCACAGACCAATATTCGGTTGCCACAAAATCTTCGATTTCGCGTTCGCGATCAACAACCAATTTAACCGCAACCGATTGCACGCGACCGGCGGATTTTCCAAGGTTCCGCCGCCACAGCAATGGCGATATTTCAAAACCAATTAAATAATCCAACGCACGCCGCACCAAATATGCATCAACCAAATTTTTATCAATCTCACGCGGGTGGGCAATTGCGTCCGTCACCGCATTTTTTGTAATTTCGTGAAATGCAACACGATACACCGGCGTTTTCCCAAGTAATTTTTTTGAATTTAATATGTCCAGTATATGCCATGCAATTGCCTCGCCTTCACGGTCAGGATCCGATGCCAGATAAACCGCATCCGCCTTTTTAACATTATCAGTGATAAGTTTAATTTGTTTTTCTTTGCCCGGCATAATTTGCCAACGCATTTCAAAGTCGTGTTCTGTATCAACACTGCCATTTTCGGGAACCAAGTCGCGCACGTGACCAACCGACGCAATAACATGCCACCCAGACCCAAGGTATTTTTCAATTGTTTTTGCCTTTGATGGAGATTCTACGATAAGTAAATTCATTTTAACTTCCTTTGGCCGATAATTGTTGGTCTTTATGTATATGTGCATTTTCACAAAGTCCAAAGCCGAACATTAGTGATAAAAGACTGCTGCCGCCAAAGGACATAAGTGGTAATGGCACACCCACGGTTGGAACAAGCCCAAGCACCATAGAAATATTTATAAAATAATAAATGAAAAAGTTCAACATAAAACCAAAACATACCAATTGCCCGAACCTGTTGCGGCACGTTTTTGCCGCCCAGAACAGTATAGCAACAATAGAACTGTATAAAATCAACAGTAAAAACGCACCCAAAAAACCGAATTCTTCACCCAACATAGTGAATATAAAATCTGTCTGTTTTTCTGGTAAAAACGATTGTTGTGATTGAGAACCATTCAAATAACCTTTGCCAAAGAAACCGCCACTGCCGAATGCTATTTTTGCCTGGTTTATTTGATAACCGGCACCACGCGCATCATGTTCGGGGTTTATAAATGTTATAATTCGTTCGCGTTGATATTGGTGCAGGCCGCCGTACCAAACAACCGGTGCGGCCATAACGGCCAGTATCGCACCAATAATAAACCATTTTTTATTCGCCCCAATAATATAAAACATTCCAACCGTAATCATCGCAATAGACAATGCGGTGCCTAAATCAGGCTGCATAACAATCAGTGCAAACGGAAATAACATCATAAGTGACGGCACAATATAATTTTTGAATTTGGTCAAATCAACCGAATTCATCCACGCAAAATATCGGGCCAATGCCAAAACAAGCGCCATTTTGAACATCTCGGACGGTTGAATATGTATGAACCCCAGGTTTAACCAACGTTGCGCCCCCATGCCTGTATGCCCAATAAACGTCACCAAAATAATAAGAATCAGTGCAATTGCATAAATAATATTTGCCGATTTTATCCACAGTTTTATATTCGTAAATGCCGCAATTGAAAACACACCGAAACCAACAATAATCTTCATCAATTGCGACAGGGCAAATGGATGCCACGCGCCACCGCCCGCGGAATACAGCATTACAACCGATATAATCAAAACCAAACACATTGGAACAAACAACGGCCACGAAAAACGGGACAGTTTTTCGGAAAAACTCATCATATTTGCATTTGAAACACGTGTTTGCCTGGTCATCTTATTATTCGTTCTCTAATAGTTTTTTCATTGTTGCGGCGGCGGTGCGTGCGGCACTGCCACTGGACCCGGAATGTTCTGTAATCACGCATACGGCGTATTTTGGCGCATTCGTTGGTGCATATCCAACAAACAGCCCGTGATTACGCATATTCCATTTTAATTGTTCATTTGTCAATACGCCCTTTAATCGTTCGGCCTTGGAAATACTGCGAACCTGGGACGTGCCGGTTTTTCCACCCATTTTTGCACCGTTCACATTTATTGCACTGCCCGATGCGGTACCGCCCTGCTTTAACACTTCTTCCAACCCGTTCAAAACCAGTTTGATATTTTTTTCGTGCATCCCCATAGTTTTGAAATTCGGTTTTTTATCACTTTGAATCAGTCGCGGCACCACACGTTTATTTGACGCAACGCGCGCCATCATAACCGCCAATTGCATACAGTTCACCAATATAAACCCTTGGCCAATTCCAGAAATAATAGTATCCCCGTGAACCCATTTTGAACCAATGTTTGATTCTTTCCATTTTCTGTCTGGAATAACACCGGCCATTTGTTTAGAAATAATATTTTCAATATATTTTTCGGTCATACCCAAACGAATTGCCATACGTTTAATTGCATCGATACCAATGCGCAACGCCAATTGATAAAAATAAATATCGCAAGAATGTTTTAATGCACCAACCAAGTTCACTTTACCGTGACCTTTGGCCTCCCAACAATGGTAACGGCGGTCACCGTAATCCCAATGCCCCGGACAAAAAACGGTTTCATTTGGCGTGACCGCGCCGGCCTCCAACGCCGCAAGCGCGACAATAATCTTGAACGTGGAACCCGGTGGATACAAACCTTCAAACACTTTGTTCATAAAAGGTTTTGCAAAGTTTTGTCGCAGACTTTCCAAATATTCTTCTGAATCATCACCGGAAAAGTTATTCGGGTCAAAACTGGGGGTGGATGCCATTGCCAAAATATCACCGGTTTCAATATCCAATGCGACACCGCATCCGGCCTGGTGCAAAGTCAGTGAATCGTACAAAGTTCGCTGGGCCGCATCGTTTATTGTTGTTTTTACATCACCCCCACCCACGGATGGTTTGAATTGAGTTTTGTCTTCGCCGGTCACGCGTCCAACCGCGTTTGTTATCATAACGGTTTGTCCCGGTGTTCCCGACATATTTTTATTAAATGTTTTTTCTAATCCGGTTATACCCGTGGTATAAAACGGTGCGTTTGCAACCGGTTTGTCCGGCGCACCAACATACCCAAAAAACTGCGCCCCCGCCGGTCCCAATTCATATACGCGGCCATATCCACTTTCCACGTGCAAACCCGCCAAGTTTTTTGCCTGGACCCGGGCAAGGGTGTCCCAATCGGCATTTTCACTGATTAAAACAGGTTGAAATTTTTGTTGTTTTTTTATACGCGCCCATATTTTATCAACGCGTTTTTTTGACAGTTTCAAATCATTGGCAACCGTATCCACCAATGTTTCTAAATCTTCGGTTTCTTCGGGAATAATGTATATGCGATAAATTGGCGCATCGTGTGATATAATTGACCCTGTGCGGGATAAAATTTTTCCACGTTCAGGCATATTTATTTGAATACGGAATGAATTATTTTCGCTTTTCTTTTTATACCCACGATATCCAAAAATTTGCATTTGCAACATACGCAACACCAATCCAGATGTAAGAATCATACCTGTTGTTAAAAACAGTGCACTGCGCCGGTCAAATTGTTTAGATATTTCTGTATCAATCATTTTGTACCGCCTGGATAGTTGTTGTTATTGGAATATACATAATTACAAGGATTAAAAACATCACCGCCCCGTATAACATATTTGCAATACTTAAATGCGATACAACCTGCGACAAAATTATCATTCCAACAAACCCCATAAACGGGTATACGCCGTCCCGATTGGTGTGCGTCAAATCAATAAATGTTTGCAGATTCATAACAACATAGAATATACAATAAAAAATCGTCCACATCAAAACAGTATTAAACTTGTAATCAAGAAGGAAACAAATCAATATCGCGAACGGCGTAAAATACGGCACCGGCCGTATAAAAGAACAATAAAATATCGGTATAATCGCCAATATTCCGCCGGGATTTATCCACGGCACAGATAAACGCCACAACGCCACCGTGATAAAGAATGGAAATAAAACCTGTAAAGATTTTATAATTTGTCCTTTCATTTATATTTGTTTTGTTCAAGATTAAACTTTAACACCATAACGCGGGATAATTCGCGCGGAGTCATAACATCTACATCTGAATCATTTTTCATTTTTCCAACAAATATATCGGGCGGTAAAACACCGCTAATACCACTGGTCACCAATTTTACACCGGCATCGGGTTGAAATTTATGGTCGTTGAAGAACCCAATTGTTGGCGTGTTTGAACCGTTCCCGGCCAAAAATCCATATACTTCGGACCCGGCGATACGAACGGCGATATTGGTGTTTGAATCAATCAAAGAACGTACACGTGCAAAATTTGCACCCGCATCTATTACTATCCCGGCCAATGTGTTATCAAAAGATACAACCACCATACCCGCCTCAATTCCATCACGCGAACCACGGTTTATAAGAAATGTTCCATGGTGCAACGCCGAATTATCAAATATAACATCTGCAACGACACTGGCATACGGACTTTCGCGAACGATGTCCAATTCGCGTTCTAATTCTTGGTTTTCAAGCAACGCAATATCACATTTGTTTTTATCGGCCAATGCCTGGTCCAATCGGGCACGTAATTCTTCGTTTTCTTGTTCAAGGTTATAAAGGGTGTGCACCCGTTTTATGATTTTGCCGCCCGCCCTAATCGGCCAAGTCACCAAATCACCAAGGCCATTTACAACAGGCAATGCAATATGGGCCACCCCATTCATAACGCGATAATCCGGCTTTGCCACCACAATATATATGAAAACAAACGGCAAAATCGCCGCAACAATCGCGGATTTTATAATTGTGTGCAATCTGGAAGATGTTTTCTTTGGGTTCATTTGTGGTTCAGTTTAAACGTAAAAAAATCATTATTCAATAAAATTCAATAAAAACTTGATTTTTCGTTTATTTGTGTCAAAATATGCGCGTTAAACACCCAAAGTGGCAGAGGCATTGCCACCAGGATTATTAAAACAAGAGGTAAAAAAATGCCAAAATTAAAAACAAAGTCATACTTGAAAAAGCGTGCAAGAGTGACGGCGACCGGTAAAATCAACGTTCGCAGAAACGCCCACAAAAAACTGTTGCGTAAAAAATCCGCGCGTGCGAATAACGCCGGGTCCAAGGCACAATATCTTAACGAAAACATGGTGGCTCAGGCTAAAATCCTGGCTCCGTACGGTTTGAAATAAAAGGGGGCGAAAATGGCAAGGGTAAAACGTGGAACAACGGTTCGTCAAAAACACAATAAAATTCTTGAACGTGCCAAGGGTTATCTTGGCCGCCACAGCAGCACATATCGTGCCGCACGCGAAAAATCTGAAAAGGCGGGTCAGTACGCATATCGCGATCGCCGCGCCAAAAAACGCGATTTTCGCAGTTTGTGGATTGTCCGTATCAATGCGGCGGTCCGCACCAATGGTATCACATACAGCCAGTTTATGAACGGCCTGCGCAAGGCGGGGATTGAATTGGACCGCAAGGTTTTGGCGGAAATGGCCTATGCGGGTGATAAAAACTTCACCAAATTGGTTGATACCGCAAAACGATTTATCAAGGGTGAAAAATAACCCTTGGCGGCAAATTGTTTTTTGTTTATGATTATGGGGCCGCGGATGCGACCCCATATTTATTAAAAGGTAATATTATGCTAAAAGAAAAAATAGAAAAGACCAAATCATTAAATGAATTACAGGAACTGTATGCGTCAACGTTCGGTAAAAACGGTACAATGACCGCACGGTTGCGCGAGATGAAAAACCTGGATAACGATGCGCGTGCAGAATTGAACCGTGAAAACACCGAATTGCGCGAATTATTCAAAAATAAACAGGCCAAATTGGAAAACGCGGCATTAAACGCGACATTGGTGAATGAAAAATTGGATGTGTCGTTAAATGCCGAACCGGAAAATCGTGGCACAATTCATCCATTGACACAAAGTTTGCACGAAATATCAAAAATATTGGAATCGTTTGGTTATACACGTCATACTGGACCAGAAATCGAAGATGATTGGCATAATTTTACCGCATTGAATACACCGGCATATCATCCGGCGCGTGATATGCAGGATACATTCTTTTTGCCAAATGGAAATGTTATGCGCACACAAACATCGGCGGTTCAAATTCGTGCGATGGAATCTGGTGGTGTGCCAATCAAGATGTTCGCCGTTGGTTCAACATACCGCAAAGAAATGGATGCGACACACGGTCCAATGTTTGGTCAAATTGAAGGGCTGTACATAGATAAAAACGTTACACTGTCCGATTTAATCGGTGATATACGCGCATTTTTCAAACGGTTTTTTGAATTAGATAATGTTGAATTGCGTATTCGTCCGTCATACTTTCCTTTTACCGATCCATCTATCGAGGTTGATATGAAATGGAACGGCGACAGATGGTTAGAAATGATGGGTGCGGGTATGGTTCATCCAAATATTCTGCGTAATTGTGGTGTTAACCCAGATGAATATCAAGGTTTCGCGTTTGGATTTGGTTGGGATAGACTCGCAATGTTGAAATATAACCTGCCGGATTTGCGTGATTTATATGGCAATGATGTTCGGTGGTTAAAATCGTGTGGCTTCTAATATAGGGGTATTGATATGAAATGGACATTTGATTGGTTGCGTGATTATTTAAAGACAAATTTATCCGCGGAACAAATTGCGGATACGCTTACACGGACGGGACTTGAAGTCGAAGAATTGACCGTGCCGGTGTCACCGATTGCGGCAAAAATTGTAGAATGCAAACCCCATGAAAACAGTGACCATTTGCATGTACTGATGGTTGACGATGGTTCGGGCACCCTGCGCCAGGTTGTATGTGGCGCACCCAACGCATGTGTGGGTTTAATATCTGCGCTGGCGGTGCCGGGATGTGTTATCGCGGGGCAAAAAATAGAAAGCGGAAAACTTCGTGGTGTGGTATCAAACGGCATGATGTGCAGTGGTCTGGAACTTGGCGTAAACGATGACCACAGTGGTATTATTGAATTACCCAAAAACACAAAAATCGGTTCACCGGTTATTGATTGCCCAACGGTATTTGATGCGGGAATAACACCAAACAGACCGGACTATTTGGCGGTGCGCGGTGTGGCGCGTGACCTGGCCGCGGCGGGCGCGGGCGAATATATCGCGCCACATGATGATAAATTCGTTGTGTCCGGTAAATCGCGCGGTGTTGAAATTAAAACAGACAAATGTCGCGCGTATAAATTGGCGGAAATTCATGGTATTAAGATGGGCCCAAGTGCACCGCGTATTGCAAATCGCCTGCGTGCAATCGGTATAAACCCCAAAAATGCGCCAATCGATGCAACAAACTATATTTGTTATGATATGGCACAACCAATGCATTGCTTTGATGCAGACGAAATTCATGGAAATATAGTTGTTCGTATGGCGCGCGATGGTGAAGAATTCACCGATTTATTCGGCGACACACATAAATTGACCGATACCGATATAGTTATTACCGATAGCGAAGGAATATTGGCATTGGCCGGTGTGGTTGGTGGTGCGCGTGGTATGACCACAGATAAAACAAAAAATATTATTTTGGAAAGTGCATATTTTGACCCGGTCTGTGTTCGTAAAACATCGAAACGCCTGTCGATTTCAACCGATGCATCATATCGATATGAACGCGGAATTGACCCAACAATTACCGGGCCGGCATTGATGTGTGCGGTTAAAATTATAACCGATGCGTGCGGTGGAAAAATAATTGGATTTGCGGCGGCCGGTGATGATTCACCAACAAATCCTGTAATAGAATATTCAACCGATACATTTGTTAAAAAGACCGGTATAGAAATGCCCGATAAAGAAATGCGCAATATTTTAACGCGTTTGGGATATACCGGTAAAATGGATGGTAAAAAATGGAAAATAACGGCACCAAATTCACGCGTTGATGTTCAAATTCCCGAAACAGTTGTTGCAGATTTAATTCGTATTTATGGGTACGAAAAAATTGCCCAGAACGATAAACATACAACCGGCGAAATTTTTGTGACGCCTGATTACGAATTGAAATTAAAAGAATTATTGGCGGCGCGCGGATTAAACGAATGTCGTTCATATGGATTTGGTAATTCACGGGTCGAAGAATTGTTAAATGAAAAACCGTCTGTAATGGTTGCAAATCCAATCGTTGCCGATTTAGATACCGCGCGTAATACGGTACTGGGCGGGCTTTTGATTGCGGTTGCAAATAATGAAAAACGCGGATACCCGGATTTGAATCTGTTCGAGGTGGGAACCGTATTTGATGGCGATATGCCGGGCGCGCAACACACGCAAATCTGTATTGTGCGCAGTGGCGTGACATCGCCAAAACATTGGCAGAAACGCAATCGCCCCGTTGATATATATGATGTCAAGGCGGATATTGTTTCATTGCTAAACGGTCAAAACTTTACGATTGAAACCGAAAACCCGCCGCTTTGGGCGCACCCATATCGTTATGGTCGAATAATGCAGGGTAAAAAAGTTTTGGGTGAATTTGGCGAATTACACCCGTCGGTTGCGAAAAAATTAAAGATAAAAACAAATGTGTGCATTGGAATTATTGAAGACATAGAAAACCTGCCGCACAGGGTTTTGCCACACGGCCCGATTGTGATGAGTGAATTCCAACCGATAACACGCGACTTTGCGTTTGTTGTACCAAGTGATTTTCCGGCGGAAAAATTAGTTGCGGCGGCGCGCTATGCCACAAACCCGATATCAAGCGCGGTTGTATTTGATTCGTTTGAAATGCCGGATGGCAAAAAGTCCGTTGCTTTCACGGTCACATTTACCCCACGTGAAAAAATGACCGAAGACGATTTATCGAAACTGCACAGTGATATAATCGCAGCGGTGGAAAAAAAGTGTCCCGCCCGCGTGCGCGATAAATAATCCCCTTCGCTGGCGAAGGGGTCCGGCGGAATCGCCGGGGGGTAGTGGCGCGATGATATTTATATTATCGTTTTGGCCGGTTTTTACCGGCCTTTTTGTAAAAAACAAAATAATCATTGAAAATTCGCCAAAATGTTGTAATAAAGTCAAAAAAAGAACGAAAGGATAGAATATGTCTAATGTTATAAGTGTGGAACAAATCGCAGAAACAAACATTGAACCGACTTTATTGGCATCGCATGCGGCACGTATGTGCTATACGGCGGAATCTCCAAAGATTGGCGAGAAAATAGATGTCGAAAACCGGTTGTTCAAAACCGGTCACCATACAACATTGGAACATAATTATTTTACATTTAAAATAGAAGATATTCCGGTATCCAGTGTCGTGTTTGGATTGCACCTGACCGCGCCATTTTATAATACAGACCAACGTTCTGGGCGTTTTTCAAAGATGTATGATAATCCTGATATGGCCGGAATAAGAGACACATTACAAACATATTATCCAAATGTTTCGGGATATGATATTATGCGCGCGTGTATGTTTATTGACATGGGTTTGGATATATATGCAAAAAACAAAAATCGTGTGACAGAAATTGCACGTGACGCGATTCATCGCGAACGCCCAAAGGCAAGTGATAAATACATTGAACAAAATGCACCAAAATTTGCCCAGGAACAATTGCGTATGTTTATTTCTATGATTGCACCAACGGCGTTGGATTACACAATCGATTTGCCGACACTGGCGGCATTTTATCGCACCGCATGGACACCGTTTATGCGTGATGCGATTGATAAAATGGTCGGTATAGTCAAAACCAATCATCCGGATATTTCATATATGTTTTCGGGATGGCGCGACCAAGATTGGTCTCCAAATATGTCAAAGTATTATTTTGGAACAAAATCAAAACCGGATTTTACATTATTGGATTACAAATATAACAAAAATACCTTTGCCCAGGATAAATCGCACGATACGGTTGATACACTGCAATTTAGTCCCGTATATATGGATAATTCACTTGGATATGTTCACAGCAGAATACACGTCGATGCCGGTGCAACAATGGGCCAAGACCAACGTCATCGCAGTATTAAACGTTCGTCGCCGGTCTTTACAGGATATTTTTATTTGCCACCGTTGTTAAATGGTTTGAAAAATGATGCCGATAAATTTATGCATTCGTATTATGAATTGGTGCGTGATGCGAATATCCCGCGCAGTATGATAACCGCGATTGCCCCATACGGTGCAATGGTCCAATATGAAAAGCGTGCCGACCTGAACGCACTGATTCACGAACAAGGCAAACGCACATGTTGGTGCGCGCAAGAGGCGATATATCACATCTCTTGTGATTTGCGGCGCGATTTGGCGCAACATATTGGCGAAAATGCGGAATTGATGAAGTATTTAACACCACCGTGCCTTGCACACGGAAAATGTCCAGAAGGCCCGCGCTATT
Source organism: Alphaproteobacteria bacterium (assembly GCA_017443235.1). GTDB lineage: Bacteria > Pseudomonadota > Alphaproteobacteria > Rs-D84 > Rs-D84 > Enterousia. The sequence goes on from JAFSOV010000017.1 coordinate 78,337, forward strand.
GCGGTCGCGATATAGTCCGTGATAAAATCAACGGATATTTCAAACAAAGACAAATATAAAGATGAATGCCGGGGAAAAGAATTTTCATACTGACCGTCGCGCATTTATAATAATGCCCGATACGGGACTTACCGTTGCCCCCGTCGGGTTTTCCGGTGGGCATACGGAATTGCTTGTAAAACTGCACTATCCACGGTTGCGGTATGCGATGGATAACTTTCCGCGTGGTTATTTTATGAATGATGAATTGTGTATTTATACCGGACATGATATGACGCCAGGCGCAGTATGGGAAATCAAGGAAAAAGATATGTATGTTGTAAAAAATACTATACCTGATTTTCGCCGTGTTTTTTCCGTGAACGATGAAACGCCGGTATATCTGGGGGTGCGGGTTGGTGAAATTGGCAAGGTTTGGGAAAAAATTCGCCGCACAACAATCAAAATGCTTGAAAAAGGAAATATTGTTATGTAAAGTGTGTGTCACGATATGCCGGTGTAGCTCAGTTGGTAGAGCATCTCATTCGTAATGAGGGGGTCGTAGGTTCAAGTCCTATCACCGGCACCACGAAAAATTGTTATCGCGCACAATAAAGTGCGCGATTAAAATTTTTCAGTGCCGCGCCGTAGCATTGTACAGAATGCAAACGTAAATTTTCGTATGTATTGGCGAAGGCGGGCCAATCCTATAACTATCCCACGCAAAAAAGCGTGGGCTTAAAAAATTTTAGCCTGTCTCGGCGCAGCGAAGCGCAGACGGATGCCGCGCCGTTCCGCTTTCACTTCGTTACAGCGAGATTTAACGTAGGCGGACGAAATTCCAGATAATTTACCTCGTTTTCTGCATAATCAATCGTGCCAAATAATCGGACAGTTCCGGTGAAATTGTGGCAACCGGTCTGTTTTTGCCGTGGACATCGGTTTTGTTGATATACCCATTTCCACGCATACCCCCACACCACGCCGTTCCATCGGATGCAAAGTTTATCGTATAATCGCCAATATGGCAAAATTGCGGCGCGTGACGTTGATGTTCGGTTTCTTCAAAATATGTGACGGACATCCAATTTGCATTTTGTATTTGTTCAACAACATCGCCCAGTTTTTTCTTATCAATTTCTTGCCATGGATTATAACTGTTTGCATCCCCAAAATACCGTGCAAATGCCCGCACGGACAATTTATCGTCATTATGTTTTTTTACATGTTCAACAAAGTGTTTTTTATATGTTTTGAACAACGGAACCCATTTGGTCATGTTTTCTATGGCCATAATATCTTCGCGCACCTTGCGGCCCGCAATAAAAATACCAGTTGTTGCCGCAATTGCATAATCGCCGAACCACGCGGCATAGCCCAACCCCATATTCAATTTTTTATTATCTTTCATATTTGTCCCTTTATATACTTTTACTATTCCATAAAAAGCGGCCCAGTCAATAATTTTATAAAATACTGGACATTTGAAAAACAATATACTAAAATCACCGGCGATGAAAACAAAAACAATAATTATCATTAGATAAACCGGCGTGGCGCTTTGGCGTTGGCCTGGGCGCGTGTGGCGCCCGTTTTTTATGATAAAACCGCGGAGTAAAAAAGATGGCATATCCAAAAACAGAACCCAAAGCCAATTTTACAGAATTGGAACACGGTATAATGGAATTCTGGCGCAGTGATGATACTTTTCACAAAAGTTTGAATAAAACCAAACTTGGGCATCCTTTTACATTCTATGACGGGCCGCCGTTTGCCAATGGTTTGCCGCACTGGGGGCATTTGGGGGTTTCCGCGGTCAAAGATATGGTTTCGCGTTATCAAACGATGAAGGGTCGCTATGTTGAACGCGCATTGGGGTGGGATTGTCATGGTCTGCCGGCCGAGGCATCGGTTGAGAAAAAGCAAGGCCGCACCGCCAAGACAATTGTGGCGGATGATGGTATTGCGGCATTCTGTGATATGTGTCGGCGTGACGTTATGACATATTCTAATGAATGGTTGAAATTTATTGAACGTGTTGGCCGTTGGGTTGATGGTGGCGATAATTATGGTTATCGCACTATGGATAAAAACTTTATGGAATCCGTGATTTGGGCAATGAAAGAATTGCATAACAAAGGATTGTTATACAAAGATTTCAAGGTAAATCCTTATGACTGGAAATTGGGTACGGTTTTGTCGAACAGCGAAGCATCTAGTGAATATCAAGATATCGTTGATGACACGGTTACAGTTTGGTTCGAACTGGAAAATGGTGACCGTATGGTGGCGTGGACAACAACGCCATGGACGCTGCCTGCGAATTCTGCGTTGGCGGTGAACAAGAATATGAAATATGTTCGTATGCGTCACGATGATGGTCATGTATATGTTTTGGCGGAATCACGGGTTTCTGCGTATGAAAAAATCTTTGCCAATTCTACCAAGGTTGGTGAATATGTAGGCGCAGAATTGGTCGGTATGCGCTATACGCCGATTTTCCCGTATTACACCGAATTGGCCAAAGATGGTCATGGGTTGTATACGGTGATTTCTGGCGATTACGTGTCCGACAGTGATGGTACCGGCATCGTTCATATCGCGCCCGCATATGGTGAAGATGACTATATGGTGGCCAAGGCAATAGACCCGATGTTCCCGGTTATATTAAATGTCGATGATTATGGCAATTTTGATTCGACCGTCACCGATTGGGCGGGTGAAAATATCTTTGTCGCAAACCCAAAAATAATTGATTGGTTGCGTGCCAATGGCCGCCTTGTTAAAAAAGACCAGCACCGGCACAGTTATCCATTCGGCCCGCGCAGTAAAGAAAAACTTATATATCGCGCAACGGATGCATGGTATGTCGATGTTCCAAAGATTCGTGACCGCTTGGTTGAAATAACCAAAAATGATACAACGTGGACATCTGCGGGAAATCGCTTTTTGTCTTGGATAGAAGGTGCGCGTCCGTGGGGTATTTCGCGCAATCGTTTCTGGGGCGTGCCATTGCCAATTTGGGAAAGGAACGGAGAATACAAAATCTTTGGTTCAATCGCAGAATTGGAAGAATTCTTTGGTGTAAAGATTGATGATTTGCATCGCCCAACATTGGATGCGTTGGAACGGGACGGTTGGAAACGTATTCCGGATGTTTTGGATTGTTGGTTTGAATCGGGGTCTATGCCGTTTGCGTCACTGCATTATCCGTTTGAAAATCGGGATTTGTTTGAAAAAACTTTCCCGGCGGATTATATTATCGAAGGTCAAGACCAAACACGTGGATGGTTTTATCATTTGATGATTATGTCGGTCGCATTGTTTGACCGTCCGGCGTTCAGGGTGGTTTCCGCAAATGGTATGGTTGTTGATGAAAATAAACGCAAGTTTTCAAAGTCACTTGGTAACTTTGTGAACCCGGAACAACAATTAGAGGTATATGGTGCGGACGCAATTCGCCTGTTTATACTGGGCAGCAATTTTATGAAGGCCGAACCGGTCCCAGTGGATAAAGAAGGTAAAGTTTTTGCGGAATCAATCAAAACAATTCTTACGCCGCTTTGGAACGCATATCACTTCTTTACGTTGTATGCGAATGCCGGGAATATCACTGCGCACGATGTTTGGGGTGCGCCGACACGTAATGTGTTGGATGAATATATCTTGGCGGAAACAAATGTATTGATGCGCGTTGTTGATAACGCGTTGGCGGAATATAAACCGGATACGGCCGTCAAAGAATTTGTTCGATTCTTGGACGTGTTGAATAATTGGTATATCCGTTTGTCACGTGCACGTTTCTGGGACGAAGATACGGATGCGTTTAACACGTTGTACACGGTACTGGTTATGGTGTGCCGCGTACTGGCGCCATTTGCACCGTTTATCGCGGAATATATCTATAAAAACCTGACGGGCGCGGAATCTGTGCATTTGACCGATTGGCCGGTTGCAATAAGCGCAAATGAAAAAATCGTCGCCGATATGCGCCGGGTCCAAGAAATAGTGTCCACGGGAAAACAATTGCGCGAACAATATAAATTGCGTAATCGTTTGCCACTGGCGCAACTTACGGTTGCGGGTGGTGTGCCGATGCCGGAATACACAAATATCATCCGTGATGAATTAAATGTTAAATCTGTGGAATGGGTGGATAACACGTCCAAAGTCGCCGACAGTTTTATATATTTAATCACACCAAAGATTGGTGCGCGCCTGGGTGGTGCATTGCGCGAAATAATCCCGGCGGTAAAGCGTGGCGATTATGAATTGGACGGTGATAAATTGGTTGTCGGCGAATATACATTGGCGCCGGATGAATTTGAAAACCGTATGAATATCAAAGAAGGTGTGACGGGAATGCCGTTGCCGGATAATACCGCGGTTATCATTTTGGATACAGAATTAAATGCCGAATTGATTGCCGAAGGTTTGGCAAATGACGCGTTGCGATTCATCCAAGACACACGCAAAGAAATTGGTTTGGATGTGTCGGACCGTATAAAATTGACCTATACGGCGGATTTGGCGCTGTCGGGGGCGATTGAACAACACCGCAAACGCATAATGGCGGATGCTTTGATACGTGAAATGTCACCCGGTGCGGCGGAATATTTCAAAGATATAGAAGGTTATAACTTTGGTATATCCATAGAAAAGGCATAGGTATGATAACGCCACAGCAATTTTTTGAAATCGTTCCGAAAAACCTGAATATGGATATTCGGTCGGAATTGTATTCCATAAACGAATTCACTTTTGCTGTGGCGGTAATACTCTCGGCCCAGGCCACCGATAAAAAGGTGAACGAGATTACACCTGCCCTGTTCCGCGTTGCGCCGACCCCACGTAAAATGCTAAAATTGGGAATTGATGGATTAAAAAAACATATTCGTGTAATTTCATATTTTAATAACAAGGCAAAAAACATTATCGCACTGGCTGAAAAATTGGCGGAATTTGACGATGGTGACGACACCCAATGGGTGTTTCCAGAAAAATATCACGACCGCGCGGAACTTATGAAATTACCGGGAATTGGGCAAAAGACCGCAAACGTTATTATGAACGTTTTATGGGGGGCGCCGAATATTGGGGTGGATACTCATGTTTTCAGGCTTTCCCACCGGTTTGGTTGGGTTGCGACCGCGGTAAATACCCCGCCCCGGGTCGAGGCAGAATTGTTAAAGAAAATTCCCAAAAAATATCATGCAATAACAAATCATGTGATGGTTCTGTTTGGGCGATACACGTGCACCGCGTTGCGTCCAAAATGCACAAAATGCCCCATTGCAAAATATTGTGATTTTAGGTGGAATTAAATTATTATTTTACTGCGCGCAAAATGACCATTATTCCGGCGGGTGTTATGCCGGGAATTTTTTGTAATTCTGCGATTGTGGCCGGGCGCGTCCGTTTTAATTTCTCGCGCAATTCGTTGGTCAGGCCCGACATCGCGTCATAATCAAAATTTGCCGGTATTTTTATATTTTTATCGCGATTATATGATTCTATTTCCCGGTCGTTTCGTGCAATATAACCGGCATAAAATTTATCGTTTTTGGAAATTTCCCCGGCTTTTTTGTTCATTTTGTTCAAAAATGCCGGCAAATCGATTAAACCTAAATCAACACCGGTTTGCCCCAGGCGTGCAATCGCATTATCCGCCCGCAGGTTCAATCGGTATTCCGCCCGCGATGTGAACATACGATATGGTTCATCAACCCCCAGTGTTGTTATATCATCAATCATAACACCAATCATGGAATTTGTTCTGTCGATATTCAATGTCGGCGCGCCCAATGCGAATGCCGCGGCATTTGCGCCCGCAACCAATCCTTGGGCGGCGGCCTCTTCATAACCGGACGTGCCATTGATTTGTCCGGCAAAGAACAAACCGGGGCGTTCGCGCGCCATCAAACACGAATTTAATGCACGTGCGTCTATTGCATCGTATTCAATCGCATAGCCATATCGCGCAATACGCGCGTTTTCAAGGCCCGGAATGGTTCGAATCCATTTATCTTGGATTTCACGACCAAAACTGGTTGAAATGCCGTTTGGATAAATTAAATCGCTGTTCAATCCTTCGGGTTCTAAAAATACGTGGTGCGAAGTATGTTCCGGAAACCGCATAACTTTGTCTTCCAAACTTGGGCAATACCGCGGACCGGTTCCCACAATATCGCCATTATACATTGGTGCATTTGCGATATTTTCACGGATAATTTCGTGCGTTTGTTCGGTTGTATGTGTGATAAAACAAACCGCGGTATTGTTATCCGTTTCGCAACCGTCACTAAACCAATCATGTGGATTGTCGGGCCGTTGTTCTTCACACACCGAAAAATCAATGGAATCGCGATATATGCGCGCCGGTGTTCCGGTTTTAAGTCGCATAATATCAAAACCCGCCCCGCGCAATACGTTGGAAATAAAGGCATCCGGCGATTGATATTCCCCGTCATCGGTTATACGCCCGGACGGCGTTTTTTCATTTCCCATAGTGACCAGGCCGCGCAAAAAAGTCCCGGTTGTAAAAACTATTGATTTTCCGGCGTACACACCGTTTATAATTTTTTTATCAATGTCTATTGTTTCAACCGTTTCATACGCAATACTCAGGTTTTTATATTCGCCCAAAATTTTTACAATTGCGTTGTGATAAAGTGTTCTATCAATCTGTGCGCGCAGTGCCCGGGTTGCTGGGCCATGCGATGCGTTGAGTAGTCGAAAATGTATTCCCGCCATGTCCGCCGCAACGGGCATCACACCGCCCAGCGCATCCATTTCGGCCACCATTTGTGATTTGCCCGGCCCGCCGATTGACGGATTACAAGACATTGCACCCAAATCAGATTTGCGCATTGTTATCAGCAATGTTTGTGCGCCACGCCGCGCGGACGCCGCCGCGGCCTCAACCCCGGCGTGCCCACCACCGATAACAATTACATCAAAATTTTTCATTAAAAACGTCCCAATCCGCCGTTTATATGTAATACCTGGCCGTTGATATATGACGCTTCATCAGATGCCAAGAAAACACATGCGTTCGCAATGTCGTTGGGTTCGCCAAACCGGCCCGCCGGGATTTGCGATAAATAGTTTTTCTTTAATTCATCAGACAACACATCGGTCATTGGGGTTTTGATAAATCCCGGGGCGATTGCGTTCGCGGTGATGCCACGGGATGCAACCTCGGCCGCGATGGATTTTGTCATCGCAATCATTCCACCCTTACTTGCCGCATAATTTGCCTGGCCTGGACCACCGATAACACCAATAATCGATGCCATATTTATAATGCGACCGAAACGCTGTTTCATCATTGGCATAATCGCCGCACGGCACATTTTGAACGCGGCGCGCAAATTAGTATTCAAAACACTATCAAACTGTTCATCGGTCATACGCATCAATAATGTATCTGCGGTAATTCCGGCGTTATTTATCAAAACATCAATACGGCCATATTTTTCGATTGTGTCCATAACCAATTCAACCGCGCCGCCTTCGGCCGACAAATCACATGGAATCTTGACATAAGAATCGTCAAATTCCGCGTTCATTTTGGCAACATTGCGGCCGGACACAACAACGCATGCGCCGGCCTCGCGCATTTTTTTTGCGATTGCGCCACCAATTCCGCCGGTTGCGCCGGTAATTAAAACAACTTTATTTTTCAAATCGAACATTTCTGCCCCCATATTATTTTGACTTTATTTGACCCATTCCCAAATTTGGATGTGACATAGATTTGTTAAAGAATAACCGTAATCCATAATCCAAAGTTGTTGTCGGGGTCACGGTCATTTTGAACCAGTTATTATAAATCAAAATATAATTTTTATTGTCGACCTTTGCCAAACCAATAACCTCCGCGATGGCATCACCTATGTATGTGCCGATATTATATTTTTTAACATTATTTTCTGTGTTTGCCATTTTTATACCTCTAATTTTTTGCCTTCCATGTCGGCACAGATTCTTTTTGTTAAACCTGTCAAGACCGCACCGGGACCGACTTCGATTGTTTCTGTGATACCCAAATCGTGCATTGCCAAAACACTTTCACGCCAACGCACGCCATGGGTTATTTGATAAACCAAGGCGTCACGAATTTCATCCGGGTCGGTCAAAGGTGTGCAGGTTTTATTTGAAATCAATGCCGCAGACGGCGTTTTAATTTCTATCTTTTCCAATGCCGCGTGCATCTCGTCCGCGGCAGGCGATTGAATTCGGCAATGAACCGGCACCGACAGTGCAAGTGGCATCGCCCGCCGCGCGCCCGCCGCCGTTGCATCCGCCAATGTTTTTTCGACAATTTCTCTGCTACCCGAAATTACAACCTGGCCCGGGGAATTATCATTTGCAACATCACAATCGTTTTTGGCGCATATATCACGCACAACATCGATATCCAGACCCAATATAACCGCGGTCAGGCCATGACCAACCGGCACCGCGCGCTGCATCGCATCCCCGCGCAACCGCAACAAACGCGCCGTATCGGCAAGTGATATCGCACCCGCCGCACACAGCGCCGTATATTCGCCCAAAGAATGCCCCGCGACATATTCGGTCAATGGCACCCCAGACGCACGCAACATCGCAATAGATGTCGCCATAATCGCCGGTTGCACATTTGTGGTCAATGTTAAATCTTCCATTGGGCCGTTAAAGATTATATCGGACAATTTTTGATTTAACGCATCGTCCACTTCGTCAAAGACCGCACGTGCAGCGGCATTATTTTCATACAGTTCGCGCCCCATACCAACGCTTTGCGAACCCTGGCCGGGAAAAACAAGTATAGATGACATAATTGCACCTTTGGTTATGTTACAATGTGATTATACTTTACGAATACTGAATTCGCAACCGCAAAAATCCCCTTCACATCGTGAAGGGGTGGATTGTGAGCATAGCGAACAAGACGGGGTAGGAATATTTATTATTTTTTATTACCACTACCCCACCGCTAATCGCGGTCCCCCCTTCGCTTGGCGAAGGGGACTTAACGCTGAATTCGCAACCGCAATAATTTTGCCGGTAAAAATCGCTTTCTCGATTGATTTTTTGGCGTAAGCCTTCGTCCCATTTGATTGGAATATACTTTATTTCGCCGGGCGCGGATTCTGCGGCCGCATCTACTTGGCTTTGGTCTTTGTGCCGCGACACGCCCAATACAGACGCCACCGCATCATACCCGTTTTCACGCGCAAATCTTTTTGCATATTCAAACCGATACGCAAAGCACGCGCTGCACCGCGACCCTCGTTCGGGTTCGGCCTCTAATCCACGCACCGCCGCCCGCCATGCGTCATGGTCATATTCGCCAATTTTATATTTCACACCCATTTTTTCACAGTATTTAATCTGTTCATTCATGCGTTTAGTATATTCGCTTTCGGGGTAAATATTTGGATTAAAAAATAAAACAATAAAATCATCTATGCCGGGAATTTCCCCGCATGTCAGTTGTTTTATCGCGCCCGCGCTGCACGGTGCACAACAAGATACCAAAACCAATTTTATGTTTTCAGACATTTATTTCGCCCGATGTTTTTTGTTAAAGAAATTCCAAAGTTCCAATGGCACGGTTTTTGTCGCTGATGGGAAAACACCGTGAAAATCTCTATCTATTGCCAAGAAATTTTCCAATGGTAAATTTTGTTTTTTTAAATAATTTTGAATTTTTAAAATATCGGATTCTACGTTCGTAATCCAAAATGTTACATCACGATTGACGGTATGAACAACCGGATAACCATTCACATAGTTTTCAGGATTATCCAAACCGGCCCAAACCCGTTCCCGTATTGTTTCCAATGATAAAGGTTGTGCGAATTTATCATAAAATCGAATTGTATAAGATGCATTTATTTCAAATGGCGTGGTCTTTTGTGGAACATCAAATTTTATATGTTTTACAAATTTACGAAATGTTCCACCTTTCATCGGATTGGCACATTGTTCCAGCACACGAAAATTACCATCCGCATCAAAATATTTGATTGTGTAAAACAATGAATCGTATTTAGTTAAAATTCGATTATATGATTTCTTTGTCATTTTTATTTATCGACCATTAGATTTACATGGATAATTTAACCAACCGAACAGACCACGATTATACTCATCCCAAACCACTATCCTGCGCAACCGGGTTCCAGATTGTTTTTTGAATCCATCATGAAAATTTTTAGTTGTTGTTTCACGTGTTATAATTATTGGGCCATAACAATAATGCTCGCACTTATAAAGTTCGGATTTTATATAATCCATCATGATTTCTTTTTCAAAATCTTTGAACACTGCGACACGCTTCTTGTTTGAAATATCTGTATTAGATATCACAGTATATTCGGTATATTTTATATTTTGCGACATAGTTTATCCTTTGTGTCTAAAACAACATCCCTCTCGCTTAATGTACTTTTTCTGTGCCACGGTTAAACAATTCCACCAAACCAACCGGCAACTTTCCCGTTTTTTCCGGCCACAACTGATTCAGGTTTTTATCCACCACAATATCTTTTTCGGATAATGGTTCGCAATCAACAGTATGCCATTTCATATGTGTTGGTGCACCAGTTCTTGAATTGCGTAATCCAATACTGCTGTGTTCACAAATATCAAGAAACATAGGTGTTTTTAGGTCAAAATTTTCAGGCTTAAAATCAAACTTTTGACCATATTTTTTTATCAAATATTCGGCCACATCATTTGGATACATCAATTGTGGCAAAATAAGTTCAATTTTTGCGTCCGTATCGGTCGCAATAATCGGATGACCATCGATATATCTATTTTGATGATAAAATGGAATATTTTTGATTTTTTTATCCATATTCACAACACAACTTTCACGCAGAATCGTCACACGATATGTCCTATCATCACGTGGACCGAATTTATTAACAAATTCGCGCAATTCATTGATGTTTGAAACATTACCATGCTCGATACTTACCAAACCGGGAAAGTGCGTAGTTGCGTTGAATCTTGTAAACACTTCTGGTTTCATTTTATTACTCCTTGTCATCATTTAATTCAATCCGTGTGAACAGGTTTTCTGGCACGGTGAATTTTTCGCCTGATTCGATTCTGTGTTCGTACATTGTTGGCCAAGACAAATCATGTTCGGCCGCGAAAATATTTTGAATTTTTTTTGCGGCATCCGGGATAATCGGCGCAGATACACGCGCGAACAAATCAATCAATTGGAAACATTCGTGCAAAACCGCCGCCGCACCGGCCGTATCACCATTTTTAACCAATGCCCACGGCTCTTTTTCTGTCATATATTCATTGGCGATTCCATAAATATCACGCAATGCAACAATAGATTTCCGGAATTCGCACGCGTCCAGGCAACCCGTCAATTCCGCCAATTTTTCGTTTATGCGGTGTGCCAACGTTTCGTCCATCTTTGCGCCCGCCGGCACAGTGTCACCAAAATTTTTATTCGACAGTTTACACACGCGTGATACAAAATTCCCCAGCAGCCCATTCAAATCTTTATTTACAATTTCCGCAAAGCGCGTCATTGTAAAGTCTGTATCATCCGTTTCGGGTGCAGATGCAAGCAGCGCGTAACGCCAACAATCACTTGGTGCGATGTTCAATGCTTCATCCAAGAAAATTCCATTTCCGGTTGATTTTGAAATTTTTGCGCCATTAAAGTTCATAAAATTAAATGCCTTTAATGTATCAACCGTTTTCCAATTATCGTTCATTGCCAATTCTTGGGCTGGGAAAAACACCGAATGGAATGACACGTTATCCTTGCCCATAAACTCTGTATAGTGACAATTGGGATTTTTCCACCAAGACGCCCAATCATCTGTTGCCGCCTGGGAAATTGAAACATATCCCCACGGCGCATCAAACCAAACATAGAAAACTTTATCTTCATAACCCGGTTTATTGACCGGAATTCCCCATTTCAAATCACGTGTAATCGGGTTGTCGTGCAAACCTTCGTCTAACCATTTGTTTGCAATCTTGATTGCGGTTTTTGGCCATCCGCGCCGCGAATCAACCCATGCGCGCAATTTATCCTGCATTTTACTAAGTTTGAAATACAAATGTTTTGTTTCGCGCATTTCAACCGGCGAATCCGGGTCAACCGCACTGTGCGGATTTATCAATTCATCGGGGTCCAATGATGCGCCACATTTGTCACATTCGTTTCCATACGCGCGTTCATATCCGCAACGCGGACATGTGCCGACAACATAACGGTCCGCCAAGAATTTTTTCTCATTAACCGAATACGGTTGTTTTGATGATTTTTCCTCTATCATGCCCAAAGAATCCAATCGATTAAACAATTCATGAATCAATTTTTCATGCTGGGGCGTGTGTGTACGGCCATATAAATCAAAGGACAGATTAAAATCGCGCACTGCGGCAATGTGATTTGCACGATATTTTTCAACATATTCTTCAACGGGCATATTTTCACGTGCTGCGCCAATTTCACTGGTTGTGCCGTGTTCATCAGAACCACCAATATACAACACATCCCGGCCACGCGCACGACAAAACCGCGCATAAACATCACTGGGCAACAGACACCCAATTAAATGCCCGATATGCAGGTTGTTGTTCACATATGGTAATGCCGATGTAATAAGATATTTTTGACTCATCTATTTGTCCTTTTTATGAAAAACGGACGCCAAACGGGGCGTCCATTTGAATTCCCGTTTAATATCGTGTCCAAAATTAGTTTTGCATTCGCACTTTCTATTCCTTTGAATATTTAGTCCGCCTTCGCCAAGGCTACGGCGTGACACTCAAATTTTCAACGCTCGCAAAGCTCGCTTGAAAATTTGGTGGGTGGTATTGGACTCGAACCAACGACCTTTACGATGTCAACGTAACGCTCTAACCAACTGAGCTAACCACCCATATTTTTCAAGTGTTCTCAGACCGGGAACCAACGACCTTTACGATGTCAACGTACGCGGCTTCCCAACCGAGCTAACCACCCAAACGAACGCCATTATAACAAAGAATTTCCCGATTGCAAGAATTATGTATTTGATAAGTTTATAGAGATAAGAAAAGCAGGAGGGTCATAACTACTCAAAGCAAAATAGTCCAGTGTATTGGGTATTTCACTGGCCTCCTGCCATTGTGAAGTGTGCAGGATTTTATGTCCGCGCGGACATGCTTTGAGCAGGGCTATGACACCCCCTTGTACGGTTGCCCGTACAAAGCAATTATAAATGTAATAAAGATTTTTTTCAATACATAAAAAACACCGGCATTTGCCGATGTTTTTCACTAACCCTTGTCCACCGAAGCCCAAAGGGCGAAGGCGGAACTAATACATCGTTTGCAATATGTGTTTGTTTTTATCCAAACTGGACAGCATTTTGCCACTGCCGCGGGCAACGCATGCCAATGGGTTATCAACCAAGAACGCCGGCAAACCCGTTGCGGCACGAATCGCCGCATCCAGCCCGCGCAATAATGAACCACCACCGGTCATTGCAATACCCAAATCGGCAATATCGGCCGACAATTCCGGCGGTGTCAATTCCAACGCATGACGGACCGTATCAACAATCTTGGTCACCGTTTGTGACAATGCCGATGCAATTTGAGATTCGGTGATTATCGTTTCACGTGGCGTGCCCGACAACAAATCGCGCCCTTTTATTTTCATCGTTAATTCGTTGGTTTTATCCTTGGGTGAAATCGCGGTGCCGATTTTCTTTTTAATTTCTTCGGCGGTGTTTTCACCAATCAGCAGGTTTTTATTCTTGCGTACGAATTCGATAATATCCAGGTCCATTTGGTCGCCGGCGGTGCGAACCGCATTTGAATACACGATCCCGCCCAGTGACATAACCGCAACCTCGGTCGTGCCACCACCAATATCCAACACCATAGACCCCAGTGGTTTTTCAACCGGCAATCCCGCACCAATTGCGGCGGCGGTTGATTCTTCAACAATATAAACCTTGCGTGCACCGGCGGCATCGGCGGCCTCTTGAATGGCGCGGCGTTCAACCTGGGTCGCGCATGATGGCACGCATATAATAATAAGTGGGGCGGTCAGTGGGCTTCTGTGATGAACTTTGCGAATAAAGTATTTAATCATTTCTTCGGCGACCTCAAAGTCCGCAATAACACCGTCGCGCAATGGGCGCACCGCGGTAATTGTTCCGGGGGTACGACCGAACATCTGTTTTGCCTCGGTCCCGACGGCCAATATTTCTTTGCGTCCCAACAACCGGTTTTCTGCGACCGCAACAACCGACGGTTCATTTAATACAATCCCGCGACCTTTGACATAAATCAAAGTGTTCGCCGTCCCCAAATCTATCGCCATATCTGCCGAGAAAAATTTCATCAGCCAATTATACATATCTTACCCCTTTCGAATTATTTTTTATCACTATAAACGGCAATTATATAAAAATCAAGGGGTGACAAAATAAAAACATTTGACTTTGTGTATATTCTGCTATTATTAGCCATTATGCGCGATACAATAAAAAAACATAGCGATTTTATGATGACCGAAACCGACCCATCGGCGCGTTCGACGTTTTTTATCGTGCGTGCAAAAAATACGGCCTTTCCGGGCGATGCACGTGTTGGTTTTACGGCGACCAAGCATACATTCAAATTGGCGGTGGACCGCAACCGTGCCAAAAGGTTGATGCGTGATTGGGTGCGGTTCTGCGATGGTTTAATGGTACCCGAATTCGACTATGTTTTTATTGCACGCCCGCCTATTTTGACCGCCACGCGGGATATGGGGCGCGATGCAATGGCCAAGGCGTTGAAACACATACTGAAAAAATATGCACCAAAAACACCAACAAATTTGGCAAAAATTATCAAACATGCCGCGTAGATTTGGCGCGGGTATGATAAATTTCTATCAACGGTTTATATCACCGGCGTTTGGTGGTCGGGCGGTGTGCCGATTTACACCAACATGCAGCGAATACGCCAAAACGGCGATTTTGCGGTACGGACTGGTTCGTGGGGGGATTATGGGAATTCGCAGAATTCTGCGGTGCCGGCCGGGCGGTGGTTTTGGTTTTGACCCTGTGCCTTGACAAGTTGCGCAATTATGTTAGAATCCTGGTAATGCGAAAGTAATTTTACAAAAGGATAAAGAAATGTCATTTCGTGCAACCGTAGAATCCATGTCAAAGATAATGGATGAAATGGGGATAACAGAACTTGATTTGGAACGTCAATTTTTATTTGGCGTGTATCGCAAGCATATACATTTATCAAAACAAACGGGGGCGGCCGTTGCGATGCCGGCGTTTCCGGTATCTGAAAATGCCAAACATACAAACAGTGAACCGTCTGATAATGCATCGTCTGGTTATGCATTGAAATCGCCGATGGTGGGGGTTGCGTACCTTGCGCCGGAACCGGGCACAAAGCCATTTACCAAGGTCGGCGCACAAATCAAGGCCGGTGATACAGTAATTTTGGTCGAAGCCATGAAGACATTCAACCCGATTAAATCCGACCGGGACGGTGTTGTCAAAGAAATCTTGGTCACCGATGGTGCGGCGGTTGAATTTGATCAACCATTGATAATTATTGAATAAAGACAGCTATGCCAAAAATAAAAAAAGTTTTAATTGCCAATCGTGGCGAAATTGCGTTGCGAATAATTCGCGCGTGTCGCGATATGGGTATTCGTACGGTCGCGGTTTATTCGACCATTGACCGTAATGCTATGCATGTCCAATTGGCGGACGAATCGGTGTGTATTGGCCCGGGCCCGTCCAAGGATTCATACCTTAACGAATCGGCGATATTGACGGCGGCATTGTTGACCAATGCGGATGCAATTCACCCGGGTTATGGTTTTTTATCGGAACGTGCGGACTTTGTTCAAAAGGTTGAACAGCACGGTTTAATCTGGATTGGGCCGGACGCCGCAATGATAAATAAAATGGGCGACAAAGTGAACGCCAAGAAAACCGCCATTGAATGTGGGTTGCCGGTTGTGCCGGGTTCCGATGGCGCCGTTGAAACATTGGAAGACGCATTAAAATGGGGTGAAAAAATCGGTTATCCCGTTATGTTAAAGGCGGCCGCCGGTGGTGGTGGTCGTGGTATGCGACCCGTTATGTCGGCGGACCAAATGGCCGAGGCATTCGAAATCACCAAGAACGAGGCGCGCAGTGGTTTCGGTGATGATACACTGTATATGGAAAAATTATTGTTGCACCCGCGTCATATTGAATTTCAGGTCTTGGGCGATAAACACGGCAACGTTGTAATCTTTGGTGAGCGCGATTGTTCGTTGCAAAGAAAAAATCAAAAGGTTATGGAAGAATGCCCGGCCGCGGCGTTGACCCAGAAACAGCGTGACGATATGATTGAAATTTGCAAAACGGCCGCGAAAAAAATGGGCTATACCAATGCCGGCACTTTCGAATTTATGTACGAAGGCGGAAAATTCTATTTCTTGGAAATGAATACCCGGCTTCAGGTTGAACACCCGGTAACCGAAATGGTATATGGTGTCGATTTGGTGCGCGAACAAATTCGCATTGCCGCCGGCGAGAAATTAGGCTATACCCAGGCCAATGTTATTCCGCACGGCCACGCAATCGAATTTCGTATCAATGCCGAAGACCCGCAAGACTTTGTTCCAAACCCGGGCAAAATCACATTGTATGCGCCGTCGGGTGGATTGGGGGTGCGTGTGGACAGTGCGGTTTATACCGGATACACGATTCCACCAACATATGATTCGATGATTGCGAAATTGATTGTTCATGCACAATCGCGTTCGGCGTGCATTATGCGTGCGGAACGTGCATTGGACGAATTTGTTATCGAAGGTGTTAAAACAACGATTCCATTGCAAAAGAAATTGTTAAATAACCGTGATGTTCGAACATTGAACTTTGATAATCATTGGTTGGAAGAATATTTGAAAAAAGAAAATAAAAAGAAGTAAGTGTTAGTGGTTAGTGCGAAAACGGTTGCAATTGCGGCCGTTTTTATTTATAATGTTTTCGCATTGGGTGACAACCATTGCGGGGTCTAGAAAACCCCTTTAACACAGCAAAATCTCCACTTGGTTGGAGGGTTGCGAATATATCGAATAAGCAACACTGTTTTGTGTTACAGTTTTCTAGCCTCCAACCGTCAATCATTTTGACGGTTTTTTAATCCCCTTAACATTGTGAAGGGGGGGACCACCGGGGGTGATGGGGTAGAAAAAAAACAAAAGGAGAGAAAAATGGTCACATTGGTTGATGCGAAATATTTTGGCAATCTTTTACGATTTGCACGCAGGCACAGTCGCCTAAATTCAGACGAAGTTGCAAGGATATTTTCAATATCCGTTCGGCAATTGCATAGATATGAACAGGGCAAAGAAGTAATCCCGTGTAATATTTTACAATCTTTGTTTCATCATGGATTCTGTTTGTTGCGGTGCCGACGCATACCACCAAAACACAAATAGAAAACGGGCGCGATTGCGCCCGCACTAACCACTACCACTAACACTAACCACTAATCACTTCTTCCGCCGTCTAAATTCATCCAATGATACAACGCGGCCGGTGTCGGGAATTGTGTCACCCGTTCCTTCCAATGGTAATTCTATATCATTGTCCGGTGCAGACGGTTTCGGGCGTTTATTAAACGACAATATAAAATCAACCGACGGGTCTTTGAATTCCACCAATGCCGAAAAAGGAACGCGAATAAAAAACGGCCGCCCATCAAACGTCAATTGAACACCAAATTCTTTGTCCGACACGTGCAGGTTATTATAAGAATACTGCAACACAATCGTCATTATGTCCGGGTATCGTATACGCAGGAAATCCGGCAATACAACCCCCGCATCATGCGTGCGAAATGTTATAAAGAAATGCGTCCCGTCACCCAGTCCGTTTATCTGCGCAAAAACCAACGCATCACGCACCACAGATTTTAACGCCGTGTCCAACAAAGCCTGATAGTCTATTTTTGCCATTTTTTACCCTTGTTTGCCATTAGAGTATATTACTTATTTCCCCATCTATGCAAGTGACAAATGTTGCATCCGGCACATCGGCAAAAACACCGGCGTCCAACCCGGTCGCCCAAACCTGGGCATTGGTGGTGCCAAGTTCCGCAAAAAGCCCGGCCCGTGCATTTGCATCCAAATGTGCCGCCGCTTCGTCCAACAATATAATCGGTTGTGCGCCAATCTTGGTAAAGATAAGTTTTGCGTGTGCCAGTATAAGGTTTAATAGAGTCGTTTTTTGCTGGCCGGTGCTGGTCAAATTCGCGGGCAAATTCAGTTTGTTATTAAACACACCAAAATCAGATTTATTCACCCCGTCAATC
The DNA here is from genome assembly GCA_017443235.1 of Alphaproteobacteria bacterium. GTDB lineage: Bacteria > Pseudomonadota > Alphaproteobacteria > Rs-D84 > Rs-D84 > Enterousia. Next base: position 96,676 of record JAFSOV010000017.1, read on the forward strand.
ACCATTTTATCGTTCACCAGATTCCTGTTGGATTTAAGGTATGATAAATATTCGCGCTCGGCATCCGCCGCATTTGAATTCAATATCATAGATTCTACCATCCCGTCCACAGATACCGCCGCATCACGCAGGAAATAATTCACTTCACCGGCATATTGAATGCGTGCCGCCGCAATTGCCACGGCGGTTGCCGCAATTTGTGCATCAATTGCGTCCAACCAATTTGAATCTGCACCGGTCTTGATGGCACCCGCCCGTTCGGTCAATAATTTTGCGTGTCGGGCGCACCGCCCCGCATGCGCCGAATCAAAACTTGCGGCCAAATGGTCAAAAAACGCCCGGCGTTCGGATGCACTGTCCACAAAAATCCTGTCTTCACGTGGGGATATCCAAACTATGCGAAGTCTTTGTCCCAATTCGCCCAGCGCCGCATTGTCGCCATCGATGCGTGCGTGGCGGTTTGTATCGCCCGAATTAAAATATACACATACTTCACTGTCGTCACCTAGGTTTGCATACACCGAAAATCCGCCATTACCGTTAAATCGCGCAATTTCGTTCATTGGTGCCCCGCGCATACCACGGTCACCGGACAACATTGATACGGCCTCTAATATCGCGGTTTTACCCGCACCGTTTGGGCCGGTTATGATAATATTCCGCCGCCCTGCGGTTTGTATTTTGCACGCGGTGTGGTTCCTGAAATCGGTAAGTGTCAAATTTTCAATCATATCAACCCAAGGTTAGATATTTTGACCATTTTTTTCAAGAATAAAAGCGACATACGTCGCCATAAAACTTGGAGGCTTGGGTCGGAATCGAACCGGCATACAAGGATTTGCAGTCCTCTGCATAACCACTCTGCCACCAAGCCATCTAACAAGCGAGCAAATAGTACCAAAAAAAAATTGTTTTTCAACATAAAAAAATATATAATGAAAAAATACTAAGGGTCGAGAGAATATGAAATACACAAAAATATCCTTGATTTTTGCGTTGTTGCCGGTGGTCGCGTTTGGCGCCGATGACGATTGCATGACGCGCAAAAACGTGCCGGATGGTGTTTTGGATTTGCAGAAAGTAATAGAATTGGGTCTGTGCCGAAATCCAGAAACCGCATCCGCATATTATTCATTAGAGGCCACGCGTTTGAACAAAAACGCCGGTTACGCAAATTATTTGCCTTCGGTCAGTGCGTCCGTTTCGGCCGGAAAAAATTATCAAAACAAAGAATGGGGCGATTGGCAATATGGTGCATCGATTTCCGCGTCATACTTGATATTTGACTTTGGCAAAAGATTGGCCGATTTGAATCAATTGTCTGCCGTTTGGCGTGCAACCGGGTTTGAATATGACGAACGTGTGCAGAATTATGTGTACGGCGTAATTGGCGCGTATTATGCACTGTTGAACGCGGACGCAGACGTGGAAAGTGCGAAATCACTGCGCGACGTCGCGCAAACTGCATTGGATACTGCAAATAAAAAATTCAAGGCCGGCGTGGTTGCACGTGCCGATGTATTAAAGGCCGAAACCACACTGGCAAGTCGCGATTTGGACCTTGAACGCGCAAAAAATAATCGTGAGGTCACCAAGGGTACACTTTTAACGAAACTTTCGTTCCCCGCGGACCAAGATATAACCATTGCCGATATGTCCGGCGATTTTGGTTCGGCACGTGAAAATCGCGGCATTGATGAACTGATTAAAATTGCGCGTGAACGGCGCCCTGACCTGCTGCGTGCATCGGCAAACAAAGACGCCGCGTGGCATCGCCGCAACAGTGCATTTTTGAAAAATTTACCAAGTATTAGTGCATCCGGCTCAATCTCTTGGGGTGATGACCATTTGGGCGACGTGTTCAGTCCCACCGGCAACCAAATAAATGGGTCGATTGGCATTCGCGCATCTATGCCGATATTTGTGGGATTTGCAAATATGTATGGTTTGCGCAGTGCAAACGCATCGTATGACAGTGCGGCCGAAAACCTGCGCAGTGTAAATGACAATGCAATGTTGGATGTTTTCACCGCATATCAAAATTACAAAACTGCGCAAACGGTTTTGACACAAACGGAAACATTGCTTAAATCCGCAACAGAATCTGAAAAGGTGACCGCCGGTATGTACAAGGTTGGTCGTGCAACAATGTTGGATTGGCAAACGGCACAGTCTGAATTGGTGTCTGCACAAAAGCAAAATAATGCGGCGAAATATGATTTGTTCACAAAACGTGCCGCGGTTGCATTGGCAATTGGTGATATAAAATCTGAATTGGAAAAGGATGAATAATGAAGAAAGTCGAAGTCAAAGAAAAGAAACCGTCTTTTATTCGCAGGTTTTTTGCGTGGGTTTGGCGGCATAAATGGTGGTCTTTGATTGTTGTTATTATACTTTTGACCGTGGGTATATGGTGGTTTTTTGCGACCAAGACCGAAAAGGTTGAATATGTGACGGTAAATATCACCCGTGGTGATTTGCGGCATGTTGTTACCGCAACCGGCGAAATAAACCCGGTGAACACGGTCAGTGTCGGTTCCCAGGTTTCCGGTACAATTGAAAACATATACGTTGATTATAATTCCCACGTGAACAAGGGCGATTTATTGCTGACCATTGAACCGTCCGTTTTGCAGGCATCGGTTGATGAAGCGCGCGCCACATTGGATTCTGCAAAATCGCAATTGACCCTGGCAAAAAATGATTATGAACGCAACAAAACTCTGTATGATTCTGGATACATTGCACGTGCAGAAATGGAACAATCGCAAACAAATTATGAACAGGCCGTTCAATCGGTAAAGCGCGCACAATCACAATATGACCGTGCAGAAACGAACCTGTCATATGCAACGATTACTTCCCCGGTCGAAGGCACCGTTATATCACGTAAAGTGGACAAAGGTCAAACGGTGGCCGCGTCTTTCCAAACACCAGACCTGTTCGAAATTGCCGAAGACCTGTCCAAAATGCAAATTGAAACCGCGGTATCCGAGGCCGACATAGGCGTTATCAAAGAAGGACAAAATGTCACTTTTACCGTTGATGCATATCCAACGAAAAAATTTAATGGTGTTGTACGCCAGGTTCGCCTTTCGCCAACAACAACATCAAATGTTGTTGTATACACCGTTGTTATTGATGTTGATAATTCTGATTTGGAACTTATGCCGGGTATGACCGCGTTTGTGACGATACTTATTTCCGAAGCACGAGATATATGGAAATCGCAAAATGCGGCGTTTTTGGTACGAAATTTCAAGAATATAATTCCGGATGCACCCGACAACATTGAACCCAGCGACCATATGGCAATTATGCGTGGCAAAGACGTTGTGTACATTACGTACGAAAAAGGTTTGGTTACGGCAACCGAAACCCAGATAGTATCCGATGAATTAAAGGTGGGCGACAAAGTTATTGTTGGACGCGTCGGCCAATCAACCAGTTCTGCGGCAACCCAGTCACGTCGTCGCGGCGGTCCGGGCGGTCCAATGTAATGTGGTAAGCGTATGAAAAAAACCGAGAAAATTATATCGTTGAAAAAAATCTGTAAAAGTTTCCCGCTTGAGGTGGGTGGTTCTCAGCAGGTTTTGTTTGATATAACGTTTGATATTATGGCGGGCGAATTTGTCGCGATTATGGGGCCATCGGGGTCCGGAAAATCTACGTGTATGAATATTATTGGCGCGTTGGATACGCCGTCTTCTGGCGTGTACGAACTGTATGGGCGCGATATTACAAATATGACCGATGATGAATTGGCATTGGTTCGAAATGAACATATCGGGTTCGTTTTTCAAAACTTTAATTTGCTGCCGAAACGCAGTGTATTGGATAATGTTATGCTGCCTTTGATGTATCGCGGTATGTCGCCCGATGAACGTATAAAGCGTTCACGTGAAATGTTGCGCCGTGTCGGTTTGGATAACTTTGAAACATACCTGCCGACACAATTATCGGGCGGAATGAAACAAAGAGTGGCGATTGCACGTGCTTTGGCGGGTGAACCCAAATTGATATTGGCGGACGAACCAACCGGCGCGTTAGATTCCACAATGGGAAATGAAATCTTGAAATTCTTTAAGCAATTAAATAAAGAAATGGGCATAACCATTGTTATGATTACCCACGAATTTGATATTGCGCGCTATGCAAACCGCCTTATACACATTTATGACGGACGCATCAATTACGATGGCCCCATCCCGGCCAGTGAATCTGTATTGGATAGAAAAACAAAGGCGACCAAAAAATGACACTGAATGATATATTAAAAGAATCTTGGCTGTCCATTAGTGGTAACAAAGTTCGTTCGTTCCTGACGGTTTTGGGTATTATTATCGGTGTTATGGCGGTGGTTATAATGGTTGCCGTTGGCGAAACCGTGCAATATGAAATAACCGACCAATTTTCATCACTGGGCACAAATACAGTGGTTATACGTGCGGGTGCGGCCCAGGTTGGCGGTGTGCGCAGTGGAAACCGCCAAACATTGACAATTGATGATGCCGAGGTTATTGCAAAATTGCCCGACGTTGCGGCCGTGTCCCCGGTTCAATCATCGGGTGCCCAGGTTGTATATGGAAACAAGAATTGGTCCACATCTATGATGGGTGTTTATCCGGATTATACCACCGTTCAAAACATAGATATTGAATATGGTGCGTTCTTTGACCAAAGCGCGGTGCGCAATGCCTCTACCTATGCCGTAATCGGTCCCAAAACGGCCTCAGAACTGGGGATGGATGTCAACCCCGTCGGCGAAGTAATTCGCGTCCAGAATGTGCCTTTTGTTGTTATTGGGGTGTCCAAAGAACGCGGCGATTCCGCCATGGGTTCCCAAGACGATATGGTGATTATTCCAATCACAACGCTAAAAAAACGCCTTCAGGGCAGTCGCTTTCCAAACGCGGTCAGTATGATTGCGCTTAAACTCTATCAAGATGCCGATAATTCCGTTGTTATCGACCAAATATCCGCCCTGCTCCGTGACCGGCATAAATTAAAGGCCGGCGATGAAGACGATTTCCAGGTTATGGATATGAAGCAAATTATGGAAACAATGACCACCGTCACGGGCTATTTGAAATTGCTGTTGATTGCGATTGCGGCGGTGTCGTTATTGGTTGGCGCAATTGGCATTATGAATATGATGTTGGTATCGGTTGCCGAACGCACGCGCGAAATAGGCATCCGCAAGGCCATCGGTGCGCGCGAACGCCACATTATCATCCAATTTCTGGCGGAATCCATAATGATATCTTTTATTGGTTCTATGATAGGTCTTGTGCTGGGGGTCGGCCTGTCCCAAGGTGTCGGTCGGTTTATACTGGGATACAGTGTCCCGTTCAGTTTATGGCCGGTTGTTTTGTCTATCACGGTTGCCGTGGTTGTTGGTTTGGCGTCCGGTGTTATGCCGGCAATCAAGGCCGCAAAACTAAACCCAATCGACAGTTTGCGGTACGAATAAAAAAATAATCAAAAAAGCCGGCAATTTTTTAATTTTTGCCGGCAAAATGTTATTTAAGTTTGTGCAGTTTTTTCTCGATTTTTGGAATTATGCTAAGGCCATCATCCGCCAATTCTATCGCGCGCATATATGCGGCGCGCGCCGATGACCGGTCTCCTTTTATCGCGTATGCATCACCCAAATGCTCAAACAAAGACGAACAACTGTTTGCCGTTCCGCCAACCTTTTCCAATATTTCCAACGCGGCATCATTTCCTTCGCGTGCACCAACAACCACGGCGACCGTATCCCACGCGACAATATCTGTCGGGTTTCGTTTTATCATTGTCATTGCATAATCATATGCATTTTCAATTTCGCGCCCCTGGGCCGCCCAGATACGCGCCTGGATTGATAATATTTCGGCATCTACGGTCAATATTTTCGCGGCATCGTGAATATCGTGTTGCGCAGAATTCAAATCGCCGAACAACAAATGCACCAATGCACGCCGTTTCGTGATATACGCGCGCCCTGCCCCCGATAATTTTTTATTTTTTAACGCGCGATTTATTATGCGTAATGCGCCACGTCTATCGCCGTTTGCCGTATAATGCGCCACCAATTTATTTAACGCCGGTATAAACAGCGGATGTTCGCCCAGAATCTTTTTTAATTGTTTTGGCGAATTGTCGCCGCGCATCTTGCCAAACAAATAGAAAGGACTGTTTTTATCTATGCCATCCATATATTTCGCATAATTTCCACCCATATTCGCGAAAAACTGTCCCAGGTAGTAGTTTATAGTATTTTGAAAAAACGACGTCTGTGGGCCGATTATTTGCGCAAAACGCAACATTAAAACCGAAAGGTCGGAATAAAGCATAATTTGGCTGTGTGAAACATTTTGAACCAAACCGAATGCCAATGCATTTTTTATGCCCTTAAAGTTTTCCCAATTTGGGATATCGTCATAGTCCGCCATAAACATTCCGCCCGGATTAGACGAAAAATCTTGGCGCAATTGTTCTGCGGCATCGTCCATATCGTGTGCACGGTAAAACGACATGATGTACAGATAATCGTTGATATTCATAAAATCTGGACTAACATTTGCAAATGCACCGGCGGCTTTTTCTGTATCGCCCTGCTCTGCATAAATTTGACCGCGAATAAACGCCTTCCACGAAGAATTTGAATCCAAAGAATCGATATATTTTAATGTTTCTGTTTTACGGTCAATCGCGATTGCCGACCAAATGCGTATCGGCGCGTATACGGCGGATTTGTCCGTGTTGCGGCGTTTATAAATTTCGTCCCATTTATCGTTTTGCGCCAGGTACGCATCATAAATTATGCGCGATGCCGGATTCATATCTTTTGCCAAAGTTGCGACATCTGTTGGAATTTGTCCGCTAAGGAATTCTGCCAATATCCTGGTATTTTTTACCGTGTCATACTCTACATCGGCAAAGTCTTTTATAAATTCCGGGACCGTTTCAAAATCATTCACATATATCGCGTGCTGGGCCGCCAAAAACGCACCATATTTGTTGGTTTCTATACCATCGGTTGTTTTTTGTGTATGATTTGGACGGGAAATACAGAACACGCCCCACCCCACCATAAAACTGATGATAAAAATTATTGTATAAAATAAAGTTTTTCGTTTTGTCATAGGTGAACTTATGCTACAATAATAATATGAATAGTAAAGAAAAATTTGAACGATATGCCGAAATTTTGCGTGATTGGTCTGGCAAAATGAATCTGGTCGCGCCCAGTACGCTGGCGGATATTGAAACGCGTCATTTTGCCGATTCGGCGCAATTGGCCGATGTTTTACCACGGGACGCAGAAATTTATGATTTTGGTTCCGGCGCCGGATTTCCGGGTGTCGTATTGGCCATATTGGGATGGCGCGTGACGTGCATAGAATCGATTGGTAAAAAGGTTGCGTTTTTGAACACCGTTCGTGAAGAATTGCATTTGGATAATTTAACAATTTTTCATGGTCGGGTTGAAGATTTTTTATCAAAAATTCCCGGCAAAAATGACAAAAAAGCCGGGAAATTTGTTGTAACCGCACGCGCATTTGCACCATTGGTAAAGATTTTAGACTATGTTCGTGGTATAAATTGCCGGCTTTTTTTGCTAAAAGGCCGGGAAATTGAAACTGAAATTGCGACCGCAAAGGCCAAATATAAATTTGATTATAAACTTATTCCGTCAAAAACCGGCGATGGCTTCATCATAATTATCAATTTTGGCCGGTAATTTCATGTGAAATAAAGAATAACCGTTTGATTTTACTGTGATTCCGTATTTTGGAAAATTATTTCATATGAAATAGAGTTTAATATATTGATTTTAGTATATTTTTGTGTTTTGTGAAATTTATGTCTTGACCGGTATTCTAAGTTTGAATATACTTTCGTTATCAAAGAAAGGCGATTTTATGACAGAAATAATTGCATTTGCGAATCAAAAGGGTGGTGTTGGCAAGACGACAACCGCGATAAACCTTGGGGCGTCATTGGCCGCAATTAAAAAGCGTGTTTTGTTGATTGATTTAGATTCCCAGGGTAATGCCGGAACGGGCCTTGGTTTTGTGCGTTCTTCGCACACCCAAAGTGTTTATGGTGTGTTGATGGGAACATCGAATGCCGCGGAAAACATACTTTCTACGGCGGTTCCGGGTCTGCATATATTACCATCGACCCAGGCACTTTCCGGGGCCGAAGTTGAATTGTTAGATATGGAAAACCGTGAATATCGCCTTCGTGATGCATTGCGGCCGATAATGGAACATTATGATTTTATTTTGTTGGATTGTCCGCCGGCATTGGGTTATGTGACGCTAAACGCGCTGACCACCGCCAATCACGTTATAATACCGTTGCAATGCGAATTTTTTTCGTTAGAGGGCGTGTTGCACCTTGTCAACAATATTCGCGGCGTGCGTCAAAAATGGAACCCGAATTTGGATGTTTTGGGCGTGTTGCTTACTATGTACGACCGGCGCGCCAGTATGACGCGTGAAGTCGAAGAAAATGTGCGTGCAACATTTGGCGACAAAGTGTTCAAGACGGTTATCCCGCGCAACGTCCGTGTGGCCGAGGCGCCCAGTCACGGCAAACCCGCACTGTTTTACGATTTTAATTCGACCGGTGCCCAGGCGTATTTGCGTGTCGCAACGGAATTGGTTCAAAAATTAGAAAAAGGGGAATAAATTATGGCTAAATTTGGGCTTGGACGCAATTTGAATGATTTGCAGAATGAAATAGGCGTTGCGCCGGATATATCGATTTTGGCCGGCACAGAACGCGTTGTTGTGCGGCAAATACCATTGGCGCAAATCGGTGTAAATCCGGATCAACCGCGCAAGACATTTACACCGGCCGAATTAGAAGATTTGGCCGCGTCCATTCGGGAAAAGGGCGTTTTAACCCCGATAATGCTGCGCACCGTCCAGGGCAGGGCATATATGTATGAAATTGTCGCGGGCGAACGCCGCTATCGCGCCAGTAAAATGGCCGGACTGGCCGAGATTCCGGCGATTATCAAGAATTTGGCGGATGACAACGCAATGGAAATCGCATTGATAGAAAACGTTCAACGTGAAAACCTGAACCCGATAGAAGAGGCCGCCGCATACGTGAATTTGATGAATAAATGCAAATATACAATGGAAGATGTGTCGCGTTTAATTGGAAAATCGGAAAGTTATATAAGAAATCTAATTCGGTTGAATGCGTTACCGGCATCTGTTAAGAAAATGGTAGAGCAGGGCGATTTATCTGCGTCCCACGCGCGCACAATTGCGGTTGCGGAAAATCCCGAAGAATTGGCCCGGGAAATCGTTAAAAATAAATTGTCGGTCAGTGACACCGAAAAGCGCGTAAAACGCGCCACACGTGCCGCACACGCCCGCGCATATACAGATAAAACCATGAACGAGGCCGATATTGCCGATATGACGAAAAAGATTGGGCGTGCATTGATGTCGCGCGTTAAAATCACCGAACGCAGGGGCGGGGCAGGGCAGATTGTGATATCTTTTAATACCCGCGCCCACCTGAACGAAATTGTTGAAAAAATAGCCGGTAAAAAATAATAACAATTTTCCCGGCCTTTTTGTAAAAAAAGCCGGGAATTTTTATCAAAAAAATATGCGAAAAAAGTCGGGAAAGTGCCCGGCGATTTTTTTATTTTCTTTCTTTTAGCATTTGTTTCATCTGTATGGCAGATTGAGAGATAATAAGTTTTTGTTCAAGATCAACGTTTTTACGCGCTAAATCACTGTATACTTTGCCACTATGAATTGCATGTTCGGAAAGTTTTGGTATATGATTTGTTTCATCTAGCCTTGTTTTAATTCTTCGTATTCTGTTGGTCATATATATGTTACCTTCTAACAGAATAATCAACAATTCATAGATAAGTTGTATAATGATATCTTCGTTATGCATGTTTAGTTTTTTATTTACTGCATCGAAATCGTAGTTGGAAAGCATTTCACAAAGCTCCAATGCGCTGTCGCCAAATGCACTCATTCCGCCAGGACTGGTTAGTATTCCGCGTATAGCATACAGAGTGTATTCTGTATTCCATCCACCAGCAGTTAAATTCTTTACATTTAATATATTCATCAGGTCATGTGCCGCTTCAAATCCAATTCTGCTATTATCAACAGTGATAGATTTGTTATTCTTTGCTTCACAGTATTCTTTTATCTTAGCAAATGTCTCGGAATCTTCACCACATACAAGTGATGATAACTTCAAGTATTCTGGAATGTTTTCGTGTAGCGCTTTATCATATTGTGAATTCACTCTAGCCACCACACATAATTTTTTTAATATATTCTCAACTGCTATGCCAATACCATAATAAGTAGAATGATGGTTGTCATAAACCTTGCGTAATCCATCAAGCATAACACCAATATCAGAGTTGTTAGGACGTTTATCGTGTGTGTCATTTTCTATTAGTTTGGGTAATTTGCGCAGTTCTTTCATAACGTTAACTGCATCATGATCCTTTTGGTAATCGTGTTCATACCAGTCTGTATAAAACATTTCACAATCCTTTTTCTTTATGTTAATGGTTGGAGCTTAAGAACAATCTGCATGAAACTGCGCGCTTTATTCGATATATTCGGCGCACTCCAACCTGTGGATTGTGGAGTTTCCATCCCTTTCGAGATGGCATGCAGATGGGGTTCTTATGCCCCAATACAGATAACCGTCTGTATCAGTTGTGATTATAACACATACTTTTGACAAAAGCAATTAGCGTAAATATTAAACAAATCCACCAGTATTGACCGGTGGTTCTGGCCAACAAAAAAACGCCCGATTGGGCGTTTTTAATTTTCAACACTGATAAATATTATTTAACAGTTGTTGTTGCGTTACGATTGTATTTCCAAACGTCTTCGCCGGTACCTTTGACCAACGGGCGTTCTTTACCATAAGAAATGGTCGAAATACGTTTCGAATCGATACCTTCGTTAACCAATACGCGTTTGGCCGCGTTCGCACGACGTGCGCCCAATGCCAAGTTGTATTCGGTTGAACCGCGTTCGTCGCAATTACCGGCGATTTGAACTTTGACGTCTTCGTTCGCCTTCAAATACAACGCCTGGCCCATAAGGTTGTCATGCGCCGCATCAGAAATTTCCGCCGAATTAAATGCGAAAAATACGCGTTGATTGTTGATATCTTCCGGGGTTGTCACCTTGGAAGAACCGCATGCCGCCAGTAACCCGGCCGCACCAGCCAATAAAGCAAAGTTTTTTATTTTCATGAAAATACTCCCTTGAGTTTCTGTTGCTCTTGGTCTAGTGTATAATAAAATTTTCAAAAAATCAAGATAAAACAAAAAGAGAATAAAAAGTTATGAATAATTTACTGCAAGACTTGGTTATGGCGGGCGTTCAATGGGAATTGGGTGACAACTCAATCGGGTTTATGGAAATGGTGTCGCACGCGGCAAAACCGGTATCAAGAACGCGAACGGCGTCACTGGTCCCGCCAATATCTCCGGCCAGTCAGGTTGATATTGAAACCGCCAACGCGATGGCGGCACGCCCAACAACAATGGATGCACTGATTCGTATGATTTTGGAATTTAATCATCCTTTGCGGGCAGGCGCAACAAATGTGGTTGCCCCAACGGCGGCGACAAACCCCAATGGTTTGGTTGTGATAACAGATATTCCATCCAGTGATGACGATTCATCCGGACGCGTTTTATCTGGTGCGGCGGGCGAATTGATGGATAAAATGTTGGCGGCAATTGGTATGTCGCGTGAAAACGTATCAATAATACCATTGATGTTTTGGCGAACCCCGGGCGGGCGCACGCCCACGCGAATCGAATTAGATTTGGCGCGCCCGTTTGTGAACAGGGCGATTGAATTATTGGAACCGCGTGCGATATTGACCCTGGGGACACTGGCCGCGACAGAGGTTGCCGGTACCGATTTAATGCGGAATCATGGCAACGAAGTCATTTTGCCAAATGATATTCACGTATTCCCGATTTATCATCCAAATTACCTAATACTAAAACCGGGGGCCAAGGCATCCGTATGGACCGTTTTACAAAATGTTCAAAAATTGTTGAAAAATGTATAAAAATATTTAATACTGGGCCCATAGACATTAAAAGGAGCCTAAAATTAAAACGTCTAATAATCGTGAGGGCCGCCGTGACATGGGTCCGCGCATAAACAATCGAATAATTGCAAAATCTGTTCAGGTTATCGGCAGCGATGGCCAAAACATGGGTGTAATGCCAACCGCGAATGCAATCGCGATGGCGGCCGATATGGGGCTGGATTTGGTGGAATTAAACGCCAATGCGGTGCCACCGGTCGTGAAAATAATGGATTTTGGTAAATATAAATACGAACAGAAAAAACGCGCCAGCGAGGCCAAAAAGAAACAAAAAACCATCGAAATGAAAGAGGTTTGGATAAAACCCTTTATCGAAGAAAACGATTTGCAAATCAAATTGAAAAAGGTTTTTGAATTCTTGGACGAAGGCAACAAGGTTAAAATCGCGGTTATGACGCACGGTTCAAAACGCGTGTTGGCAATGGGTAAAGACGCAATTCCGGGCCTGTTCGCGCACGTTGTGGAATTGATTGGCGAACGCGGAAGTTTGGAAAGTCGTTCTAAACCGGACGAACGAACCAAGTCCATTGTAATTGCGCCCGCAAAACCCGCAAAATAAATTAAGACACCCATTTGGGTGTTTTTTTGTGGAATATTGAATTTTTATTTTGTATCTTTCGGGTGTTTAAGGGGTTTTGATATGGATACAGAAAAATTGACTTTTGAAGAGGCATATAAACAACTGACCGAATTGGTGAAAAAAATGGAATCGGGCGAATTGCCTTTGGCGGATTCGGTTGCCGCATATGAACAGGGCATAAAGTTAAAGGCATATTGCGAACAGTTGTTGAAAGAGGCCGAATTAAAAATCGAAACATTGAAAGTTGCAACACCAAATGCGTAAAGGTGGCACCCGTGGCGGAAAAATCTAAATTGACCCCTGTGATGCAACAATACGTGGATTTCAAGGCCGAAAATCCCGATGCGTTGTTGATGTTTCGTTTGGGCGATTTTTTTGAATCTTTCTTTGATGATGCAAAAATAATCAGTTCTAAATTGGGACTGGTTTTAACATCGCGCGGTACGGACGGCGATGGGGCGGATATTCCTATGTGTGGGATACCGTGGCATGCGGCGGATAATTATTTTGGTCGCCTTGTTAAAATGGGGTATAAATTGGCATTGGTTGAACAAATGGAAACCCCGGCCCAGGCCAAAGAACGCGGTCATAAATTTATTGAAAGAAAAATCGTGCGTGTTTTGACGCCGGGAACATTGACCGATGAAAATTTACTGGCCCCGAAAAGTTCGAATTTTTTAATGGCGGTTGTATGCACGGGTGGAAATTCCTGTGATATTGCAGGGTGCGATATTTCGACCGGTGAATTCTTTGTTGGGCACACAGACGACATTATCGATGATTTGGTTCGTACCGACCCGGCCGAGGTTATTTATCCATCAATGGATGCAGAAAACGATACAATTCTGCAAATTCGCGATATGTTCAAATCGACCCCGGTGTTTGAAAAAATTTATCGCCGCGGGGATATAGATACGATAATATCAAATGTTTTTTCAGGGGTGGTTAAAAATTCCAATACTGCGGTGGCGCTGCTTGCGGGATATTTGTTCAATACGCAACGTGGCGCGGTTTTGACATTCCGTGCGCCGTATGAATTCAAATCGGGGGCGGGATTATTGATAGATTCTGCAACATGGAAAAGTTTGGAAATAGATGCGCCATTAAACGATGGTGGCCGGTGTTTGTTGGATGTTATTGATAATACAAAAACCGCGGCGGGCGGTCGTAAATTGCGGTCTTATTTGCGGAATTTGTCGGGCGATATTTCCGAGATTTTAACCCGCCAAGAAAACATTGCGCATATGGTATTAAACGCAGATATTCGTGGTATGGTCACCGATATGTTGGCGCGCGTGCCGGATGTAGGCCGGTCTTTGTCGCGTTTGTTATCGGGGCGTGGAACGCCGCGTGATATGCGCGTTGTTGTCGATTTCTTGGTTTGTTTGCCAAATGTAAAGATGATATCAACGCGTCTTAATGTGGAATTGGCGGCGCGAATGGAACGCATTCAAACACATAATGAATTGGCACTGCGATTGGAATCGGCATTGGCGGATGATTTGCCGACGTTCTTTCGCGATGGGGGTGTAATTCGTGACGGGTTTGATATTGCGTTGGATGATATGCGGAACCTTTCACACGGCGGACGGAACGCGGTTGCCGCGGCCCAGGCAGAATACGTTGCCGCGACGGGCATAAACACACTTAAAATCAAATTTAATAATGTTTTGGGATATTTTATTGAGGTTCCATCCGCCCGCGCCGAAAATATGATGCGCGCCGATTCTGGGTTTATACACCGGCAAACCATGGCCGGCAATGTACGATTCACAACGGAAAAATTGATTCAGTTGGATAATGATATTCGGTCTGCATCGGACCGGGCCGCCGCAATCGAGGCAACGATTATTGAATCACTAATAGAAGAAATTCGCGCAATATCGAACGATTTATTATTGTCTGCGGATTTAATTGCAGATTTGGATGTTTGGTGCGGCATGGCTACGTGTGCGGTGAATTGGGATTGGGTGCGCCCGCGTATGACAAACGATAAAGAATTTAATGTTATTGGTGGTCGGCATCCGGTAATTGAATATGCGTTGCGTGAATCGGGTGATAGTTTCGTTAAAAATGATTGTGTGTTAAATGAATTTCCAATCGCACTGTTGACCGGGCCAAATATGGCGGGTAAATCGACATACCTGCGTCAAAACGCAATTTTGGTTGTGTTGGCGCATATGGGTTCTTTTGTCCCGGCCGCATCCGCCGAGATTGGAATTTGTGACCAATTATTCAGTCGTGTCGGTGCATCCGACAATTTGGCGGCGGGACAATCCACATTTATGGTGGAAATGAGTGAAACGGCGAATATACTGCGTCGTGCAACATCGCGGTCGTTTATTATTTTTGATGAAATAGGGCGCGGAACGGCAACATATGACGGTATGGCCATTGCAACCGCGGTATTGGAATACATTGATACAATTGGTGCGCGAACATTGTTTGCGACACATTATCACGAATTGACCGCGTTGGCGGTGGGCCAAGGCGGTAATTTATCGCACGTTGCGTGTTTAACCATAGATGTGCGTGAACATAACAACGATATTGTCTTTATGCATCGCATTGTTCCGGGCGTTGCAAATCGGTCATATGGAATTCATGTTGCAAAAATGGCGGGGATGCCGGAATCGGTGGTCGCACGCGCAGAATCCGTATTGGCGAATCTGGAAGGTGTGCGGTCAAATAATTCTTGCGGTGTGACGGAAAACAAAACATCGGTTGCACCGTGTGTGGAATCACCAAAACCGGTAAAAAAACAATTATCTTTGTTTGAATAGGTGACACGTATGGACGGTTGGATAATTCTTGATAAACCATCGGGGGCTTTTTCTAAGGCCGCGGCCATGCGTGCGGCGCATATTTTTGACACCAAGAAAAATGGACATATTGGTACATTGGACCCGATGGCAACGGGTGTGTTGCCGGTGGCGATTGGGGGCGCCACAAAAATGGTGCCTTTTATCGAAGAATTTTGTGACCGGAACAAAGAATACTTGTTTTCTGTGCAATTTGGTTTTGAAACAGATACATTGGACATTACCGGGACCGAGGTTTCACGTACCGATATTGTGCCAAATGAATCCGCGGTGCGTGCCGTTATCCCAAAATTTATTGGCAAAATAAATCAAACGCCACCAATGTTCAGCGCGGTTCATATAGATGGCCACCGTGCATATGAATTGGCGCGGGCCGGAAAACATATCGATATTCCCACGCGTACGGTTGAGGTATATTCTTTGGAATTGACCGGTATTACGGGCGATTCGTGGCATTTTCGTATGCGGTGTGCGCCCGGCACATATGTGCGCAGTATTGCGCGCGACATCGCGCATATGTGTGGTACGGTTGCGACCGTTGATATGATACGTCGCACCCAGACCGGTGTTTTTTCAATAAAAAATGCGCATACACTTGATTTTCTGGAAAATCTGTTTAATAATGGGGGCGATGTTGGGCAATACCTGGCACCGGTGGATTTTGGACTGGGGGACATTCCGGTTCTAAATCTGGATGGTAATGCGACCGTGCTTTATCGCAATGGTGGCTTTATCAATGTAGGCGGCACAGACGGCATTTATCGCGTTTATTTCGGCAATGAATTTGTTGGAATTGGCACGGTGGTTGACGGCGTATTGAAACCCAAGCGAACAATTTAACAATAAAGGAAAAATACAATGTCCATAACAAAAACAAAAAAAACTGAAATCATTAACGCGTTCAAATCCAGTGAACACGACAACGGTGGTTCTGTGGAATCCCAGGTTGCGGTTTTAACCGAACGCATTCGCAATTTGACCGAACATATGAAAAAAAATCACAAGGATGAACATTCCAAACGTGGTTTGCTGATGATGGTCAATCGCCGTAAAAAATTATTGGCGTATATCAAAAAACGTAATGCGGATGAATACGAAGAACTGATTAAAAAATTGGGTCTGCGTAAATAATTCGTGTGTACAGATTGGGCCGGCGAAAACAACGCCGGCCTTTTTTAATTATAAAATATTTGCAAATGCGCAAATATGAAAGTATAATCGGCATCGGCGCGGAAGAAATTGTTCTTTTTTGCGTTTGTTTTTGGGCATCCCCAGAACGCAATAACGAATAATTTTTCTTCGCGCATAAATGTAAAACACAAATACAAAAAACGGAGAAAAAATATGTTATTTGGTTTAATAAATAAAAAGGGCGGTGAAAACGCTCAACATTTGAACAACCCGGTTGCGGTTGAAATTAAATACGGTGATGAAACATTGCGCCTGGAAACGGGTCGTTTTGCGAAACAGGCAAACGGTTCGGTTATGGCGACAATGGGCGGAACGATGGTTTTGGCAACGGTGTGCGCGGAAAAGACCGCGGTCGAAGGCCAAGATTTCTTTCCATTGACCGTTGATTACCAAGAAAAATTTGCGTCATCCGGTCGTATTCCGGGTTCACGTGACCGCCGTGAAGGCAAGGCATCAATGGGTGAAACATTGATTGCGCGTCTTATTGACCGCCCGATTCGTCCATTGTTTCCGGAAACATTCAAAAACAAAGTTCAGGTTATTGCCCAGGTTTTTTCCTATGACCGCAAAAATCAACCTGATATTTTGGCGATGATTGCGTCCAGTGCGGCGTTGGCGTTGTCCGGTGTTCCTTTCCAGGGCCCGATTGGTGCGGCGCGTGTTGGATATATGGATGGCAAATATATCTTGAACCCGTCCAAGAAAGATGTTGAAAATTCTGAAATGGATTTGGTCGTCGCTGCAACCAAAGATGGTGTGTTGATGGTTGAATCTGAAATTGGTGAATTGGATGAAAAAACGACACTGGGCGCGGTGAAATTCGGTTTTGATGCGCAACAGGCGGTCATTGGCGCAATTAATGAATTGACCAAGGCGGCGGGCAAAGAACGTTGGGCAACACCGGAAAAGACCGCGGAATATATCGCGATGGAAAAACGCTTTGAAGAATTTGCGGACGATATTGAATCTGCATTGGGAATCAAGGAAAAATTACACCGTTTGGAAACATTGGCGAATATCCACGCCGCGGCCAAGGCTTTGATTCCGGAAATGTTCCCGGATACAACGGTTGCGACATCGACATTGGAATCTTTTGCGGATGAAATCGTTGAAAATATTACCGCGCGCATTATGCGTTCAAACATCTTGGCGGGCAAACCACGTATTGACGGGCGTGATACGAAAACCGTTCGCCCGATTGAAATTGAATTGGGTGTATTGCCACGCGCACACGGTTCGGCGTTGTTTACACGCGGCGAAACCCAGGCATTGGTGTCATTGACACTGGGCGGCGGCAAAGACGCATTACCAATGGAAACATTGGATGGTGGCGAAGAACGCGACTTTATGTTGAACTATAATTTCCCGGGATTTTCGGTCGGCGAAGCCAAGGGGTTAAAGGCCCCCGGCCGCCGCGAAATTGGTCACGGTAATTTGGCGTGGCGTGCGGTTCACCCGATGGTCCCATCACGCAGTGAATTTGATTATGTAATTCGTCTGTGTTCGGACATTTTGGAATCGAACGGTTCTTCGTCTATGGCGACCACATGCGGTGCGACATTGGCGATGATGGATGGCGGCGTGCCGATGAAGCGTCCGGTTGCGGGTATTGCGATGGGTTTGATTAAAGAAGGTGACGATTACGCAATATTGACCGATATCTTGGGTGACGAAGACCACCTTGGTGATATGGATTTCAAGGTGACCGGAACCGACCAAGGTATTACCGCGTTGCAAATGGATATTAAAATCACATCCATTACATTTGAAATTATGGAGCGCGCTTTGGCCCAGGCAAAAGATGGCCGTATGCATATCTTGGGCAAGATTAAGGCCGCAATTGATAAACCACGCGACCATGTGTCCGAATATGCGCCACAACTTTACACAATGCAAATCAATCCGGACAAGGTTCGTGAGGTCATTGGCAAAGGCGGTGTTGTGATTCAGGCATTGACCCGTGACACAAACACAACCATTGATTTGGAAGACGATGGTACGGTAAAAATATTGGCGGTGACACGCGAAGACGCAGATGCGGCAATTGCGCGTATCAAAGAAATCGTTGCCGAACCAGAGGTTGGCCAGATTTACCCAGGTGTTATTTCGGGAATGAAAGATTTTGGTCTGTTCGTAAAAATTATGAACGGGTTTGAGGCCATGGTCCATATTTCTGAAATAACCGGCAAACATTTGGCAAAAATCGAAGACGCCAAATTGAAAGAGGGTGACAAGGTGTTTGTCCGCTATCTTGGCCCAGATAAACGTGGCAAAACACGTATGTCTATGGTTGGTATCGACCAAAAAACCGGTGAAGAAGTAGAAAAGAAAGAAAAATAAAAATATCCGGTCACTTGACCGGATGTTTATTAAAAACGGAGTTATAAAATGGATATGGAAAGTTTGATGGCCCAGGCATCCGAATTACAGGCCAAGGTTGCCGATGCCCAGGAAAAATTGGCGTCTATGCGGGTCAAGGGGCTGTCCGCCGGTGGCGGATGCATTGTTGATATGTCCGGAAAATACGATATCAATTCTGTGACAATAAACCCAAAATTGTTGGAATCGGGCACATCGGCGGTGGAAAGCGCGGTTTTGGCGGCGTTTCGCGATGCGAAAGATAAGGCCGACAAATTGATTGACGATGTAATGTCAAATGCCACCGCCGGCATGCCAATGCCAAATTAATCCCCTTCTTATAAAGAAGGGGAGGGCCACCAGCGGTGGCGGGGTAGTTGTAAAAACGGATGCAAATTGCATCCGTTTTTTTATCGTCATCCCGTTGTAAAACGGGATCTCTTCGTTCCGCTTGATAATAAACTTTTTATTTTAATTCGATAAATCCCACAGCAGGCAGTTTGCATCGGTGTGTTCGTCACCCACCCACTGGGTACAGGTCATTTTGTTTTGCTTAGAATCAACACTACCGGCGGATTTCCACCGATAGTGTATTTTAGAGTTGTTTACTGCAAATATGTTTATTTATATCGCACGTACTATTACGGCAATCGGACTCTACTCTGCATCCACACTTATTAGGAGACACCCAACTCTGTAATATCCCACTACAACATTCGGATGCGTCTGCCGCAGCTGCATTATACGCCTTGCATGACCCGTATACATCTGTATCAATAAATTCCCATAACAGGCAATTCTCATCCGTTTCTTCGGCGCCATCCATATATAAATAACATGCTTTTTTGGTTGCCGTTTTTTCAAAAGCACCCAGTGCCGATGCGGTCATTAATTTGTCACCATCGGTTGAAGAATTATATGTTGTTGAACCGTCA
>JAFSOV010000018.1 GCA_017443235.1 Alphaproteobacteria bacterium
GGAGTAAATTCTATGTTAAACCCCTGCGCATACGGCACCGGAATATCAAATAGTCGCGGCATGTGGATAACATACTTTCCAACCAACCGCCCATCAACCGAATAGTGTTTATACGGTCTGATATGACTTCTGATAATTTTACCCAACAAGTGCCCGCGCATTTTTATTTTCCTTTGGCGTGCATTAAACTATCGCGATAATGTTCGACCGCCTGTTTATATTCCAAGTACTCTGCCGGCAGAGTTTTTTCATACGCTTCAACCTGTTTATTCACGCGTTGCGCTTTTTTCTCTTGTATGTCACGTATCACAGCAGGACTGATAATACCCGCTATCGCCAATCCCATCAACAAAACCAACTTCGCGGTACCATTATTTTTATTCGCCTTTTGGTCTTTGTCGACATCATTCAGAAAATCCTGTGTATTCTTTTTTCTTTCTTGTGATTGTTCTTTATATTTGGCAACACATAATCTATACAGTTCTTCCAGATCCGGTCTTTTTTGGTAAAAAAACCAATCCTTAAAATCTATGCCTACCTGGTATTGATCAAACTCATCATATTTATGAAATGAAAACTGGTATTCGTCGCCGATATAAACACGATAAAATTCTTCGCCACTCAAATCTTTAACTATGACATTTTTATTACGAATAATATCCAAACATTTTTGAATTATTGGGTCATCGGATTGTATTTCTTCTTTTTTTAATTCTTGTTTAAAATCATTAGCCAGGCGTACAGATTCCGCCGCAGCATCTGAAATCTGTTTCAACCGCTTACGTTCACGTTCGCCACGTGTTTCTCCAAAAATTTCCTCCATGTCTTTTTCATAACTATCGTTATCTGCCATTTTTTACCCTTTTTGTTTATCTACAATGACTTTTTATAAAATCTGCGACATCGGCGAAGCCAGCGGGGTGCGGTACAAAATCACTGCTTTCATACGGTCGCCGTTCATTCACAATTTTTTGGAATTCTTGAAATTCTTCGGGTGTCAAAATTTTTCCAGTAAAGTCCCGCCGCACAATTATGTGATTTCCAAAAATGCGATTATGACGTTCCGCATATTCTCTTTTTTGTTCTGGTATCGGCTCTGGTCCCTCGTGGGTTAAATGTATCATTTTAATAACCTTTTACGAAAAATTCATTACGTTGACGATGCAAAGCCGCCTCTGTCGGATTTTCTGCAATATCTTCAAAAAAATGATGCTTTACAAAATCCTCTGGGGAATATGGACGACGACGATTCACAATCCGATAGATTTCTTTGTATGCTTCGGGCGTCAGTTTGTAATTATCTGAAACATTTGGAACAAAATACGATGATTCTTGTTTCTTTTCTTTTGCCATTTTAATATCCTTTTGTTTATCTGTGTTTCTCACGCAGGTCTGGAATAAATGTTTGTGGCACAAAATCACTCGGACAATATGGCCTGCGTTCATTGACCCATTCTAAAATCTCTTTATGAGATTTTTCGGTCGGTTTTACATCTGTAAAATCAGAAACCTTAAATTCTTTTTTATATTCCATCTTAACGTCCCTTTACTTTTTTATATTCCATCTTAACGCCCCTTTACTTTCTGTAATGCTGTAAAATAATTTATACAATTTGCCTGTGTGCGCGATTGTTGATTCGCAACGGTGGCAACCTTTTTATTCTGTGGTACGACATTTTTCAACCAAACCGGCGCACCCGCAAAATTTGCCGTCATCAACAACGCGATCACCAAATCCGGAATAAAACTTTCCGGCACAAAATCGAATGGTTCGTATGGTCTGCGTCGATTCACTACCGTCATAATCGCATCAAAAGATTTCAACGCATTTAGACCTTTGATTGGTTCCTTTTTCTCTTCTGGCCGGGGCTTTGGATGATCACAAAAATGTTCCCATTTTTCAATTGCGTTTTCCGCCGACATATTTGATGGATGGCGTTTCGAATTTTCTATTAATTCATACACCGCGTCACATTTGTCATGACCAATTACACCGGGGCCAAAATCAGATTTATATAAAGCCCAACCACGATCCGCCACTTTAATTTCAACATCAATAAGATATGAATATGGCGATCGGCGACTGACATGCAACATAACCGGTCCCATTGATGATTCTTTGATTTCATAGTATCCATACGGAACACCATCAGGCGAACGAAATGTATTAACATGATCCGGACACCATTCCGGCAATGGTTGACAGACACGGGTAAAATACATATCCGGTTTTTCTTTTATCAATGTGTTAATCACTTTCGAAAAATCGCTTGTCATAATCCCCACCTTTTACTTATCTGGTTTTTTCCCTTAGGTCCGGAATAAAATATTGTTTTTTGAAATCACTCAGACGATACGGTCGGCGTTTACTAACCATTTCCATAATCTCTTTATGAGTGGTTTTGGTCGGCTTTAACCCCGGGCAAATTGGGGAACACTTGAATTCTTTTTTATATTCCATTGCAAAACTCCACGGGGGTTAGCGTTGTTTTTCATCAATATGTCGCAGGTTCGGAATAAATGATTGTCTTTTAAAATCGTTTGGGCAATATGGACGGCGTTTGTTAAATATGCGCAAGATTTCGTCATTACTGCGTTCTGTCGGTTGATGTTTTGTTTCAATATTTGATACAGTATAAATACTCGAAACGACATCCGTGTTTTCTGCTTCAACAACATCTGTTGTTTTCTTTTCTTCTGCCATAACAAACTCCTTTGTTTTCGGCATACAAATTATAGCAAAAACTCCCAAAAAAGTCAAGATTTTTCGGGATGTTACGGGATTTTTGAAAGCCATTTATCTCCGTTTTCCGTATTGGTTGGGAAAGAAAACTTTACCGATATATTTCCGTATAAATGGTGATGGACATTTGCCGGATGCAATGCATAATGGACAATCGTGGCCATATGACACAGGGCAATCGGTTTCTGCCAATTTTCCCGTACGCATTACGATAACCACTTCGTCTTTTTCCGCCATGTTCGAACAATGTGTAGGGGTCCATTCAACCGCCGGATGTTTACGATTTGGACGCACTTCAAATGCCGTTTCGTCATCATAAAACACATCAAACCCACAATGAAACCTGTTACCATCCACAGGTTTGCAATTCCGTAACATTTCAAGAAATTTCTTTTGCCATTCTTCGGCCACAGCCCCAACATTTATTTGTGTTGGCCGACCATTATAACCTTCGGCACAACGATTATATGCAAAGCTTTGAATCATTACAAATTTGTTTGGCATAGTATCTCCTTTTTTGTTTCACCAGAAACACACTAACACAAACGCACAAGATGTCAATCTTTATTATTGGAATTCAGGGCATTTTTAACCGGGCCGAACGACCGCCGATGATGTTCCGTTACGCCATATTTTTCAATTGCCGCGATGTGTTCCGCCGTTGGGTATCCCGCATTTTTATCCCAACCATACATTGGAAAACGCACCGCCAAATCATGCATAATTTTATCACGTGTTTCTTTGGCAATTATCGATGCCGCCGCAATAGAAAGTGATTTCGCATCGCCCTTTATAACCGCCCTGCCCCGTAAATTCTTTGGCACGCGGTTTCCATCAATTAAACAAATTTCCGGCGTTTGCCCCAAACCCGCCACCGCACGTTCCATCGCACGCATAGACGCCCAAAGGATATTCAATTCGTCAATTTCCGCCGGACTGCATTGACCGGTCGCCCATATTGTATTTTTTGTTATCCAATCATACGCGACTGCCCTTTGATGTGCCGACATTTTTTTAGAATCACGTATCACCACCGGAATTTCAATATCGCGATTTGGGAAAATCACCGCCGCCGCAACAACCGGACCACACAGCGGACCACGGCCCGCTTCGTCTACACCGGCAATTAAATTTACACCGCTTTCGTTTTCAATAGAAAAATCCGCCACCGAAATCATATCGTCCGCCTAAATAGAATACGGAATATCGTCAACACGCACGTATTCATCTTCACTGTTATACAATGGCCATTCAGAATCCGCCAAAGCCTTTAATGTAGTCAACGGTTGCCCCAATCGCGCACGATACAGCCACAAATTCGCCATCACACGTTTGATATACCCGCGCGTTTCATACGCCGGAAAACTTTCGATATACAACAACGGGTCATCCGTAGTAAAAGATTTTTCAAACTTTACAACCGAACCCATACCTGCATTATACGCCGCCAACATTTTGATAATGTTGTTATTGATATTTTGATGCATCAGCAAATCAACAATATACTGTTGTCCCAAGAACATATTGTGTTCCGGGTTAGACATATCTATGTCGGACATTTTAACCTTGTTCGCGCGCGCGACCAATTTCGCGGTTCCGGGCATAATCTGCATAACACCGTTTGCGCCCGCACCCGATTTAGCCCCGGTGCGGAAACCACTTTCCTGTTTAATAATTGCAAGCAATAAAGCCCGGTCTATGGACCACCCGCCCATCGGTTCCCAATCGGGTAATGGATATTGCGCAGAATAAATCACATCATCATCAATTTCCAAAATGCCGCGGTCACGTATCACACCCGATGCCAAAATTGCCACACGCGACAAACCGAACGCGGTTGCAATTGCATCTATGGCGTGCAAACTGCGGTCACTAACCTTGGACGTCATCATGTATTTCAAATACTCTTCGGCGCGTTCACGGCGATTCACCTGCAACAGCGCCAGCGCAATTTTCCCGTACCGGTCGCCGCGCAATTCATCAATATCTTCTTCGGTAAATTCTTGTTCAAAGAATTCATATTCCGGCACATTTCCCATCATTGTCGCCGCCAACGCGCCATAGAACGCCATCGGGTGCGCCGCCGCAATCGTCCAATATTCGTTGGCTTTTTCCATATCGCCACGCATAGACGCCGCACGTCCCGCCCAAAATGCGGCCTCGGTCTTGCGGGCGTTGTTTATTTGTTTCAGTTTCAAAATGCGACCAAAATATTTTTCACTCTCTTTATATTTTTCTTCTTTGAAATACAACAATCCCATCGTCCATAATCCATATTCAGATTCTGCGTCAGATGCGACGAATCCCCATTTTTTTGCCAATTCATATTCACCGTTCGTATAATAAACATACGCCAATCGCCCCGCCAGACGCCCATAATCAGATTCGGTCAATTTCTTTTTAAAAGATTTTTCTTCCAATATCTGGCGTGCAGTCTTGGTACTGCCCCCACGAATCGCCTTTTTGAATTTTGTAATCTTTTTACCAACAGACCCAGAATATTCTTTGGCGGTCCACGTTTCAGATTGCGCCGTTTCAATGGACAGTCCCCCCGTCAACATATTCGGTACGCGCGCAGATTTCACCGAAACCTTTTTCAATTTAGACAATTTTTCCATACGCGGCGCGCCGGGCATATCGTTGTATTTTTCCATCCACGATTTAACCTCGGCACTTTTGGTGTGATAAGTTTTAGAAAAATATCTTTGATACAAAACTTCGTTTTTCAAAATCGGGTCGGACAATTGCCGTTCCAGATTTTGCGCGGTCGAAATTTTTTCCGCATCCTGCAGCATAAATATTTGTGTGTATAAACTTTCATCCGCATCAGATAAAACGTCTATGCTTGGTGCCGCCACCGCCACCCGGCACAACAAAAGCGCGAAAACAAATACTAATATTTTTCTCATCCCCTAAAATTCCCCTTAGAACAAAGTGGTTTTTGGCAATTTACAAACAATCGTTTCGTCCGTGATTTCCGGAATCGTATCAATAATTTTCTTAAAGTCAGAAATTTTCGAAAACTTGCGATACACCGAAACAAAACGCACAAACGCAATCGGGTCTAAATTCAAGAGTGAATCAGAAACCATTTCACCAATCTGGCTACTTGTCACCATATCATCGGTGCCCTCGGTTTCCAACCGGCGTTGAATAGACGCGACCAAGCGTTCAATTTGTTCGTCCCCAACTTCGCGATTATGACATGCCAATTTAATACTGCGGCGCAGTTTATCGCGGTCAAAAGGTTCGGTTTTACCACTGTTTTTCCGCACGACCAAATCGCGCATTTGCACACGTTCAACGGTTGTGAATTTTGCGCCGCATTGGTTGCACACGCGCCGGCGGCGAATTGTTCCGCTTTCCATATCCGGGCGCGAATCCGCGACCCGACTATCGGCATAATTACAATATGGGCATCTCATACGGCATAATGTAGCAATCTTATCGTTCGGTGTAAAGCAAATTTATTCCCAAAAAATTGCATTTTTATAAAAAATCAAGACCTTTTTTTTAATTTGTTTGTTCAACCCAATTTTTTTTAGGTCGCAAATGTGGTATAATTACATGACGAGGGAGAAAAAGTGGACAAATACCTGAACCAAATTTTAATTGGCGATTGCATCAAAATTATGCGGAACATTCCCGATGGTTCCATTGATGCGGTATTTGCAGACCCGCCGTACAACCTGCAATTGGGGCAAAAAACACTTTATCGACCCGAAGACCAAACCGCGGCGCGCGCCGTTCGCGACGATTGGGATGCGTTCGAATCACCGGCGGAATATAACAAATTTTCACGTGAATGGTTGGCGGAATGTCGGCGCGTATTAAAACCCGATGGGGCGATGTGGACAATCGGTTCATATCATAATATTTTCACGGTCGGCGCGATTATGCAAGAATTGGGATTTTGGATTTTGAATGATATAGTCTGGGTAAAAACGAATCCTATGCCAAATTTCCGCGGTACGCGTTTTACGAACGCACATGAAACACTGATATGGGCAACCCCGCGCAAGACCGGGAAATATACCTTCAATTATGAAACAATGAAGAAATTAAACGGTGGCAAACAAATGCGTTCCAATTGGGATATGAATATATGCCTGGGCGAAGAACGGTTAAAGGGCGCGGATGGCAAAAGTTTGCACAACACGCAAAAGCCAATGGATTTATTGCGCCGCATAATTTTGGCATCGACCAAACCGGGCGACATTATACTGGACCCGTTTGTTGGTTCGGGGACAACGGCGGCGGCCGCGCGCGAACTGGGGCGGCAATTTATCGGCATTGACCGCGAAGAATCTTATGTTGCGGCGGCACGCGAACGCACCCAAAACGTCACACCAATTGATTTATCAAATATCGAAGTTTCCAAACCAAAACGTGACGAAGTCCGCGTTGCATTCCGCGAACTTATCGAAGGTGGATTGCTGTATGTCGGTCAAACATTGGTTGGTCCGCGTGGCGACCGCGTTATGATTTCGGCGGATGGAAATCTGGTTCACGGTATTTATGGCAAAGGTTCAATTCACGTTATGGCGGCACGCATACAACATTGCACCAGTTTTAATGGATGGGATTATTGGTCGGCCGAAAAGCGCGATGGCACATTGGTATCAATCGATGAATTGCGCAAATACGTCCGCAACATAAAAACCGGCATCAAAAAAGCCGCATAAAATCAATACCCAAACGCAAACGCACCCGAACCGTTATTACCATAAAATTGTTGTTCAACCACATCAAACAAACCATTAGACGGCGCCGTAAAATCATTGATTACCAATCCCGTTGGCACCGGAATAAAATCATGCACCAATGTGTCGTTTTCCCAAATTTTCAACCGGAACAGTCGCATATTTGATTTCTTGCCACCACCATAGCTGGAAAAAATACCAATTGGTCCCGGACCATTTTGCGTTGATGTTTTGGAAATTGATGCAAACGTGGCACCGGTCCAATATTCAACGTGATTTTGCACACTCAACATCAATTGATGACGATTCGTATCGGCGGCCGTGGACGATGCATGTCCGGACCCCGATGAAAGATTATATGAACATTCCGCCCAATTTCCCGATGCACCTTCCTTACCGTTGACATATGCCGCCATACACAATTGGTTGTTTGTGCCACTGCCACCCCAACGGCCAAACATATATTGTTGTCCCATTGTAGAATTCATTTGATAATCGGCGTATATTTTTGTACTGGGGTTCACGGTATATGTTGTATTTATGTATTCCAAACCATCACTTTCCAGAAACACATCTGAATCCGCATCAATCAAATTCCCATTTGCATCGTATGTATAAAGCCCCAGGTTTTCCCAATGCCCCGCACGCGGTAAATTTATTGCGAACATACCGCCACCCGCGTTTCCATAAAATTGTTGTTCAACAATATCAAATAAACCATTTTCCGGCACGGTGAAATCACCAATCTGCAAACCATGTGGAACGGGCACAAAATGATGAACAATCGTATCGCCATTCCAAACTTTCAATGCATACAGGCGCATATTAGAATTTTTTTGTCCATAATAATTACTAAAAATTCCAATTGGGGCTACACCATTTGTGGTTGAAGACCCGGTGGTATCAAATGTCACCGTTGCATTTGCAAAATATTCAACGTGTCGCTTTGCGCTTAAAACAACCTGATGACGATTTGTATCGACATTTGTGGATGATATATTTCCTCGGCCAATGGAATTATTATATGAACATTGCGCCCAACGTCCGGGGCTACCGTTTGTCCCAGCATACATTGAAAAACACAAATTTCCATCTGAGGTAAATTGACCAAAAACCCATTGTTGGCCCGCGGTGGAATTCAACTGAAAATCGGCCCAAACGCGTGTATTTGGATTTGCAGTATAATTTGTCCTTATGTATGCAAGGCCACCCGATTGCAAATATATATCACAATCCGCCCAAACCAAACGCCCATCAATAACCAAATAATTGTTTGCATCCGCCGGAACAAAATCAGACACATAATAATTTTCCCATTTATTGTCTTTATTTTCCACGACCATACGCGTTGCGGTCGTTTGGCTTAACGGGGTATCACACTTGTTCAAATTGGCATAGAATCTATCATCGCCAATCTGCACATTCAACGCCGGTGTTGTTTGCTTGGTCTGGGACAAAGTACAAGATGCATCACCAACATGCAAAGTACGCGCCATGCATACCCCCGGCAAAAATATCATTAAAAAAATCAAAACACACCTTTTCAAAAATCCCCCCGTGCCCGAAACCACGAAAAAACCACCGACAAAGTTTCAGTGGTTGGAGTTTCAAACACAATACCAGGCATTGCGTCGTTTATTCAATATATTCACGACACTCCAACCAATCGGTTGGATTTTTGTCACTTTTGGTGACACCTGGTTCTGGGTGTTTGAAGCCCATTGCGACAACCCATCGCAACACATTATTTTTAGCAAAATATATATAAAAACACAAGCATAAAAAAACAAAAAATGGATGCGACTGCATCCGTTCTTGCAACTACCCCGCCACCGCTGGTGGCCCTCCCCTTCTTGATAAGAAGGGGAATTAAAACGGGCGCATTTCTGCGCCCGCACTAACCACTATCCACTTACACTAACCACTAAAATTCACATCTTATCCGTGCACGACCGGTTTGCGATGTAAATCCTTCACGAATTTCCAAATCGTAATTCAACGACACATCTAATCCGTGGAATTTAATACCTAAACCGCCACCGACTTCGGCACCCAAACGTGACAAACGCGTTCCGTCCATCGCATATGAATCTATGCCCGGCAATGTGACCGTTGCCATTTGTTTATCAGACATAAAGTCATATTTAACCGCATAGCGCAATTCCGGACGAAGCATAAATTGTTTGTTGACGCGGAAACCGTGTGTCCATTTGGTTTCCAACATCGCAGTCATATAATCACTGTCTTGCAATTTGTTTTTAATGCCCAGTGAATTTTTATATTCGTCCGCCGTCACATGCATATAACGCACACCGACCGCCGGGGTAATACCGCCCGCAAAGTCATATCCGGTCATAACCTGGCCACCATAGGAATGAACATCATAACTTGCATCGACATCCGTTCCCAATGCGACCGCATGTTCGCTGTAATCCGACATAGTATAATTTGCCATCGCATTCACGAACCAATCGGTCGGCTTATATTGACCGTATGCAAATATGGTTGAACTGTCGACCTCGGTATCACGCGCGGTTCCCGAAACGTCGGAATGTGCATACGAATAACCGGCACCCAAAGTCAACACGCGGTTCAGTGTCATATCTGCACCACCGGCAACACCACGGGTATAACCGTCGAACGCACCATTCTGTTTAGATTTGTTGTAAACGCCCTGGGCCCAGACGCCACCACCGGTCACATTTGCGTCACCACCATTACGCCCGATGTTCAGTGCCATCAAACGACCCGCCGCCAAATTCGCAACGGTGTTCTGCACAGACATTGCAACCGTTTGCACCACGGATTCTGTTTCTGGATGAATCGCCGCGTGTGCATGTTCAACCGCCGCCGCCGCATCTGCATCGCCCGATGCCAATTTATCCTGAATTGCATCCGCAAAATCATTCAATTTATCAGACGAAGAATTTACCAAATTCGCAACGGTCGTTGCGGCTTCATTACTAATTCCATTTTCATCGGCGATATCTTCGACCGATTTCATTGTCACGGTAATCGTATCAAAGCCTTCATTCCATTCATAATCAAACACACTGGACGATACAACGACACGTTCATTATTAAGCACTTCGCCTTGGAACACATTGTATTCGCCCGCCGCACGCAAATCGAAATTCAATGTTCCCGTGGCGCCATCAAACGAATCGGAAATATCAAAGAACGCAAATTCGTCTGCATTTTTCAATGTCGCATTTAACGTTCCATTTAATATCAATTCCGATTGAACAATTGACGCGGTTCCAATGTTCAATGTCGCACCATCGGCGATATTTAACGTACCATTACCCATAATACCACCATCCATTGTTGTTGTGGAATTTTCGGCAAACGTCAATGTGCCCAGGTTATAAATATCGTTGGCCGCCCCGCCCGCGGTATTACCACTGAACGTGTTCGTCCCATCCAATGTCAATATTCCGGCATTATATATTGCGCCGCCTTCCCCCGTTGTGGTATTGGATGTAAATGTTGAATCCTTGACCAACAAGATACCACCAACCGTATCCGTCGTACCCGATGTCTCGTTATAAATCGCGCCACCATTTGATGCAGAATTTCCGTCAAATGTGGAACTTGCAACATATGCATAACCATCATCATTCTTGTCGTTATGGAATGTGTTATAAATTGCACCGCCAAAACCATCCAAGGCATTATTACCAGAGAACGTGGAACCGGTTATATCCAGCGTTGCACCCGCATTATCACCGGCATCTACATAACGCATAGATATCGCGCCACCGTTCGTCGCGGACGTATTCGATGTGAACGTCACATTTTGTATGTCATTCGTTGATACCGAACCCAAGAACAATGCGCCACCACCATGTGATGCGGTTCCATCAACATGATTCCCGGCAAACGTGGAATTTTTTAATGTTAAATCAGAAAAAGAACCAATCGCACCACCACCATCAACATCTACACCCGCGGTGGAATTATTGGTAAATGTTGTGCCGTTTATGGATAACTTATGCCCTTTGTTGGCCAAGGTCGCCAAATAAATTGCGCCGCCGCCGTCACTGGACGTATTACCGGTAAAAGAACCACCGGTTATGTCAACCGTGCCGCGCGCAACAATCGCACCACCCCAATCCGCGCTATTGTTATCAAAAGACACATTATTCAATGTTAACTTTGCATTTCCATCATTCTGTGCAATTGCCCCCGAATTGCCCGTTGCGACATTACCAGAAAAAGACGAATTACTTATTTCCATTTCACCACTGTTATAAATCGCACCACCGTTGCCAGTCACAGAACCTTGGCTAAACGAAGAACCCGATATGGTCATATTACCCAGATTTTCAATTACACCCTTATTACCCGATGATGTCACATTGACAAGGTTTGCCATATCACCTGCATTAAACACGACCGACGCGCCCGTATCCACAAACAAAGTAGAATCAGCAATATTTATTGTATCTGCATTCAAGTTAGTAATACCCGTTGAATCAATATCGTCTGTTTCCGTAAAGAATCGGTCGGATGTATTCAACAGTGTTGTATCCTGCTTTACAAAATTCAGTTCAGATCCGTTGGTAATCGATATTGTATTTGCATCAATCGTTGCACCATCAATTGTCGCCTTGGTGTTTTTGAACAACAAAGAACCCGCCGCATGCGCACCCGCGTCCGTACCATCCAAGTGTGCGAACATAGCAATCGTTCCCGCCGTCGGTTGCGGAATACCCGCCGCAACAACATCTGCTTCGGAAACATTCCATGTAAGGGCTGGATACAAATCTACTAAATTTATGTCTATATCATTAACCTGATAATTAAACGCCAAATTATCTTCATTTGTCAATTCACGTAAAGTCAATGTCACCGGTCCAACGTATGTATCGCTGTTGGACATATCGAATGAACGCGCAACCATATTATATTTTGGGAACACATTTTGATATTTTCCATCAACCCAATTATTCATACGACGCCCCGCGAATGCGGCTTCACCATTTGCGACATGTTGGTCTGTTAAAACAATGTCACCCAACACAAAGACGGTATCAGTCGTGTTCGGATCTTCGGCCATCGCCGGCATAATCAACAACGCGGGTAATACGGAAATACCAAACAAAATACTATTGAATTTTTTTTGCATGTTCATTCTCCTCTCTTTTATGAATTATATAATACACCTTTTTTATTATAAACACAACCCATTACATAATCTAATTTTGCCACGACACCAATGGGAATAAAATCTTTAATTATTCATATACAATTTCAAATATTCCCGCAGCAATGCATCCTTGGCCCGACGATTTTTTGTCCCGTGCGTAAAGCAAGCATAGAAATCATTAAACCCGGCCTGCTCCCAATCTATTACGGCGACAATATCGAATGTTTTTGGACTCATAATAAAATTATCCCAAAAATCGTTTTGATTCCAACCGTGCATAATTGACGGCCGTTCGGTCTTTTTACTTTTCAAATCACGTATCGCAACCGGATTAGATTTCCCCACAACATACAGAAAATTTGCCAATTGCCGTGCAACTTTATCGGCAATTGCGTTCTGGGTTTTCCGATCCAGAGAATGAAATCCAACGCCATTAACACATTCATACCTGCGCACCGCCATACCGTTATAATCCAATATATCCATATCTGGAATCTTTATCGGTGAAATCGGGCGCAATGCATCGGTAATTCTTTTTTCACGAATTGCAACTTTTTTACCATCAGTGGCCAGCGGAAACTTAAACACATATTTATCATCAACATTCACGACAAAATTTATGCACCGATATCCATATGTATATTTTACGCGCGGATGTTTTTGGTTGCTAAAAGACTTTGCAAAACGCGTCCATTTACGAATCGGATAATTCAAACGCACCCTTAGGGCACCGCGATTATGCCGACCGGGAACAAAGGCACATAAAACATTTATCAAAAATTTTCTCATTTATTTTTCACCCCCGATTGAAAATAAAGTTTTGTATATTCCGCCATAACATCAACAATAATTCCGCGATACCCAAATTTGTCCCAATGATGCGATGCCGCCCGCAACATTGGTTCAAACGAACCGAAATACGCACATTCCCAATCTATAAAGAAAGTGATATCGAACGTTTTTGGGTTTAATATAAAATTCTGCCAAATATCGCCGTGATTCCAACCGTACATAAAACCGGGCCGGTCCTTTGCGCGCGGTTTCAAATCGCATATATCGGCCGGGTTTGATTTCCCAATAACATATAAAAACTGTGCGATTTGTTTTGCGATGTGATTTCTGTGTTTTTCAATTATCTTTGGTTCAATCTCGGTCAACAACGCCCCACGTGCGAATTCATATTTACGCACCACAACATTTTTACATTGCCACAATTCCATTCGTGGAATCTTTATAGGCGATATTTTTCTAATCTGGTCTGTTATGCGTTTTTCGCGTATGGACACGTCACGCCCATCACCGCGCAGTGGAAATTTGAACACATACCTGTCATCCAAAATCACGATAAAATTCGAACATCCATACCCGACACGGGTCCTGACATTGCACTGTTGTTTATTTGGACCAAAAGTGCACGCGAAACGCACATATTCACGCACCCGGCGCGGATACCGTATCATAACCCGAACTTTATCGCGACACGCCTTGTTCGGTATAAACGCACAAACAATATTTGATAACAAATGCAACATATATGTACCCCCAAAACATTCTCTCTGGAATATAATCCTAGGATATATTTCAAAATTATGCAAAAAAATATTTTCATTGTTTTGAATTTACAAACAGGTTATTCTTATAAACGTACAGTTCAAAGGATACGCCATGAAATATGTCAAACCGGGGCCTTTTACGACCAAACAATTCAGTATCGAAGAAACCATCACCGAAACCGAAGATGTTATCGGTATTGCCAAAGATGTGATTAAAAAAATTCCAAATATTCCCGATAATATAAAGAAAGAGTTAAAGTTGGCATTAACCAATCTGGATAACGCAGAAGAATATTTGCGCTATATCAGGAAAAAGACAGACATCGCGTTGCAATTTGTCCCAGAAAAAATACAGGAACAAGAATATTTATAAGGTTCGTATTTTGGGCGTCTGGGTGCAATTCGCGAACCGACACAATCAAGATTGGGCAAGAGATTGGTGAAGTGAAAGATAAATTGAACCTGCCTAATTTAAATAAAAAAGTTGTTATTTAAGGTATCTATATGATACAATTTCTTCCTAAGGAGAAAAAATTATGTCGTACAAAAAATATATAATTTTTGGTCTGTTTTTAGTGTGCGCCGGCATAGTTTATGTTAAATTTGCCGCAAGCAAAAAAACCGGTGAAATACAGGGCTTATTGGCGGAACCAATTGCTGTAGAAACCAATGCTATGAATTTATCCGTATCAATCATAGCAGAAACAGATAATGACATAATTGTTAAAGCCTGTGATACCCCATCTGATTGTACAACCAACAAATTATCTAAAATAAGCGAACACAACGGTATAAAAGTATACAGAAGAGGAACCCACGATGTCGCTTTTGTAAAAGATAACGGCAAATGGAAAACCTTTGGAAATGTTTTTCTTCTGAGTGTAATGGAAAAGATAGAAAAACAACCAAAAGCCATTTTTGCACGTGGATGTGGTGATTGGAAAATAGCAGTTATGGAAGAAACAGAAAAAGACATAAAAGTTGAAGATTGTGCCTGGGGAATGGGATGGAGTTGCAGCACCTATAAAATACCAAAAGTAAGCGACCAAGACGGCGTTAAAATCTATAAAGAAGACGAAGTCGTGTTCACAAACAACAATGGCAAATGGGGATTAACCGGACACATGTGCGCAGATAGAAAAATAGAAAGAAAGACAGGCCATATATTTCAAGCCAATTGTATGGACTTTGAAATGTTGATTACTGCAGAAACAGATAACGAAATAACGGTTAAACGGGATTTCCGCACAATATACAACATACCGAAAGTAGCAGAGCAAGATGGGGTAAAAGTATACAGTGATGGAAAATTATTATATCACAAAGACAGAGAGGCTTTTATAAACAATAATGGTGAATGGGTATTACTTGGACATTTGTGTTCCAAAGTTAGTTCCACCGAAGTTTTAACCCACAAATGTCCAAAATACGGACGCACAATAAAAGTGAACAGTTATGACGCTTATGGATTAATAGTTGTAGAAATACAAGCCCCCCATATTTCATGTGAATCCAAAGACGATGCAATATTTATGTTAAAAGACACATCTATCACAGACAAAGATATCTTTATAAATGGTGATTTTCGTATAGAACACACAAAAAACGATTGGATTATTGATGAAAAACTATGCGATATTATCAAGGATTGTTCCACAAATAATTGGCCAGAAATTTAAAAAAAGTTCGAAAATAACAATTTTTTGATGTTTTTTGTTGGGGCAGCGGGGTACCTCGATATACAATAAATAAAATCAAAAAAATCTCCGTTGGACGATTTTTTAAGATTTTCTTAATTGTCTATTCTCGTATTCGCTCGCACGGCACAATGTGCCGGCTACGCGCAACCCGTGACGATTTGCGTGCGCGGTGCTTCGCAAATCTACTTGGTTTCGAACCTTTTGCAACGTTTGTTGCAAATGATTCAACCATCGCACTCAACCAAAAATTAAAACACCCAAACGGGTGTTTGAATTTTTGGTTGGGGCAGCTGGATTCGAACCAACACTAACGGAGTCAGAGTCCGGTGTTCTACCATTAAACTATGCCCCAAGGCGCGGTGTATTATATATCGCCCTGCACCGTTTTGCAAATAAAAAATACTGCGCGCGGCGCAACCGCATTCGTTCCTATGGTTTTACGCGCCGTCAAAAAACATAATTATGGCAAAGCGAAACCAAAAGGAACCCTATATGAAAAATTATGTACCCGTCATCGCAATCGCCACCATTATATCCACGTACGGCGCCGCGAACGCATGCACCGGAATAACACTGACCGCGGATGATAATTCTGTTATTGCCGCGCGCACCGTTGATTGGTCGGGTTCGAAAATGGACAACATATACGTCATTTCCCCGCGGGGACATACCGAACAATCATTGTTGCCGGATGGCACCCAAGACGGCATGGCGTTCACCGCGAAATACGGCTTTGTGGGCCTGGGGATGCAACGGCCCGAATTCGTTGTTGACGGCACGAATGAGGCCGGATTAAATGTCGGCCTGTTCTATTTCCCGGACTTTGGTAAATACCAACCATACGACGCCACGTACCGCAATAAAACACTGGCCGATTTCCAAGTGGTGTCTTGGATACTGTCGCAATTTTCCACCATAGACGAAGTTAAAAACGCAATCGACAATGTTCGCATCGTGAACATAGACCCAACCGCATCAACTGTTCATTGGCGCATTACCGAACCGTCGGGGCGCGTGGTTGTAATGGAAATCATAGATGGTATTCCAACATTCTATGAAAACCCCATCGGCGTCATTGCGAATTCGCCGAACTTTGATTGGCATATGACGAACCTTGATAATTATGTCAACCTTTATCCGGGGCGTGCGGGTCCAACCCAATTTGGCCCGATTAAATTGCGTTCGCTCAGTAATGGCACAGGGCTGCGCGGATTGCCGGGTGATTTTTCATCGCCATCGCGTTTCGTGCGCGCATCGTTTTTGAAAACCTATGCGATTCCGCAAAAGACGGGCCGCGATACAGTTATGCAATCTTTCCACATTTTGAATAACTTTGACGTCCCGTTTGGCACATCCTACAACATCGGCAAGGCAACATTTGATATGCCGTCTGCAACCCAATGGACAATTTCAACAGACACGGCAAATCACATAGTTTATTATCATACGATGTACAACCGCACATTGCGCAAAATCGATATGAACCGCATAGACTTTGACACTGTAAAATTCCAATCGCACCCATTGGACACGACCGAAAGCGAAACCATAATCGACGCGCCGGTGAATTGGTAAAAATATTTTTGTTTACCATTACCACCACTAACACTAACCACTAATCTATTGCCTTTTGAAAATTTGGGGCTATAATCGACACGGTTTAACAAAGGAGATATTATGAAAATAAAACCTTTCCGTGGCGTTCGCCCACCCAAAGAATTGGCGGCCGAGGTTGCATCGCGTCCATACGATGTCCTAAATTCAGTCGAAGCCAAGGCCGAGGCCGGCGAAAAATCATTACTGCATATCATCAAACCGGAAATTGATTTTGACCCGATTGCCGATGAACACAGCCAGGCGGTTTATGACAAAGCCGTTGAAAATTTCAAACTGTGGCAAGACCGCGGTTGGCTGCGCACGGACGACAAAGAAATGTATTATATCTATGCCCAAACAATGGACGGCCGGACACAATATGGCCTTGTGGCGGCGGCAAATGTTGATGACTATATGACCGGTAAAATTAAAAAGCACGAATTGACCCGCAAAGACAAAGAAGACGACCGTATGATTCACGTTCGCAATCAAAACGCAAACATTGAACCGGTGTTCTTTGCGTACCCCGATGTTGATGAAATGAATAAAATCGTTGCGGACTTCGTCGCGAACAACGCACCGGAATATGATTTTACCGCGGCCGATGGCTTTGGTCATAAATTCTGGGTTATTCGTGACGATAAAATCAATGCACGTATAACCGAAATCTTCCGTGATATTCCGGCAATGTATGTCGCGGACGGTCACCATCGCACGGCGGCGGCGGCACGTGTCGGCGCAGAAAAACGCGCACAAAACCCAAACCACACCGGAACGGAAGAATACAATTATTTCTTGGCGGTAATTTTCCCAGAATCCCAATTAAAGGTTATCGACTATAACCGCGTTGTCAAAGATTTGAACGGACTGAGCCCGGAACAATTCTTGGCGGAATTAGAAAAATCTTTTGAAGTAAAAGAAATGGGCACGGAAATTTACAAACCGACAAAATTGCATAACTTTGGTATGTATTTGAACGGAAAATGGTATTCATTGACGGCGCGGCCGGGTACATATAACGACAACGACCCAATCGGTGTTTTGGACGTGACGGTGTTGTCGAATTTGGTGTTCGATAAAATCTTGAACCTGGGCGATTTGCGGACCAGTAAACGTATCGACTTTGTCGGCGGTATTCGCGGATTGGCGGAATTACAGAAACGCGTGGATAGTGGTGAAATGGTTGCGGCGTTTGCGCTGTACCCCGTGACGATGCGTCAAATTATTGACATTGCGGACACCGGCAACATTATGCCACCGAAAACGACATGGTTTGAACCAAAACTGCGCAGTGGTTTGGTCATTCACAAATTGTCATAATGTTACGGGTATATAATAACGGCCGGATAAACCGGCCGTTTTTTATAACTTTAATTTACAACATCCAAGTCACCCGCATGATACAAATTATTTCCCCATTTAAGGTTAAAGTCCCCGGCACCACTTTCCAACGGAACATAGCATTTTGTATCATCGACTTGGAACACCATAGATGGCACGGTCACCTGTTCAGACAACAATGGGTGCGATACCCCGGTTTCAGTTTTCAAATTTGTTGCGAAACTGCAATCGGTCACACATTCATTATTATAATAATGCTCGTTGGATTTAGGACCATCTTCACATACGGCGCGTCCATCAACACTGGATATGCCCCATGCCGTTGTCGCATCATGCGCCCCACACGGACACGTCGTGTCCATTGATGTATCATTAAAAGTCGAATAGAAAGTATCCGCCCCGCCACCGGTAACACCACTAAACATACTTGCCGGAACAAAGCCATTCAAATTCACACACCCATCAAATGTTGCGGTAAATCGCGGGTGTTTTATGCCCGATATGGTGGGATATATTGCCCCCAACGATCCAGATATTTTCGACACAAATAATGGCGTACCGGCGTGGGTGGTTATGCCCGAATCTTGCACTGCGCGGTTACCAAAACTGATTACCCCGGGCACATCATCCCCGGTCGCAAGGTTATAATCTGTTGCCAAACCATCAAATCGTATCGTATGAACGCCGGCCGTTTCATATGTATGCGTAATGACATCCTTGTAATTTATCGTTTGCAATGTGCCGTCACCCCAATCAACATAGAACAAACCATCGGCACCCTGCCAATACTTGAATATATCGCCGGCGGACATATTTGTTGTGGTCACCGTAAATTTTGGGATAAATTGCACCCACTGCGCCGTCAATGTTTTATCTGCGGTATATTCCCATGTAAATGTACCGGTTTGAATATCGCCGGTACCACTAACCAACCAACCCGACAGAATATATCCGCTGCGTGCGCATGAATCTTTTAATATCATAACGGGGGTAAAACTTTCGCCGTCCGCCACAGTCGCACTGGCCGGCGGCGTGCCGGTTCCATCGCCACAATCATACGTCACCGTATATGCAAACGCCGCAAACGGCACAAACACCGCAACCAATGCGGCGTGCAAAACCACGCGTAATTTATTAGAATCGAACATTGCTTATATTCTCCCTCAAACTTATCAGTAGGCATTATATCATACTTTTGACCAATAAACAAATTTTAATCGGGCAAACGCCCGATTAAGTACAGAACACAAAAACAATGAAAATTTTATCGTTGTTGGTATTTTAATTTTTCAAATGCCCTTAATAAATTTTCTGATGGATTTTCTATGCCACGTTCTTGTAACACTTTGTGAAAATTTTCACTGTCACTGGTCACGCGCATCACGTCATGCATAAATCTTTGGCCGCGATTTGGCACACGAAACACAATCGAATGATAATTATGACTTCTATGCGGGCGCAAAATCACACCATTTGCACGAAAAACAGGCAACATAGAATACACAGAACGAATATCATACGCATTTGGCCGAACATAGTAATAATGATTCCGGCGTGGGGTCACAATATGTTTAACATCACGCACACACGATGCCGCGTACAGAACATCTTCAACCTTGGGTTCCCATTTTGGAAACAAACCCGTTTGACCCAAAAGATATTTCATATAAACCATAATAAAATCCTCACATTTTATTCGTAATAAATATAGACCAAATTATAAATATGTCAAGTATTTATATCATTTTCCGTTTTCAAATTTTCCAAACATTTTCTGCAAAACCGTTGTTTCGGCCGCACGGGCATTATATTCCGCCAAAACACTTTGAAAATTGCCCGCGTTTTCATTTACACGCATTACATCACGCATAAATCTTTGGCCGCGATTTGGCACACGGAACATAATTGAACCGCCGTTTTCATTGTCCCTGCACGGGCGCAGAAACACGCCATTCGCACGAAACACACGAACCATATCATACATATGCCTTATATTATAATTCATTGGTGTCACATAGTAAAACCGGCGTCCATGGGAATTGACCACATCTTTGACATCACATGCCCGAAATGCCGCCGACAACACGTCACAGGCCTGAGGCTTGTATTTTGGAAACAACCCCGTTTTGCCCAATAAATATTTCATATAAACCATATCTGACCCCCTTTGTGCACCGGGGACAAATGATATTCCAAACAAAATATAAGTCAAGTCCTTAAATTCCAACCGCATGCGACAATTTCATCATAAAAATCGATTCGTTTCCATATTCATCGATATTATTTGGATTTATGCGGTAAATAAACCCAATTGCACCGTCTGTAAATGGCCCAAAGTTATGATGATACGATGCATTAAACCGCAATTCGCGCGACCGCGGCGACATATCTATGTGCCGCACACCCATATTGGAAACCGCCAAATCATATTGACCATCGCCCGCATCAATTATGTCATAATCGGCATACGCATAACTTATATCACCATTTGTCGCCGCCAACGGCACAGACGCACCAAAACTGAAATTCCCAATATCGGTGGATACCGCAAACGCATTGGAATCAAAATCCGACATTTGAACCAACATTCCCGATTCGGTGTTTGGCGTTGTGTGTGCAAATGTTGCACGCGCGCGCAATTTCACCGTTTCCCACGGCACAAAGTATGCATCTATATCAACATAGTTTGTATTTGACGCGCCAATCGCCATCAATCCCGAACCATACGATCCCATAACCGTATTATTTTCGTGCATCGCACCAAACGCAGTATTTATACCGAATCGGTTATTGCCCCAGCCTAATTCAGATTGCGCACCCGAAATCGCACCCAAATGCATCGGTTCATAATTTGACGAAATTGTCGGGTCATTTGCCAACAATCCTTCGTCTGTTATCACACCCGAAAATGCCCGCGCA
Source organism: Alphaproteobacteria bacterium (assembly GCA_017443235.1). Classification (GTDB taxonomy): domain Bacteria; phylum Pseudomonadota; class Alphaproteobacteria; order Rs-D84; family Rs-D84; genus Enterousia. The sequence continues at coordinate 21,708 of JAFSOV010000018.1, forward strand.
CCAAACGCCCAATTACCGTAATTATAATGCGCATCACCCGTCACCGCATTAGACGCCAACGCCAAAATCGGATTCGCCATACCGGTAAAGCGCGATTCTCCGTTTGTCAAATAACGTTGATAATCGGCGCCCAATTTCCAATTTTCATTCGCATATTCCAAACGCATAAAATCCAAACCGCCCATATTATCATTATATGCACGTTCCGACCGCGCCAGGCCAAACGACATATTTCCAAAACGGACCGCATCGGGCCGCGCCGTGCGCACGCGTAAATCACCCAACACGTCACCCATATACAGACCGCGCCGACCAGCATCATTCCCAAACGCAATCGAATTCTTCCAAACGCGCGGCAACCACATAGACCCATCAATACTTTCCAACATATCATACGCCGCAACATCAATGGCACCACGCCCAAGGTTTAACGCCGCCGAAGACCGGAACCCGGTATTTACCGCCGCACGCCAATATGCATTGCCCGATGTAGATGCAATACTGTTTCCATCATAGAAATACAAATTCGTTCCCGGTGTCGTCGCCCGTTCAAGATTTATCACACCATAACCAAACACTTCTTTGAACACATCCAAATAATCTTCGCCATTATCGATACGCCATTGATATGATTCAGGCATTATATACATATCTGTCAAATGTGTCACCAAAGTGGTTTCGTTTAATTGTGTTCCGGACGTCAAACGATTCAGAAACGGTCCATCCGCCGTCAATGCCAACAGCATAAATATCTGTTGTGGGGTCATATAGTAAAATGCCGAACGCAACACGCCCGCCGCGCCCGCCGCCGCGGCCACCGCCATTTCATCGGTGACACCCACGGCCGCAAAGCACCACGGATCAATACCATCGCCGCCCTTGCCTGCGACACCACATACACGCGATTTATAATATGTTGCATCCGTACCATCACCAACCGCCCATTGTGCCAATTGGTACTTATTGCTGTTGACATCAGAATTTGGTGTTATAGATGTCACACCCGCAGTTGATGCACCAACCGCCACCACCGACATAAACAAATGTTCTAAATTACCATTGCCATAAACCAACGGTGCCGCATTTTCAAACGTTGCATCCAACGGCGCATCAGACCAGTCCGAATCCGTCTTGAATCCACCCGTTGAAAAAATCGTCAACGGCGAATAACGCGCCCCCAGATTATTAAAGAACGATGTTGCATTTGTTGTTGTGGGGCTGGTTGTGTTGGCCGTCCCATACGATTCACCAATCAAATTCAAAAATTTTGCCTTGTAATTAGATGCCCCAGCTTCAAGAATATCGCTGATTGTGCCCGCACCGACTTCGTGCAAAGGTTCAATCACGTCCGCATTTGCAATCACGTCAACGGCCGAACGCCCGCCCGACAAATCACCCGCATACGACAACATTCCGGCATCAACCAACGCGGTATAATTGTAATAATCAATCGAATTTCCCGCCGAATCCACACCGCCACCCGTGCGATAAATTGTCATTTGCCCATTTGGCATAAATCCAACAAAATCCCCATTAGGGGCCGTTGCCATATTTCCGCCGACAATTTTTGCCAACAAATCATCCCACTCCGTTGCATCCGTGTTATGTATCGCTGTTCCCGCCCCAGATAAATCGAACGCGGCCTCTTCCGTCACCGTGTCATCCGAAACACTTGATGTGTCTGAACCATACGTAATCGTGTTGTTGTAATATTTGCTGGAAATCATGGTATTACTTGCATTATTCAACGACGACGGCCCAGAATTAGTGGTCCAGATTAAAAATTTTTCCTGCAAAGACGTATCATCCGCGGCATTTATACCATTGGCGGTAATCAACGCGACATTGACCGGGCGACCACCTTCGACCGGATCGCCCCCCAAATTGTACTGACTGGTTGAAAGCGGTGCATTTGTTTCCAAATTCCGCAACGTTCGCATTCCTAAATACCCACGCGCCAATGGCGAATACCCCCGCATCAACAGCAAATAATTTTGATTTTCGTTCATTAAAACAAAATTCTCGTAATTTGGGGTATTTTCAACTTGGGTCTCATCCGCACCCGTGATGTATTGGTTGTAGAACACCCCAAATGCATCGGTATAGCCTGAACTTTCCATTGATGCATTTGGCATTGCCGGCCCATATGGCAATCCAGATGAAAACACCGCGGTTCCATCACTTGACGAAGAACCACCACTATTTGAACCGCCACCGGACGAAGAACCCCCGCCCGTATCATCGTTACCATTATCCGGGTCAAACACATCGGTCAATAAAAACAGCCCACCTACAACAACGGCGGCACCCGCCGCCGCCAATGTCAATCCTTGGGCGGTGGATAGTCCACCGAACAGTCCACCCGTTCGCTCAGGCGAATTTTTGGTTTTATAATCTTTAATCTGTTTATCACATTGTGATGCGTCTGCACCGTACATTTGTAATATCTGGGCCGCGCGCAAATCATTGTTCATCATTGCGGTGCAAACCAAAGACAACCCGGTATTATCGACATAGTTCACATTTGCGCCATTGTTCACCAAAATTTGAACCTGCTGAATATCTGCATTCTTCGCCGCCGCCAACAATTGCGCCGCAACAACAAATTCACTTGGCGCCGCAAAAGACGCGAATGGGGCGAAAAACACCGCAAAAACAAATAATCTTATGAATTTCATGCGTCCTCTCTCTGTATCTTGTGGCATTCTAACACATATTTGAATTCCGTGTCTAGCAAAAAATAAACGGGATGAAAAATCATCCCGAATATTTTTTTTATTATTTTGAGCGGTGGCGCAATTTATCAACAACCGGTTGCGGAATTATGCGTATACTGTCCGCCGGAATTTCAATCCAATCAAGTTCATTACCCATATAAACCGGCGGATATTTTGGTTTCTTGCCCATATTCAATTTTTTTGCTTGTTCTGGGCGAACCAATGTCCACGGCTTTCTCATATCTTGCACATACGTACTATCGTTTTTTGCATTTGGTTTTTTTGGTTCTTGGGCATTTGCATTTTTCGCACCCACCATCAACACAAAAAACAGCATTGTCCCAGATATGCGTACAAATAAACGATTTTGGCTTTGCATAACCCGCCCCTTTTTTAACGGCAATTGCCATTCAAGATTTGAACCGCGGCACGTGTGACATCGTTCGCATTACCACTGATTATAACACGTGTGCGTGTTGTTGTCGTTGTGGTTGTGCATGTTTGTTCTTGCGGTTGCGGTTCCGGTTTTACAATCGGTTCAACATCCGGTTCAATAACCGGCGCAGGCTTCACAATCGGTTTCACCGGTTTTGGTTTCGGCTTTACCACACCACGATTTTGATTTTGTGTGCCACTGCTGCGATTTGCGGCGTTATTACCGTTACCTTTGATAAGTGTCGCATCATTATTATCACCTTTGATAATAATCGCATCACCATCAACCTTGATGGCCGGATCATCTTTGACGACCCAAACGGTATCTTTTTTCGGTTCATTACAATCACGGCATCCCGCGGCTTTGGTGCAACCACGGCCGCACAGGCACATTATAATCGAACTGCCCAACATACCGCCGGCCAAAATCCACGGCCACAAAGCACTATTTTTAGACGAATTATTATTTTCGCGTTCCAAATTTTCATTTCTTTCTTCTGGCATTCTTGCCTCCTTTGTTTTGTTCTTCTGGTGTTATTATAGACAAAATTTTTACATTGTCAATGGCAAATGTAAAAAAATATATTTTGCAACAAATATGTTTTTTTGATATAATAACACCCATAGACCAGAGAGAATGAAGTTATCAAACCTGATTTTTACCGGTTTTTTGGGCTGTATGGTTGCGTTTGGCGCAAATGCGGCGGCGAAAAAGTGTTCACGGGTCAACCTGACACGGTGCCTGGATTCTGCGTGTGCGATAAATATCGGTGTAAATCCGGCCGCCCGGTGTCAATATTGCGGAACCGCGTCTGCGGGCGCCCCGGTGACCAAGGGCCTGTCGAACGTCACCGCCGGTCAATCCACCAAATATGCACTGACCGCCAAAGAATTGGGCGTTGCGCCGTCTGACCCCGGCCGGCGTTATATGTGGGCCACAACCGAATGCATTAAAAAATTACCCGATTGCACAACGGACGACGTATCTGCGGTGTACGACAAACTAATAGAACAATCGTGCAAATCCGCCGGCGTCAGCATTCAAATCGCAAACACCATTGAAAACATAAGCGCGAAACCAACAAAGACAAAATGTACCGAAACATTGAACACCTGCATAAACAAAAAGTGCGGTACGGGATTTGACGCATGCACCACAGATGCCGACTTTGACCGGTTTATCGCCGAATGCGCAACCGATGCAACCGGTTGTGACGAATATATTGCAGATTTCCGGAAAACGGTCACCGCCGACCGCCAAAAGGTTTATGCAAACCGTGAAAACGCCGTTCAATCGTTGATAGAAAACTATCAAACGGTACGCGAAAACAAATTGACAAATGCCCGCAACGCATGCAACAACAAAACCGCATCTGCGTCATGCGTGAACACGGTTTGTACAACCAATATGCCGGGCAAATGCGAAGGCGATACCGAAAAAGCAATGGCAACCCAGTTGTGCAAGTTCTATGACACGGCGTGTACAGTATTAAAGTAGGAAAATGAAGAAAACGTTTGAAAATCTTTATATGCGTTCAATTATCGCGTTTGCGATGGTGATTGTCGGCGCGAATTTTGCAGACGCGGCGGTCACATCGCGCCCAACGGCGGCGAATGCCGCGGCGGCCGTGCGCGCACAAAACCGGACCACCGCACGCGTGCCAACAACAAACGTTTCTTCGTCCGTTGCAACAACACCGGAAATTGAACCGGAACCCGAACCGGTCATTGAACCCGACCCCGAACCCGAGGTTCCAATTATTGTCGATAATAAAACGTCTATGTTTGAAGATGTTATGAGCGATTTGGGCGCATTAGAATCAGATATGTCAAACGATGAACGTGCCGCGGCAATTCGCCGTCAACGCGCATTGCTGGATACACCGTCCCAGGAATCGACCGCGGGCGTAAATATGGGGCGCGCGGGCGCATGTGACACAAACCTGCGGAAATGTATGATGGAAAAATGCGGGAACGATTTTACCAATTGTGCAAATGATTCAACCACAATTTGGGGCCAAAAAATTGAATTATGCCGTGCAAAAACCGAATGCACCGCACACGATTATGCGCTGATTGCGCCGGAAATATTGGCGGATCGCGATATGAACGTCCGGATGCAGCACTATAATTCCGTAATAAATTGCGGGAACCGGTATAACAATTGCATATTCACGCAATGCGGAACGACATTAAATAAATGCCTGGCCAAGAAAGATGGTGACAACGCGATTTCCAAATGTGCATCCATCGCAAACGAATGCAAATCAATGGATAACGGGTTGGCATCGCGCGTGATGGGCGTATTTGGCGATTTACGCAAAATTGCCACGGCCCAGGTTCAAAAGGACGAAGCGCGCCTGTATGAACTGCGTGATTTGATGCGCAACCAATGCAATCGATTTGGCGCAATGTTTGACGAAAGAACATTGGATTGCGTATATACGGTGAATTTCTTTGCGGGCGAAGACCGGACATTGATGGCATCGAAAAAACTTTATTCCGGCGACACATTCCAATGCAACGCAAATTGGTTTGGTATTGATATCACAACATACATTGAAAATGCACAGCGCCTGACCCGGTCACAAAAATCTGCATCGGCGGCGGCATTTGGCGCGGGCGCGGGCACCGCCGCGGGATTGGCATCATCCGACGCAATTGGCCGCGCATTAAAAACACAACGTGCCGAAAAAGCGGTCGATGCCGCCCAAAACGAAAAGCAATGTTCAACCGCCGGTGGCACATGGTCCGGCAAAAAATGCACAGACGCCAACGGCAACGAAATGAAATTTGACAAAGACGGCAAAGTCGTTGATAATAACCAAACCAGTCAACAGGGGGGGGTACAACCGACCCCGGCGCAAACCAATCCGGAACAGACGACACCAACGGAAACACCGGAACAAACCAATGACGGAAGCGAACAACAAGACGTGATTGTACCAATCGCAAACACATCATCACAGGGATTATTGGCCAACGACGACCCGTATCTACAAAAAATAAATCAAGCCAGCCATGGTGGGCTCAGTTATTCCGGTGCAGGCAATAAAACCGGCAACAATAAAGACAATCTGCCACCGGTGAACGAAAAATATACCAAACGTTATTATTGCCCAATTTATCCAAAAAAATGCCCAAAAGGCACTCCAATTTATGTTAATTATGGTGGATGGAGAGTTTATTTCGGCACCGAAGGAACAACAGATCTGCACGGAGTTTCTGTATGCAGTCTAATGAGTGACACCGAAGATCACCTGCGACAGCTATGGACAGCAAGTCGCGCGTCCGACTACAAACCCACACTGGGAACCCAATGTTTTTGCAAATTGGTATTATCATCCGGCAAAACGTCCGAATGGGTTCTTGCCACAGACCCCGCTAAGACTGATTTCAAATTTGACACAGCTGCCAAATGCGCTGAAGACTGTCCCCGGATATGTACAGTCATAATCAACGAGAAGGATTATCGTAAAAAAATGTATGACACCTTGCACTAACCACTAAATCCCATTTGACAACGCAAAATAAAATCCTATAATTCGCCCCCGGTGAAATAAAAAACACAGGGGTTTTATTATGCATTTTTATGCTCATTTTGCACGTGCGGATTACAATCAACGGACCGGAAACTATATTCCGGCATGGCAAAAAATTGCGCCTGCATGCCGCGGAATAAAAATTTCAGATGCCGAATGTAATATGACAAACTTTGGACAATATTCGCCGGCGTACCCAACAACAAATGAAGATTGGCGATTCGCAATGCGTGAATTACAGCCCGCGGGAAAATCTGTTTTAACCGTCACCGCCAGTGGCGATCAACCAATCGCATTTGCAATTTCCGGCGCGCGCGATATTGATACTTTTGACACCACATATTTTGCCAAGGTTATTATGGATATGAAAACATCCGCAATTCAAACAATGGACCGTAATCAATATTATTCTTTTGTGGGCGATTTAGATAAAATAAAATTTATATGCGACATCAATGGATACGACAAAATTAAAACCATCTGTCCAAAATCCAGCATGCTGGCCGCCAAACAAATGCGTGGATGCCACATCTTTGGTCAAGGTTATAATTTGTATCCGGAATATATGCCGAACGATGCCGAATACGATACCGCAAAAAAAATTGTGACGGGACCAATGAATTTTATCTGGTCTGATATTGACGAATTGCATAACCAATTAAACAAAGAATACGATATTATTTATCTGTCCAATATATTTGAATACTTTCACAGTCAAAAGAAAATTACAAACGTGTTGAACAACCTTAAACCATTTGTCAAGAACGGCGGTGAAATTATGCTTTATATATCATGGGTTCAAACGCATATGTCTGAATCAATTGATGCGGCGGCACGTGATTGTGGTTGGGGAATGACAAAATCACACAACAAACAAAACGCATTTATGTTGACCATGCAACGCACACGTTAAGCGTTTTGAATCATCTTTAACAATTCGTCACGGTCGGTCACAATTTCTATGCCATCCGCACGCCATTTTTGGGACAATTCATCAAAGTCCATAATATTGTGTTCGCCCAAATATAAAACCGGATGCATTTCACCATTTGCTGCGCACGCATTGTTTAACGCCACAATTGGCGAAGGCTTCTGCTTTCCCGCCGCAAACCAATCCGCATCATCGGCAACCCAAAAATCGTCATCGTCGTGAACCGCAATTATAAAATTGTCAACGGCGATTAAATCATTATCTGTGTGGGTGGCATTATGCCCCGCCCCAATCAAAAATTCGCACAAATCATCGACCGGCGATTTACCATCCGAATCGGCATCGTCTGCTTCATCAAAATTCACATCTGAAAAAACCGGAACACCATAATCCGTATCATCCAACGGCGCGACATCAAAATCGGTCGGCACCGGGAACGCCCCGCCCGACACATCACCACCCGACACATCGCCGACCGCGACTTCACCGCCCGCAACCACCGGGCTGGGTGTCGGCGCCGCATTTGGAATATCCACCGCACGCATTGCCATCGGTTTATTAAATACAGACATTTGCCGCGAACCATAATTTTTTTTGGCCCGCATAAAACTTTCGCGCATCTCGGGCGGAACACCGGGACGCAATTCCGGCAAAGTTTCTTGTTCGGTCACAATTGGTTGACGCGGGGTGTCTTCCACTTTCGGTGGCACGGGCGCAAGGCAATTCGGCAATGGAATTTTAATTGGCGCCGATTTATTTCGCATCGTCAAAACCGTGGTTGCAACATACAGTGGCACCGCCGCCAGAATTAAAATACCAAACACCAATCCCGGGAATCCGTGCAATTCAACCGCCCGCAACCGCACCCAATGCGCAACCGAAAAAATATTAAAGTTAAATAAACCGTACAAAATCACCCACATTAAAAACACATAGAAAACCGTCCACGCAACCGCGCGCCCCAACCCATTACAAGAATCGAACAACTGTTTCATCTTGTTTTAATTATAGACACATTTTACAATCTGTCAACCAAACAACTATTTTATTCGGCAAATACAGAAAAAAATTAAAAAAAACTTTTTTCTGGGCCTTTTATATGATATAATGCAAAAGATAAAAAGGAGGGTTTTTCATGCAGAAATTGCTGAAAACATTGGAAAGGGGCATTGTTTGCCTTTCGGTGGTTGCATTTACAAGTGCGTGTTTCGGGGATACTTCGCCCGCACGCGGTGCCGCCACACAAAATCGTGGCCGTGGGACGACCACCGCATCACGTATGCCATCTATACCGGTTTTGCCGGTCAGTGCCGTTGGTAATATGACCACAAGTAAAGAAGACCATAACGTAAAACCAACACCGGATAATCCTACGCCGGACAACCCGACACCGGACAATCCTACACCGGATACGCCGGTGAACCCAAATCCGCCAACCCCGGGATGCCCGGACGGTGGGCCTGTCAATTCTGATTATACGGTTGAAACCTGTATGAACGACATTTTGGCGTGCGTAAATGGTGGCGCATTGCCAAACGGTATAAATTCTTTGTTTAACGAAGATTTGCGTAATTCCATTGTGAACGGTATGGGGCTGTGCCTGGCCCAGGTTGAACGCTGTGTCACGACCGTGCGCCGGAATTGCCAATATGTGTACACATCATCTTCTGATGTATGGTTGGATTTCAATGCACGCAAGGTTCAACCCGAATACTATGCGTTTGTTTTGCGCAAAACGGGCCTGACCCCGACCCAGGCGGAAAATACATGTCTGTTGCTGGACCGCAACACATACGGATTGTCGTTTGACGCGGTGTCCGATGCCGACCGTGTGACGGGTGAATACAACCAACAGGTTGGCGCGTATAACAGCGCCCTGAATGATTCTTTATCCAAGGCGAACCCATTGGGGGTAGAGGTGAACCACACCGGCATTGACGGCGAACGCGGGTACTATGCACGTTGGGATGCCGAAAAGGCCGAATGTTTATTGCGTGTTGCGGCATATAACAAAGACACACTGATTACGAACAGTTGGCTGTTCGGCGCGGTTGGTGACGACCGCACGGCCGAAGTATGGCAAGCCGCGGGTTCGACATTCACATGCAACAAAGATTTGTTCGACTTTTCGTTGATGCCAAAAACCAAGACAACCGCGGCGGTTGCAATTCCGGGCGGAACATTGTTGGGCGCGGGCATCGGCGCGTTGGCGGGCCACGGCGACCGTGACTTTGATTGCGCGAACGAAACATTGCGGAATCAATTGTTGAAAAAACTGCAAGACAATCAAAAGATTGGTAATTTGAACCAGTTTATTGAATCGCCTTTGTCCAGTGCCGATAGAACCATGACCCAGGCCCAGTGCAACGAAATTGTCAAACTGTATGACCTGTGGCAAATGGGTAAAGAGGCAATCACACTGTGTGATTCTCAATCCGCAGAATTGACAGTGATAATCGACCAGATTACCACAACAACGGTTGAAACATGCACAAAATCCGGCACAACCAATTGCGACACCAAAATCACAAAAGAACAATTTGATAATTATTGCGATAAAAACGATTGCAAAGATTTCAAATTCACCGACATTCAAAACAGTCAAAAGAATTGTCGCTTTATCGATTTGAATCGTGCACGTCAATATGGCTTGGATGTGTATTGCGAAGGCACCGGTGAAAACTGTGTCAACAAGGAAACGTTCCAACGCGACCTTGATATGTTGGCCAAGATATTTGGTTCAATCGATATACTGGAAGGTCAAAAGTCAAATCGTTTGAAAACGACACTTATTGGCGCGGGAACCGGCGCGGCCGTTGGTGGAACCGCAACCGCGATTACGGCATTTGTTGAACGCAACAACATCAATTGCCGTGTGGCGGATGGCCTGGCGCGGGTCAGTTTCGGTAAATCATACACAATTGATCGTCTGCGTGACTTCTATGTCAAATGGGCGTTAAAGTTGCCACAAACATTGGCACCGACCGCGGTCGTCACGAACTGTGACAATTGGGAATTGACGTGTGCGATGTTCACCGATTTGGATGAATGCGCGGCGGCACAATTCAACTATCGCCCGGGCAATTTGTCCAGCACCACCTTGGTTCAAAATCCGTGCAAAGCATCCGGCAGTGCATGTATCACAAACCTGGCCGTGGCCCAGGCAAACGGCGTATGTTTGGTGACACCGGAAAATCCGGACGAACCATCGGATAACGATTATCCAAATGTGAAGACCTGCAACGAATGGAACAATGCATGCCAGGTTTATAACACCGACCCGACCAAATGTGCCGCGGCACGGGTTATATACACACCTGCATCAATGTTGGTATCATCCGCGTGTAAATTTAACACTGCGATAAACGAATGTCGTCCCAACGGGGTAAAAGTAAGAAAATATATGGCCCCGCTGGATTGTGAATTCCATGTAGATTAAAAAGTTTGGCTTGGTGTCCCTTAAACCGTCCCACGTGGACGGTTTTTTATTTCCACGTCATTAAACCCTGTCGCGACTGGGCGATAGCGCAGACGGAACTAACCACTAACACTATCCACTAATCACTTTTTTAATTTTTATTCTTGGTTAAGGTGCCTTTTTATGATAAAATAGTTGGGATAATAGGGGGATTTTTACATGAGAAAAATTCTGTTGATATTGGCATTTTTAATTACTGGATTCGGCGCAGACGCCGCACCACGCGCCGGCAATACAAACAATGCACGTACCGGACGTGGTGGTGACACAACCACCCCAACACCCCCAACAACGTCGACCGCTGCCGCACGCGGACGCAGTGCCATACAAGCGACACCCAGCACCCAAACATCAACACGTAAAACTATAACATCTTCTGCGGCACCTGGACGCACAACAACAGGCACAACAGGCACAACAACAGGCGCATCGGCAAACAGATCTGCCGTCGTATCGCGCGCTGCAAAACAAAGCGTTATTGGCACCGGAACCAAGGTCGCGGCCGCGGCACAAAATACTGTGGTTGATGAAAAATGTTGGAATGGATTTATGGGATGCATGGATTCATTCTGTATGTTGGACAACGCGAACGGCGGACGCTGTATGTGCAGTGACAAAAACGCAGAATACGATTCGATACTCGCGGAAATTCAATCTTTGGACGAACAGAGTTATCAAATGGCAACCGTCGGCGTAGAACGCATTGAAATGGGTGACGATGCCGATGCGGTTATGAAAAAAACGCAAGAAATCACCAAAAGTATCGAAAAAGATTCCACGCAATCAAAACGCAAATCTTTGGATTTGTCGGCATGGAATTTGACAGAAATTGACTTTGATGATGGGGACATAGAAGACATTTTCTCAATTGCATCGGACGGTTCATCCATCACGAACAAGACCGGCGACGCGTTGTATCGTGCGGCGGCGAAACTGTGCAACACGCAAATGCCGGAATGCAAATCGCAATCAACAATGATGGAATTGATGTATAAACAACGCGTGCGTTCCGATTGCACGGCGTATGAAAACAGCCTGCGCCAGAGCCGCACGCAAAGCGCCCAAAAATTGGCATCGGCCCAATCGGCTATGCGTGAGGCCGCACTGGAACAATACCGAAACGCGAACAAATATGACCTGGGGCAATGCACGGTTCAATTCAAACAGTGTATGCAAACAACCGGCGGATGCGGCGACGATTTCAGTGGTTGCGTCGATTATTCTGTGCGCGAAAGTTTGACCAATACTAAAACAGATGGCACAACAAAATCTAAAACGACGACCATCAAAGGCACTTCATCCAAAATCACATTATTGGCGGCAACCTATGACGTGTTAGAGGCCAAAAAAGAATTATGTATGTCGGTCACGCAACAATGCGTCAACGTCCGTGACCAGGTTTGGGATGCATTCCTGCGCGAAGTCGCGCCCCAGGTAAAGTCTGCGGAATTGATGGCGGAATCCAATATGCGCACGTCGTGTATTTCAACTATATCAAATTGTTTCCAAAAGGCATGTAAAGACAATATGGACCCGAACGACCCGGATGGTTCGTACGATATGTGTTTAACCAAACCCGATACTTTGCGCAGCGCATGCAAGGTCGAAATAGACCCGTGCGAGGGCGCAATACCGGAAATTATGACCTATGTCAAGGCACGCCTGGCATCTATGCGCGTGGATTCGTGTACCAAGGAATTCAAACAATGTTTAACATCCGAAGATCGTTGCGGCGCGGATTATACACAATGTATCGGTCTGGACACAGACACAATTGTAGAAATGTGCCCAACGGATAAATTACCCGGATGCAAATACGTTAAGGCGGATAATGACGATTATGTATACTCTAATAACACAGAAACAATTCGTGCAAACCTTGCACAAATCGCAACGGGCATATTCCTGAATATCGATAATAATATGCTTTCAACATGCCAGAAAGCGTTAGACACCGCGATGTTGCGCGTCTGTGGCAGTACCGAAAACTGCGACGAATTGACTTCCGATGGTGTGACAGGTGCGCGTTCATTGAAATATAATATTTGTACAGGTACCGGAAGCGATGAAAAATGTTACGCATCAGCGGACAGCATCCCCAGCGATATTTTGGAAGATTCGACCGTTGCGTGGAATATTGATATCACAGGCATGATTCCATGGGGTGATTTATCATATTCAAATAACCAATATACAGGAACCGGATTGGATGACACAAACAAATCAGAAATTGACGCATTGTCAAATGCGGTAAAGAACGCCATTAATGCGATTAACTCTGACCCAGTTGTTCAATATTGTATGACTGGACGTAAATTCCAAGGATATAAAGAAATTCTAGGAACCGTTAAAGAAGAAGGTGATAATGTTACTATAGATGAAGATAAAGCACGTTTTCCAAATTTAACAAATCAAATACAAAACCTTATTTGGACATCTGTGTTAAGGTCTGCATATGAAAATTATGTTCAAAAATATGATGAGTTGACCCAACAAAAAATGAAAGATTCTGTAAAGATAGCAAGTCGTACAGATGAAGCCACCGCCAAAGCAACGGCCCGTGAAGCATGTAATGCATGGCATAGTACAAAAGAAATAACCACAACAACCGGTGCGGATGGTAATACCACGGTTGACCTTTCAAATACAAATTATGCCAATGTGTTGGATGCACTGCAACAACGTGAAACACACGCCGCATTTAATGAGATTACAGGCGAATGCATTATAACGACCAGATATCAAAAATGCGAATTAAGTTATGGATTTGATTGTTTGAAATACGGGGAATGGGTCTCAGAAACCACGACAATAAAGTTATTAGATTAAACAAACTGCCCGCGAATGCGGGCAGTGTTTTTAGTTTAGCAGGTTTATTGCCACCGGCGCTTCTTCCACTTCTTCATCCCATTCTTTACAGACGTTCTTTTTTGTTTTTGTACAATTTTGCGTTGTTTTTAATTTTACACATTCGCCAGTTTCGTATTTTGGAATTGTCACAATCTTTTCTTTGTAATTCCATTGTGCCGACACAGAACAACCTACCACTTTATTTCCATTTGCGTCCGTCGTATTTTCGCATTTATCAATACTTTCTCCACCACTATCCACCAGATCGTTTGTGGTGGATATTCCAATGCCAGCAGCGGCAGCAACAGAAGCACCGGCAATAGAAGCGCCTACAATTCCGGCGGTTGAAAGCGTTGTCACTGTCGCTGTTCCAATTACAGTTGGGACAGCTATCTGGCTTCCAACAGCCATAAGAACTGGCACACTTACTGTTGAGGCAGCACCAAATGTAAATATTGTTGCCACAACCGCAGCAGCCACCAATAAGCTAAATGCAATCCATTTTCCGGCATTGCTTGTTTTTGGGGTATCTGTTGCGGGCAAACTGGCCGTGTCACCGTATGCGATACAGATTTCCACTGCTTTCGCCTTTGCATTTTCTTCATCGGCAATTTGGGCGCCTTTAACTTGATCTTGCATCATACGTTTGATTTCTTCATCATATTTTTCCATATAATTTTCACGCGCATTTTTTAATGCGGAATTAGCAATCATCTGGCGAATTTGGTTGGTTAAATTTGGGAATCGTGCTTTTGAAGAATCTAACACCGTGTTTGTACCACCTTCTTTAACGGTTCCTAGAATTTCTTTATATCCCTGAAATTTACGTCCGGTCATACAGTATTGAACAACTTGGTCGGATTCAATGGCATTAATCGCGTTTTCAACCGCAGATGTTAATGCTTTGATTTCTATGCCATATACACGATCACGAATTATATCATAAGTTCCATTATCTCTTAATTCTTCTACGGTAACTCCTGTTGCCCTTGCAACATTTTGCACATATGTATCAATAGGGGTAAAATGAAATTTTGTTTGTATATTATCGGTAGTTTGGTCTTTATCTTCTTCATATGAGATTTCCCCCCAATACAAAATACCAGATAAATCCGCACTGAATAATTCTGTCTTTATAGCGTCTTTCGAAAAACCTTCAATAGAGTTTTTACAAATAGGCGCACTTAATAGATTAAAACTACCCTCAGAGTCTTTGCCATTGGTATATTGGCAAATTCTGTACTCTAAACTTCTTGTTCCGGCGCCGTTGTCAACAACAATGTCGTCACAGTTTTCGGTACTGCCACAGACGCGCAACATCGCGGTGTCTAACGCTTTCTGGCATGTTGAAAGCATATTATTATCGATATTCAAGAATATGCCTGTGGCGATTTGTGCAAGGTTTGCACGAATTGTTTCTGTGTTATTATAGTATACATAATCGTCATTATGCGCCATTAATTCCCCTTCAGCTCTGCTGAAGGGGGGGACCGCGGGACGCGGTGGGGTAGTTGCAAGTTCTCCTCCACCGGAGGAGTACGGCCCAGCGGGCCGGGAGGTGGGGGTCTCTGTCGCGCCGCAGCCTTGGCGCTTGCATCACGAAGTTTTAACGAAGTGGCGCAGGCGGACCTGTCCACCGAAGCGCAACGCGCGAAGGCGGATGGGGGCATAAAAAATGATGCTTTTGTGATTTTTACCCCCACCCCGTCGCCGTTCGGCGCCACCCCTCCGATTATCACCCACAAAATTTTTTCAAATTTTGTGGGGCCCGATGGAGGGGAACTTTCACCCCACCCCTCCGTGAATCACCCAAAAAATGCTGTGCATTTTTCGGGGACCGATGGAGGGGAACTAAAAACGCGGGGCATTTGCCCCGCGCACTAATAACTACCCCACCACCGCTGGTGGTCCCCCCCTTCGGTATCCGAAGGGGAATTATCACTTACTTTCCTGTGGCGCGACGTTTTACCGCAACGGTCTTTTTTGCCGCCGTGGCTTTTTTTGCCGCCGGTTCCTTTGTTGCGACTTTTTTTGCTGTCGCTTTTTCGGCCTTTAGCGCCTTTTCTACTTTCTTGGCATCGGTGGCAACCGCTTCGTCGGTCTTGGCCGCCGCAACTTCTGCCTTTGGTGCCGCCTTTTTCGCGTTCACGTCACGATCAACAAATTCGATAATCGCCATAGGCGCCGCATCACCATAACGGAAACCGGCCTTTAACACGCGGGTATATCCCCCCGGACGTTTGGCATAGCGCGGTCCCAACACCGTGAACAACTTTTTTACGGTCGCCGCAGACGCGTTGCCCAATTCAGACGCAACCAACCGGCGATTGGCGACGGTATCAACCTTGGCACGGGTAACCAATTTTTCTACGACACTGCGCAGATCTTTGGCCTTTGGCAGGGTTGTTTTAATTTGTTCTTTTTCAATCAAGTTTTTCGCCAGACCAATAAACAAGGCCTTGCGTGCATTTGTATCGCGATTAAATGTGCGACCTGCTAATCTGTGTCTCATTGATTACTCCTTTATTTTGTTTCCGCCCTGCCCCAACAACCGGGGTGGGATTCGACCAGATTTCGTGCCCCGGGGCGCGCCCCAGCAACACGCGTTTTTCTCTCTACCCAAACTCCTTGCATATGCGCAAGAAAATGATTTTGACAATCCCTTGCGGTGGTGCACAAGAAAATTGTCAGAACGCGTCAGTTGGAAGGGTTTGACGGTTCGCGGTGTAGTAGCCCTACATAAGAACCGGCAAACCCAACAATGGGCGCGTTATCACAATTTTATTTATAGGGGTCTTCATACTTCTTGGCCAACTCCGCAATATTTTCTGGTGGCCAACCCGGAACTTCCATCCCCAGGCCCAGGCCCATTGCTTCCAGTTGGATTTTAATTTCGTTCAACGATTTGCGTCCAAAGTTCGGGGTCTTTAACATATCGGCCTCGGTCTTTTGGACCAATTCGCCCAACCAATTGATTTTGTCGTTTTTCAAACAGTTGTTTGCACGAACAGACAATTCCAATTCATCAACACGTTTCAACAACTTTGGATCGAATTGCAACGCGTCTTTGGCGGCCTCTTCTTCGGTCGGCGCACTGATTTGTGCCGGATCTTCAAAGTTGATGAACACGGTCAATTGATCGGTCAAAATGCGTGCCGCAAATGCGATTGCGTCTTCGGGCGTGACACTGCCATTTGTTTTGACGGTCAATTCCAATTTATCATAATCGGTCGATTGGCCAACACGCGTTTCCGAAACATTCGACGCCACATTCAAAATCGGCGAGAAAATCGAGTCAACCGGAATCACACCCAACGGCAAACCGTCGGCATGCGCGGTCGCCGGAACATAACCACGACCCGTACCCAGTGTGATTTCCATATCGAATTGTGCGCCCTTGTCCAATGTGCAAATTTCTGCATCCGGATTCATAATTTCAATTGCAGACGACGTTTCAATCATACCCGCCTTGACAACCGCAGGCCCCGTCACGTGCAACGATGCCTTGTGCTGGCCTTCGCTGTTTGCCTTGAAATAAACCCCTTTCAGGTTCAGCAAGATATCGGCAACGTCTTCATGAACGCCCTGGATACTGGAAAATTCGTGTTGAACACCGTCAATTTTTACATACAACGGCGCGCATCCCTGCAGCGACGATAGCAACACGCGACGCAGCGCGGTCCCGAGTGTCAAACCGAAACCCTTTTCCAACGGTTCCGCGACCAATGTCGCCATATTCGGATTGTGTTCATCGGCTGTGATATTCAGTTTTTTTGGCTTGATTAAAGTCATCCAATTTTTTTCAATCATTTAAATTTCCTTTTAGCTTAGTTTATCATTTTCGCCAATCGGCCGCACATAAATCTTTACGTGCCCGCGCATTTTATAGCGTTTTTTCCGAAAAGTCAAGCATAATCCCCTTCACATTCCCGGGCCCCGAAAAATACGAAAGTATTTTTTGGGTGGGTTTGAAGTGGGGGACACGGTGGGGTAGTAAGTCCCCTTCACATTGTGAAGGGGGGGACCGGCGGAGCCGGTGGGGTAGTAAGTCCCCTTCACATTGTGAAGGGGGGGACCGCGGGACGCGGTGGGGTAGAACCGGGCGCGTATGCGCACCCGTGCAAAGCACGGGGCAACTACCCCCCGGCACGCTGTGCCGTACCCCTTCTTAATAAGAAGGGGAATTCGCGACGGTCATGAAAAATTTATTTATCATATCGTGCCGGAACAGAACCGCAAAAATTACGAACAATTTGCAATACACCCAACATATCTTGTTTAACGTCTTTATCATATATATGCAAAACACGCAACCCCAAAGAACGCAAGTAATTATCACGCCGTGCATCGTATTCATACTTATTATTATGCGTAGAACCATCTATTTCTATCACAACATTCAATCGCGCACAGAAAAAATCGACTATATAATTTCCGATAACTTTTTGACGATAAAAATCCAATCCATCAAGTTTTTTATTTTTTACTTCGTTCCAAAACAGAATTTCAGACAGCGTAGAATTTTTACGCAACCAACGTGCACGCTCGGTTAAAGATTTATTCATCGGTAATGACATACCGGAATAATAATAAAATTTCTATCAAAAGCAAATATTCCAGATAACAAAGTCCCCTTCACATCGTGAAGGGGGGGACCGCGGGACGCGGTGGGGTAGAACCGGGCGCGTATGCGCCGTCGCCATGGGCGACAACAACTACCCCGCCACCGCTGGTGGCCCTCCCCTTCTTTATAAGAAGGGGACTTCGCGACGGAAATAATTATGAAAGAAAAAACTTAATATCGCCCCCACCGCGCCTGGGCATTCTGTCTATCAAAATCCGATTTTGCGCCCCTAATTTTTAATTGCAAATTTTTGACACACGACTGTATGTCCGTTTTATTCATACTACTTACCCTGGATTTACTGCAAACCGCCTCCAAACAATTAGTGTTCGTTCCACACATATCATAGCCTTTCATAATCGCCAAATCATTATCTAACTGTTTTCTGGCATTGGTTATATCTTTTTCTGCGGCTGATGAAATTTTAGATAAATTCCGTGCCACACAATCATAGGCGTTTTCTTGACTTACCGCATAGCAATCTTCGGCATTCGCCAATCCATTGTTGTTATACGAACCGGATGCACCGCCGCCGGAATTGCCGGATGCGGAATTACCGGTCAGGACCTCGATTTTACTGGTCAAGACGGCCTTTTCTAACTGGGTTTTGAAACGTTTAATAATGGCGTTCAGCGCATCATATTGTTCTTTTAACTGTTGCGCGATTACGGTAGATTTCAACGCAATAACTTCATTCATATATGCAATATCTTCCGCATTTGTCGGATTTGCCGGCAAACCATCAGCCTTAAACGCTACATTATGCGCATGCGTTGAGCACAATGCAAAAGCCGGATTGAATACAGCACATTCTGCATCAACCGTAGTAGCATGCGCAACAACCGGCGTCCAAAACATTAACACTCCAAATATAACAGCAAAAATTTTTCCCTTATATTCCACTAATACCCCCGCTAATATTTATAATGTCTTTGACATTTTTTTGGAAAAATGAATTTGATGATTCAATATCAACCTGACATTTCGGCGTTGCGTAAATATCCCATTTACATCCATCCTTACACAAACTAGGAATCGTGATGTTATAACACTTCACCTCTGCGACCGCGGAATTTCTAAGCATTTCCGCTTCTTCCTCACCAATATTAGAACCAACTTTGTTTGATATAAATGTATTCGCCCATGTTTGCCCAGTAGTAATTTTAGTATCAAACTTAGGTAATTCAATATTTGTACCCTCAATATCAGGCAACCTGTCTTCATTCGTATAACATAACACATCCGTCGCCGTACCATTGCTTGAAGTTTTGGTCGGCAATTTGCGCGAATCTACCGTTCGGGCCAATATATCGTATTGTGGCGACCCTTGGGTGACCGCACATCTGTCCAACCAACATGCCTTTTCTGGTTTGCCATCCAAAACAAATTTACCGCCATCCATTTTACCACGACACGACCGCGAATCTTGGTTTACCAACCGGCGCAGGTTATCGATATCCAACGTTGCCTCTTTCTTCATTCCACGGAACAACGATATATCCATAATAACATCGGATGCACATGCAACCTGGGTCGAACCGGTCATACCCGTATTCGCATCAATCCATTCGCGCCATACGGTATCTTTTTCCGTTAATGTATCAACCAAACGACAATGCGGTTGATTTTTTGATACTTTACCCGTCGCATCATCTGTTTTAACACGATAATAACAACCTTCATCATTTTTTGTATCATTACATACACAATCAGCATCTTTTTTCGGATTGCATGCACTGCACATATATTTACCCCAAATGTTGCAAGAATTAGACAACAACATTATCACGTCGTTGACATCTATACCCAATGTCATGGCCAACATCAACGCGTCATAGACGTTTTCCACCACGTTTTCATACGGGTCAAAGAATTCATTTGCCAAATCTTTGAATTTTTTCACGCGCTTTGGCCCCGTGCAGTTCGTCGCCGACGAGTCACAGCCCGCATATTCCAAAACCGCATCTAATTTAGTTTTCAAATCTTTCATTGCGGTCATTGCGTCTTCAATCGCGGTTTCGATTTTACCGCCCATTTGTTCGCGTACCAAAATATCGGCACTGATTCCGTTTTTCGCCGCCAATTGTTCCGCGACACCTAACCCCTCCAGTCCCGCAATCACCGCCCCCGTATCACCGGTCGATTGTGCTGCGGACACGTTTGCCATAGAATTGCGTTGTTCCGCCAATGCGCTTTGAATCTGGGCATTTTGCGATTCGGTCTGTGCCGCCATTTGTTGTTGCATTGCGGACATAGATTCCGCCATTTGTTCCTGCATTGCCGCCATTTGCGCCTGCATCTGTTGCATCTGGGCATTGCTTTGCGCCGCGGCGGCGGCGGATGCATCGGCCTGGGCCTGCGCCTGGGCCTGGGCGATTGCAACGGCATTTGCCTGCTCTTGGACCTTGGACGTAGATTGCGCAACAATTTGCGCGGTTATATATTCAATTAAATCGTCACCGTGTTTCTTGCACGAATTATTCGAATTCACGCAACCCGCAACAATAGAACGCGCAACCGATACATCGGTACAGCCCGAACCACACTTTGGCGATGCACACCGCAAAATCACGGCGTTACAATTGCCAAAATTCGCCTCGGCCGCGGTCTGCGACATTCCGCCACGTCCGGTCATCAAAGTGTTCCATTGATTGTTGTTCGTTGAACCCGTACCGTGATATGCGGTCAAATTAGACCCCGCCGTTGTGGCAACATTCGCCACCGCCGGCGTAATAAACGCGGCACACAAAACACCACACAAGAATTTCAAAGAAAAATTCATCTCTCTTCTGTCTTTTGATTTTAACATAAAACACCGATGAATAAAAGAAAAATTTTTCATCAAACACAAAAAAACGCGGGGCATTTGCCCCGCGCACGAATCAAATCACACAATCTATTAAAAAATTAATAGTTGCAGCGGTTGCATGTGTTGCGAACAACACGGCGTTCTGCATATGTGCCCGCCGGTTCATACACAGTCACCGGACGATAGACTTGGTAATGGTCAATCACTTCGGTGTGTGTTTTAACGCGAACAGGTTGTGCACAAGAATTGCATGTCGCAACCGGGGCAGAGACACGCGCAACCGGTGCCGCATATTCTGTTGTGTTGTAACGAACGCGGTTTGTGTATGTTTCTGTTTCGCTGTACAGACCACCATCAGATGCATTAGCAGCAACAGAGACCATCGCAGCAAACAAAGAAGTTAAAATTGTTTTTTTCATATTTGACCCTTTTGGTTATTCGTCAATATTATAGGACACAAAAATTCGTTGTCAAGTTTATTTGACAAATTTTTTTATTGGTGCTTTTTGGATCAAAAATCAACATTTACCAAATTATTATTTCGTGTTTGGGCGCCCCATATGAAACAATTTTGCAGAATCTATCTGCGAAATGGTGTCCATTGCCTTTTCGGTCGCGGCCCGCTTTCTGTCTGCACGGTCCATGCGACATCCCCGCACAAGCATCAAACCAACCAAACCTAAATAAATCGCCAGAATTATTAAAGCAGCGCGAGGATTACTGGGCATTTTTTCTGGGTCAAAATCCCCGCATTCACCACTTGGCAACATTTTCACTCCTTTTTTACAGTTACACAACCAACAAAAAAGTCCGTCAAAAAGACGGACCAATCAATTACACACGACGAACTTTCTTGGGACGGCACCCATTATGCGGAATTCGTGTTGTATCGGTAATACTCTGCACCACCAGGCCGGCATTTGCCAAACCACGAACGGCGGATTCACGACCCTGGCCAATCCCGCGCATAAGGACGTCAACCGTTTTCATGCCCATTTCGGCAACCCGCTTGCCAACAGCGTCTGCAACAACCGTCGCGGCATATGGGGTCGATTTCTTGGCACCTTTGAAATTATTTGCGCCTGCGGTTGCCCATGTCAACACGGCACCCGATTGATCAGTAATTGTTATACGTGTGTTATTGTTCGTGGCAACGATATGTGCGATGCCATGTGATACTTTTTTAACAACTTTCTTTTTATTTATTGCCATTTTTATTTTTTCCTTTTATTAGATGTCTTCAATTAACTATCGTGTTAATCTCTACCCAATGTTTATTATTTACCCTTGACCGCAGAACCCGCGACAACAACACGTTTACCCTTGCGTGTACGCGCATTGGTTTGGGTACGTTGACCGCGGACGGGCAAACGATTACGATGACGAATGCCGCGATATGTTTTCAAATCTTGCAAACGTTTGATATTCATTGCGACTTCACGGCGAACATCACCTTCGACCTTGAAGTTTTGTTCGATATAGTTCGAAATTTTAACAACATCTTCGTCCGTCAGATCTTTCGCACGCAGACCGTCACGCAATTTCAAATCTTTGCAGATTTGGGCGGCCTTGGCCGGACCGATGCCGTGAATATATTGCAATGCGGCCTCGATACGTTTTTCTGTCGGAATATTTACACCTGCTATACGTGCCATTTTTACTTTTCCTTTTTGTCTTTTGGGGCGACCCCGCCCCGCTCTATTCATTCGTTCAACGATTACAACCGTTCGAACGCCTGCTTTTGCCAAATAATTTTATATAAATTATCGCAAAAGTCAAACTTTGTTTCACATCAACCAAACTAGTTGCGGAAACGCCCTTTCTTTGCGGTGGCGCCCATAACGCCATGATATTGTTTCGCAACCAGATAGGACTGAACCTGGTTCATGGTGTCCAAAACAACACCCGCAACGATTAAAACACTGGTTCCGCCAATCATCAACGGCATACCAAAATGAGTATTTAATATGATTGGCACCACACAAACCACAATCAAATACAGAACGCCAATCGCCGTGACCCGCGACACCAAAGAATCCAAAAACGTAATTGTCTGTTCACCCGGACGCACCCCCGGAATATAACCGCCGGCGTTGCGCAGATTATTACTGGTTTCTTCGGAGTTGAACACGACCGCCGTTTGAAAATACGCAAAGAACGCAATCAAAACCGTGTACAAGATAATATATGACCACGCACCATACGTAAAGAACGCCATAATATTTTGCACAATCAAATTCTCGCTTTGCGCGAATCGTTGAATAAACGCCGGCAACATCATAATGGACGATGCAAACACCGGCCCCATAACGCCCGACATATTAACCTTAATCGGCAAATAAGATGCGTTTGTGTTCACAACGCCGTTCGCCATAACCTGGCGCGGATACAGAATCTGGATACGACGCTGGGCCAATTCAAAGAACGCAATCAACGCAACAATACCGACCACGAACGCCAACACCAACGCAATCATCGCCGGCGACATCTGCCCAACCGAACCCAGTGATACGATTTTTGCGATGCCTTCGGGAACCTGGGCAATAATACCCGCGAAAATCAACAGCGATGCGCCCTGGCCTATGCCACGCGCGGTAATTTGTTCTGCCAACCACATAACAAACACGGTTCCGCCAACCAACGCGATTATCGCAGACAATTCGAATGAAAATCCCGGATTCACAACCGCGCGAATACCATTGACCGGCGCCATCATTTCCAACCCGCGCACGACGGCCCAACCTTGGACCACCGCCAATAACACCGCCAAATAACGCGTATATTGATTGATTTTAACGCGGCCCGATTCGCCTTCTTTGCGTAAATCGTTCAACGATTTGCTGGTTGCGGTCAACAATTGCAACACGATAGATGCCGAGATATACGGGAAAATGTTCAACGCCAACACCGACATACGCGACAGCGACCCACCGGTGAACATATCGAACATACCCATCATACCACTGCCTTCGCCCGTGAACAAATGCAGAACCGCAGACGCATTCACGCCCGGCAACGGAATAAACGACCCAACACGATAAATAATCAACGCCCCCAATGTGAACAGAATACGCTTCTGCAAATCGGTCAATTTACCAAAATATTTTGATAGAAATTTCATGGCGCCGTATCTCTTGTTTTAATTCCCATATATTATTTATTTTTAATGCTGCCACCGGCCTTGGTGATTGCGGCTTCGGCCGCCGCCGACCATTTATCGGCAACAATATTCACCGCCGTTTTGATTTCGCCCTTGGCCAAAACTTTCAGGCCCGACATTGCGCGATTCAAGATTTTTGCATCCAACAACGAATCGATTGTAATTGTTTTTTTTGCATCAATTTTGCCCGATGCGATGAATTTTTCAATGTCACCCAAATTGATTGTGGCATAACGTTTTGCAAACGGATTTGTAAAACCATATTTCGGGAAACGACGCAAAATCGGCATTTGACCACCTTGGAAAGTCGCCTGTTTACGTGAACCCGCGCGGGCCTTTTGACCCTTGGTTCCACGACCGGCGGTTTTACCATAGCCCGACGCCATACCGCGACCAACGCGTTTGATATCGCGACGTGCACCCAAATTATCCATCAAAGCATTTAATTTCATTTCTTTTACTCCTATGAACCATATATAGTTCGTTTGCGCATGCGGACAAGTATCCGCATACTCGGTTTTATTAAATTTATTTTTCGACCACGGTCACCAAATGTGAAACCTTGGCAATCATACCACGAATGGATGCATTATCATCCAATTCCGCAGATTTACCAATACGGCCCAATCCCAATGCCGCCAAAGTGCGACGTTGTGTTTCCGGACGACCGATAACGCTTTTGATTTGTTTTACAACCAATTTCTTTGCCATTAGCACCACCTTTTGTTATTTGTCTTCCGTTGCCGTTTCTTCAACCGGTTTTTTACCGTCACGACCGGCGATAATTTCCGCAACCGTTTTACCACGACGTGCCGCAACCGTTTTCGGTGAATTCATTTTTGAAAACGCCAAGAACACCGCGCGAATCATATTGTTTGGATTATTCGCGCCTTGGGATTTCACAACGACGTCCTGGACGCCCAGGCAATCAAACACCGCACGTAAGGCCCCACCCGCGATAATACCGGTACCGGGAACCGCACTGCGCAAAACCAATTTACTGGCCCCGTATTTAACCGCAACATCGTGATGCAATGTGCGACCTTCTTTCAACGGAACGCGAATCATTTTCGCCTTGGCGGCCTTGGTTGCCTTTTGCACCGCAGATTGGACTTCCAACGCTTTACCTTTACCAAAACCAACCTTGCCGGCCTTGTCGCCAACAACGACCAAAGCCGAGAAAGACATATTCTTACCGCCCTTCACAGTTTTCGAAACGCGGTTGACAGAAACCAATTTATCTACCAAATTATCTGTCTGTAATTTTTTATCATCAAAACGTGCCATTATATTCTCCGTATATTCTTATAATGTTGTTTTATATTCTAACGCCACCGTTGCGAATCGCTTCGCACAATGCTTTGACGCGACCATGGTAACGATAACCGCCACGATCGAAATAGCAATTATCTGCAATTTTCGCCTTGACCGCACGTTCTGCGAACGCCTTGCCAACCAATTCTGCACCGGCGATATTCCAACCTTTGCCTTTGAAATCTTTTTCTTTGGAAGATGCCGCACAAATCGTATGACCTTTGACATCATCAATGGCCTGAATTTCGATATGACGACCACTGCGGAAAACCGACAGGCGGATTTTTCCCGGATTTTTCTTTTTCAACGCAACACGTGTCACCAATTTGCGTCTTTCCTGTGTAGATAAATGTTTCAACATTTTGTTTTTCCTTTGTTCCAATTTCCGTAACAGCGGAAATTTATTTATTATTTCTTTTTGCCTTCTTTGCGGCGAATCTTTTCACCCTTATAGAAGATACCTTTGGCCTTGTACGGGTCCATTTTGCGAATCTTATGAATCTTGTCCGCAAATAAGCCGACCGCACATTTGTCATTACCACTGATGGTGAATTCTGTTGGCGCATCACCCATTGTCACGGTCAAACCATCCGGAATTTCCATAACAACATCATGCGAAAAACCAACAACCAAAGTGAATTTTTTACCACTGACCGATGCCTTGTAACCAACGCCCTTCATATACATAGGTTTTGAGAATCCCTTAGTCACACCTTCGACCGCGTTGCGAATATTGCGGGTCATTGTTCCCCACATTGCGCGCGAATCTTTATCTTCTGCATCTTTGGGTTCAACACAAACCTGGGCGCCTTCAACCTTGATATTTACCAGGTGAGCATTTTTGGTGTTTAACGGAACGGTCAATTCACCCTTGGGTCCTTTGATGACCAATTTGTCTTCTGCGATTGATGCAACCACACCATCGCTTAATTTAACTGGATATTTTCCTGCCCTAGACATAACTTACATCCTTATTTTTATTAGATAACCCGACACAAGACTTCACCGCCGACATTCATCAAACGCGCCTTGTGATCTGTCATAACACCATGCGGGGTTGACACAATTGCAACACCCAACCCATTCAAAACCTTTGGCATTTTTGCACTGCCGGAATAAACACGACGTCCCGGTTTTGACACCACAGAAATTTCTTGGATGGCACCATTACCACCAACATATTTCAACGTGACGACCAAATTAGAACGATGTTCGTCAATTTCTTGTTTTTGAAAATCTTCGATAAAGCCTTCTTCTTTTAACACAGACAAAACCGCGGCACGCAATTTGCTGTGTGGCAAAGTAATTGTTTCTTTACCCGCGTTTTGACCGTTACGAATGCGGGCAACCATATCCCCAATCGGGTGTGATAATGACATCTTTTACTCCTATATTCGCCGATTGCATTGTCCACAATCGGATTTGTTTTATTTTTACCAACTGGACTTACGCACGCCCGGCAATTTACCTTCGGATGCCTGGGTACGAACCTGTTGGCGGCACAGACCGAACATACGTGAATAACCACGCGCACGACCCGTCACCGAACAACGATTATGCAAACGCGTCGGGTTAGAATTACGCGGCAACTTTGCCAATTTCAGCATTGCTTCCTTGCGTTCTTCTGGGGTCGCGTTCACAGACATTTTTTCTTTGATTGCGGCACGCTTTTTTGCATACTGGGCAACCAATTTTTTACGTCTTTCCTGTTTGTTTATCAACGCCAATTTAGCCATTTTTGTCCCTTTTATTATTTCAAAACCAACGGCAGGCCGATTTTGGTCAGCAATGCACGCGCTTCATCATCTGTTTTCGCGGTTGTGGCAATCACAATGTCCATACCACGAATAGAATCAATTTTATCGATGGAAATTTCCGGGAATATCAAATGTTCTTTGATACCGAACGCATAGTTTCCACGACCATCAAATTTAGATTTGGACAGACCGCGAAAGTCTTTGACACGCGGCAACGCAACCGTAATCAATTTGTCCAAGAAATCATACATACGTTTACCACGCAATGTGACCTTGGTTCCAATCGCCTGGCCTTCACGCAAACGATATGTCGCAATAGATTTCTTGGCATGCGTCACAACCGGTTTTTGTGCGGCAATCGCCGTCAAATCAGTCACCGCCGCATCCAATTTCTTTTTATCCGCAACGGCTTCGCCAACGCCCATATTCAAAACGATTTTGGACAATTTTGGCACCGCCAACATATTTTTGTACCCGAATTCTTTGACCAATTCAGGAACAATTTCTTTTTCATAAATTTCACGCAATCTGCTTTGCATTTCTTTTTCCTTTTATTTCCCGTAACAGCGGGATGTTTTTTTATAATTCCGTACCAGATTTTTTGGCAACGCGAACTTTTTTACCCTTTTCCATTTTGTATCCAACACGTGTCGGCTTTTTGGTTTTTGGATCAACCAACGCAACATTAGATACGTGGATTGGGGCCTCGCGGTCAACGATATGACCCGGCTTATCTTGGGTCGGTTTGACATGCCATTTGTGACGGTTGACACCGGCAACAACAACACGGGATTCTGTCGGGCGCGCTTCCAGTACTGCACCTTTGACGCCTTTGTACTTTCCCGAAATAACTACGACTTCATCGCCTTTTTTAATTTTCATTTTACACGCCTTTTGTTATAATACTTCCGGTGCCAAAGACACAATCTTTTGAACGTCATATTTGCGACGCACTTCACGCGCAATCGGCCCAAAAATACGTGTGCCAATCGGTTCAAAATTGTTCTTGTTGATAAGAACAACCGCATTGTCATCAAAACGAATTATCGAACCATCCGCACGTTTAATTGGGAACTTGGTACGAACGATAATTGCACGTTGCACAGTACCCTTTTGAACTTTACCACGCGGAATTGCTTCTTTGATGGCAACCACAATTTTATCACCAACGGTGGCATAGCGGCGGTGTGAACCACCCAAAACCTTGATGCACATTGCTTTACGTGCACCACTGTTATCTGCAACCGTCATAACTGTTTCATTTTGAATCATAACCTTATCCTCGTCCTGCGAATGGGGCGTTTCCCCACCGCTTTGTTATGGGACCCGACTGAGACACCCGTCACGAAGACCAATGCCCCCTCAAAAATCCCTGGGTTGATTTTGTTTTTAGTCTACTACTTCTACATCGTTGTCTTTGGATACCCCAACCAAACCTTTGACAATCCAAGATTTAGTTTTGGATATTGGACGATGTTCTTCAATCGCAACAATGTCGCCAACTTTGTACTTGTTGTCTGCATCGTGCGCCTTGTACTTTTTGTTCTGCTTAACAAATTTTCCATACAGCGGGTGACGGAAACGGCGTTCAACTTCTACAACGACCGTCTTGTCATTTGCGGTACTTCTAACTGTTCCTTGCAGTATACGTCTTGGCATAACCTTATTCCTTATATACTTTTTTTGTTCACTTTTGGCCAACCCGGTATATGATAACCAAAAATTTGGAAATCTCAACCAAAATCGGTAATTTTATTCTGCCGCGTTCAATTGTGTTTTCACGCGTGCGATTTCACGACGGGTTTTACGCAAAACATGGGTTTTTGGTAATTGACCCGCAGCGTGCTGAAAGCGTTGATTCATTTGAGTCTTTTTCAAATCAACCAATTTGCTTTGCAATTCTTCTTTTTTCAAAGATTCTGTTTTCTTTTCTGCCATATCTGTCACCTTTTAGTTAACCTTGCGTTCAACAATTTTGGTTTTAACCGGCAACTTGGCGGCCGCCAAAGCAAATGCCTCCATGGCAACATCCGGTTTAACACCGTCCAATTCAAAGATTATACGGCCCGGTTTAACACGGCAAATCCAATATTCAACGGCACCTTTACCTTTACCCATACGAACCTGGGCCGGTTTGGCGGTGACCGGAACATCCGGAAATACACGAATCCAGAGTTTTCCCATACGTCTCATACGACGGGTGATTGCACGACGTGCGGCCTCAATTTGACGCGCGGTTATACGTTCCGGCGACATTGCCTTCAGCCCAAACGAACCGAACGCTAATTCACTGCCACCCTTGGCAACGCCATGGATGCGGCCTTTGTGCTGTTTGCGAAATTTTGTCTTATTTGGCATTAACATGATACAAACCTCAACTTTCTAAGAATTATTTTGTTCTTCTATCGCTTGTGCCGGCGTATTCCGTGGGACGTGCCATTTC
Organism: Alphaproteobacteria bacterium; assembly: GCA_017443235.1. Classification (GTDB taxonomy): domain Bacteria; phylum Pseudomonadota; class Alphaproteobacteria; order Rs-D84; family Rs-D84; genus Enterousia. The sequence continues at coordinate 51,768 of JAFSOV010000018.1, forward strand.
TGACGCCAACTTTTCCTTGTTCACGACATCACCGGTGTAAATCCAAACCTTGACCCCAACAACACCGTATGTGGTTTTGGCCTGGACCGCGGCATAGTCAATATCTGCACGCAAAGTGTGCAATGGGATGCGCCCTTCACGAATCTGTTCGCTGCGTGCGATTTCCGCACCATTTAAGCGCCCACTGCACATAACCTTGACACCTTGGGCACCCGCTTTCTGGGCATTCTGAATCGCCTTTTTCATCGCGCGTTTATAAGATACACGACCTTCAATTTGCTGCGCGATACCTTGGGCAACCAATTGTGCGTTCAAATCCGGACGGCGAACCTCGTAAATATTAACGACGACTTGGTCATTTTTTACCAATTTTTTGATATCGTTGCGCAAAGCTTCAATATCCGCGCCATTCTTACCGATAATCATACCCGGACGTGATGTATGAACCGTCACAACCACTTTTTTGGCGATACGGTCAATAACAATCTTTGCCACACCGGCCTTTTTCAGTTTCTTTTCGATAAATTTACGAATCGTATTATCTTCTGCCAAGAATTCTGCATAGTGTTTTTTATCAACAATCCAACGGGAATCCGGGATTTTATTGATAGACAAACGCTGTGCAATTGGCGATACTTTCTGTCCCATTTTTTTTCCTTACTGTTTGTGTGGGGTGTTCTTGAAACCAATTGGTTTTATTCCGGGGTCATCCCCATACCACCCGACACGGTTCTTTTATTTTTTTGTTTCTTTCTTTGTTTCTTTTTTTGGTTCTTTTTTCTTTGCCGCTTCTTTTTTCGGGGCCGCCCCAGATTCCAAAACAATCGTCAAATTAGAAAACGGTTTCAAAATTGGACGGGCACTGCCACGTGGTCCCGGCATAATACGTTTCATCGTCAACGCCTTGCCGCACCAAATTTCTTTGACGAACAAAGTGTCCACCGGCAAATTTTTGTTGTGTTCCGCATTCGCAACCGCCGACAACAAAGTTTTCAAAACTTCGCCAGAAACGCGCTTTTTCGAAAATTTCAAGACATCAACCGCACGGTCAACCGGCAAACCACGAATCGTTGCACAGACCAGGTTTAATTTCTGGTGGCTGACGCGTATCATTTTGTTGAACGCCCGAACTTGATTATCTTTTATTCCATATCTTGTCATAATCTACACCTTTTGATTATTTACCTGCCGCCGCCTTTTTATTCGCCGCATGGCCTTTGAAAGTACGTGTTGGCGCAAATTCACCCAATTTATGACCAACCATATCTTCTACGATTGACACAGGGATAAATTTATTACCATTGTGAACTTCGAACGTCAAACCAACCATTGGCGGAACAATCGTGCTGCCCCGGGACCAAGTTTTAATTGGTTTGTGATCATTTTTTTCGTTTGCCACCGCCACCTTTTTCAAGATAGATGGATGAACATACGGACCTTTCCAAACTGAACGAGACATTTATAACTCCTCTAACCTATGTTATTTTTTCTTTGCCAAATGTCTGCTACGAATAATCATCTTGGCTGTGCGTTTATTTCTGCGGGTGCGATATCCCTTGGCCGGAATACCTGTACGTGACACCGGTTCATGTCCCTTGGAATGACCGTTACCACCACCCATCGGGTGATCAACCGGGTTTTGTGCCATACCACGCACGGATGGGCGAACACCCAACCAACGCGCACGACCGGCCTTGCCCAAATTGACGTTACGTTGGTCTTGGTTAGAAACCGCGCCAACCGTCGCAAAGCAATCAGAATGAACCTTGCGCAATTCACCGCTGTTCATCTTAATCTGGGCATAGACACCGTCTTTACCCATCAATTGTGCATAACAACCGGCACTGCGGGCCAATTGACCACCGGCACCCGGTTTCAACTCTACGTTATGAACAATTGTACCAATCGGCATATTTTTCAATGGCATTGCGTTACCTGGTTTAATATCTTGATGTGCACCAGATACAACAATATCGCCCGCCTTTAAATCACGCGGTGCCAAAATATATGACCGCATACCATCTTTATACTCAATCAACGCAATAAACGCAGTACGATTTGGGTCATATTCCAAACGAACAACCGTCGCCGGCATATCAACCTTTTTACGTTTGAAATCAATCAAACGATATTTGCGTTTATGACCGCCACCTTGGTGTGGAACGGTAACGTGACCGAAATTATTACGGCCACCCTTGGATTTCAAACCAACCGTTAACGCCTTTTCCGGCGCACCACGGTGCAATTCACTGTGGTCAATCAAAACCATGCCACGTGTTCCGGCGGTAATTGGTTTATAATTTTTCAATGCCATTTTTTCTATCCTTTGTTCGCCCAGACACTAACGTCCCTTTGTTGGATTCTCTGCCGGGGCATTTACTTTTTATATGTTTGTCGCCAAATCCAATTTTGCATCCGCAGGCAATGAAACATACGCCTTTTTAACAGTGCGTTGAGTTCCTGTGCCACGGCCACGGAATTGTTTGACTTTACCTTTGACAACAACGATGTTCACCTTGGTTGGTTTAACATTGTATATTGCCTGAACTGCACGTACCACATCCGCTTTGGTTGCGCGCGCATCGACTTCAAAAGCAACCGAGTTTGCCTCTGATAACTTCACCGCCTTTTCGGAAACGATTGGACGACGCAGCACATCATATACACCGGCCGATACAACTGGTTTCTTTTCTGTCTTAACTTTTTTTTCTGCCATATCTGTAACCTTTTATTCAATCCACATGACATTACGCCGCCAGGCGTGCCTCGATGGCCTTGACCGCATCCGCCGTCAAAACCAATTTTTCGTGTTTCAAGATATCCAACACATTCAACCCAACGGTTGGCAAAACATCAATATTGATAATATTAGATGCCGATTTCTTGAAATTTTCATCGATTGTGTCACCGCCAACGAACAACGCAGACGCAATATTCAATTTTTTCAATTGCTTTGCAAACGCGCCTGTTTTCGCCGCAGACATTTTTTCAGAATCAATGACGATTAAACTGTCTTCTTTCAATTTTGAAGAAAGTGCCATCTTAAGTCCAAGTGCGCGAATCTTTTTAGGCAAATCAATGCTGTGGTCGCGAACAACCGGTCCATGAACCACACCACCGCCACGCATATGGACATTATAGCGTTCACCTTGACGTGCATTACCGGTTTTCTTTTGTTTGAATGCCTTTTTACCACTGCCGGCGACATCAGAAACGGTTTTAACCGCATGTGTGCCTGCACGTGATTTCGCACGTTGCCATGTCACAACACGATGCAGAATATCCGCACGTGCGTCCAAACCAAAAATAGAATCCTGCAAATCAATCTTGCCGACCGCTTTGCCATCAAAATTTATAACATTTACTTGCATAGTGTTTCACCTTAAATTTTTCAAAACCTATTCTGCAACAGATTCAGATTTGGTTTCTGTTGGTTCTTTGACCGATGTTGGAACAGGCAAATCTTTGTGTTCTTTTTTCACCGCGTCTGTAATCAGAACGAATGTTCCATTGCAACCCGGAACGGCGCCTTCAACGAAGACCAAGTTTTCGGCTTCGTCCACGCCAAACACTTTTAAATTTTGAACGGTCACGGTTTCATTACCCATTTGACCGGACATCTTTTTACCCTTTAAAACACGACCCGGCCATTCACGCATACCTGTACCACCCAAAGAACGATGCGCCTTTAACACACCGTGGGTCGCTTCTTTACCACCAAAGTTGTGACGTTTCATCGCACCTTGGAATCCTTTACCCTTGCTTGTTGCTTGGACATCAACAAATTGTCCGGCCATAAAATGAGAAGCATTCAGCATTGTCCCAACCGGAATAACACAGTCATCAGACACGCGAAATTCCACAATTTTACGATATGGCCTTACGCCTGCCTTTTCTGCCGCAACCTTTTGCGGTTTGGCCACATGTTTTGCCTTGGCTTCACGAATACCAAGCACATTTGCCACATAACCATTTTTATCCATCGTCCGATTCCCGATAACCGCGCAATCACCGACGGACAAAACCGTCACTGCATGCGCCACACCCGTATCGTCATACAGACGTGTCATCCCCATTTTTGTTGTAATCAATCCGCTACGTTTCATTTCTTTTTGCCTTTTTTTATGTCAGAGGTTAGAATATCACACCAATAAACTAACGCTAACAAACCCTTTACAATTTAATTTTTACATCAACGCCCGATGCCAAATCCAACTTCATCAGTGCATCAACTGTCTGAGGGGTTGGATTAACAATATCGACAACCGCTTTATGATTGCGAATTTCGAATTGCTCACGTGATTTTTTATCAACGTGCGGCGAACGATTGACTGTAAACTTTTGAATCAATGTCGGCAAGCGAACAGGCCCAACGACATCTGCGCCGGTGCGCTTAGCAGTTTTGACAATTTCCTCCACTGATTCCACCAAAATTCTGTGGTCAAAAGCCGTCAATTTGATGCGAATTTTTGATGCTGGTACCATTGCTTGTTTCCCTTATTTATTGTCTATCACACTTGTTGGCCGCCCAACGGTTTCCCGCGGGCGACCAACAGATGCATTTGTTATTTGATAATCTTTGATACGACACCTGCGCCGACTGTGCGTCCGCCTTCACGGATAGCAAAGCGACGGCCTTCGTCCATAGCAATAGGTGCAATCAATGCAACCGTGATACGAACGTTATCGCCCGGCAAGACCATTTCTTTATCCGCCGGCAAAGTGATAGTACCTGTTACGTCGGTTGTGCTAAAGAAGAACTGAGGACGATAGTTGCTAAAGAACGCTGTATGACGTCCGCCTTCTTCTTTGGTCAAAATATAGACTTCTGCTTCGAAATCTGTGTGCGGGGTAATAGAACCCGGTTTGCAAATAATTTGACCACGTTCAACTTCTTCTTTCTTGGTTCCACGCAACAACAAACCAACGTTATCACCGGCTTCACCTTGATCCAACAATTTGCGGAACATTTCAACACCGGTCACTGTTGTTTTTTGTGTCGGTTTCAAACCAACGATTTCGCATTCATCACCGACTTTGATAACACCGGCTTCGACACGACCCGTCACAACGGTTCCACGACCGGTGATGCTGAACACGTCTTCGATTGGCATCAAGAACGGTTTGTCGATTGGACGTTCCGGCATCGGGATGTATTCATCGCACGCCTTTAACAACGCATCGATAGATTCTTTACCGAAACCGTCTTTCTTGTCTTCCAATGCGGAAATCGCAGACCCACGAATAATTGGCACATTTTCACCGTCAAAGTCGTTCGCAGACAACAATTCACGGATTTCCATTTCAACCAATTCCAACAATTCAGGATCGTTTGCCAAATCACATTTGTTCAAATAAACAACAATTTTTGGAATACCGACCTGACGTGCCAACAAGATGTGTTCACGTGTCTGAGGCATTGGACCATCGGTTGCCGCAACCACCAAAATTGCACCGTCCATCTGGGCCGCACCGGTAATCATGTTTTTAACATAGTCCGCGTGTCCCGGGCCGTCAACGTGTGCATAGTGACGGTTGGCTGTTTCATATTCAACGTGTGCAGTATTAATTGTTATACCGCGTGCCTTTTCTTCTGGGGCGTTATCGATTTGGTCAACACCTTTCTGTGCGTCCGCACCAACGCCATAGTAATGAACAATAGCGGCGGTCAATGTCGTTTTACCGTGGTCAACGTGACCAATGGTGCCGATATTGACGTGTGGCTTGGTTCTTACATACTTTTCTTTTGCCATGGTTTTCTCCTTGGGCTCTGGTTTGTTAATTTACTTTTTTGATTCCTGAAATTGGATATTACACCCAAAATTAGAAATCTCAATCTTTTTTTACTTTGTCAGCTTTTTTATAACCTCATCTGCGACATTTTGTGGTACTTCGTCATAGTGCGACAATTCCATATACGGATTTGCACGCCCCTGGGACAAAGAACGCAACGTTTTGACATATCCAAACAAATTTGCCAACGGTACATATGCCGAAATCAATTGATTACCAAACTGAGTTTCAATACCATTGATTTGTCCGCGACGACTGTTCAAATCGCCGATAATGTCACCGACATATTCTTCCGGCGTATTGACCGAAAGTTTCATAATCGGTTCCAACAATTTTGGCGCGGCCTTTTTCATCGCTTCGCGGAAGCAGGCACGTGCCGCAATTTCAAAGCACAACACATTAGAATCGACTTCGTGATATTTACCATCAACCAATGTTGCCTTGAAATCCACAGTTGGATAGCCAATCAGAACACCTGTCTGTTGCGCTATCTTTAATCCTTTTTCTACACCCGGGATGTATTCTTTTGGAATCGCACCACCGACAATCTTGTTTTCAAATTCGTATCCCTTACCCGGTTCCAACGGTTCAAATTCAATTTTCACCTGGGCATATTGACCCGAACCACCGGATTGTTTCTTGTGTGTATATTCTTCGGTGACGGGTTTGCGGAATGTTTCACGGTATGCAATGCGCGGTTCGCCAACATTAACATCAACCTTGAATTCACGCAGCAATCTGTCAACCAAAATTTCCAAGTGCAATTCACCGACACCCGCCAAAATCGTTTGACCGGATTCTTCGTCAACCGACACGCGGAACGAAGGGTCTTCTTTGGCCAATGCCTGCAAACCCAACGACATCTTTTCGATATCGGCCTTGGTTTTCGGTTCAACCGCAATGGAAATAACCGGTTCCGGAACGTGGATGTTTTCCAAAATAATTGGATTGTTTTCATCGCAAAGTGTATCACCGGTAATTGTTTCCTTCATCCCGACCAGGGTGATAATATCACCGGCGGATGCTTCTTTGATTTCTTCACGTTGGTTGGAATGCATCAACAACATACGCCCCACGCGTTCACGTTTATCACGTGTGGAATTATATATGTATGACCCGGATGTCAATTTACCCGAATAAATACGGATAAACATCAAATTTCCAACGAACGGGTCATTTGCAACCTTAAACGCCAATGCACTGAACGGTTCCTTGGGATCTGGATGGCGTTCTGCCGCCGTTTCACGGTCCATTTTTGTACCCTTAATCGCCGGAACATCCAACGGTGACGGCAAATAGTCAACAATCGCATCCAACAACGGTTGAACACCTTTGTTTTTGAACGCCGTCCCACACAAAACCGGAACAAAGTTCTGGGCAATCACACCCTTGCGCAATAATTTTTTGATTGTGTCGTGATCTGGAATTTTGCCTTCCATATATTCTTCCATAATGGCGTCATCCAATGTCACAACTTCTTCAATCAATTTGTTATGTAATTCTTCGGCTTTCGCTTTTAATTCTTCAGGAATATCGATTGTAACCGGATGGGAACCTGTTTCGTCTTCCCAAATCAAACCCTTCATTTCCACAACATCGACCACACCCTTAAAGTCCGCTTCGGCACCAATCGGGAAATTCAAAACCAACGGGTTTGCACCCAAACGTTCACGAATCATATCAACACAGCGGAAGAAGTTTCCACCAACACGATCCATTTTGTTAATAAAGCAAATACGCGGAACATTGTAACGGTCGGCCTGGCGCCAAACAGTTTCAGTCTGTGGTTGCACCCCCGACACAGATTCAAATACCGCGACCGCACCGTCCAAAACACGCAAAGAACGTTCCACTTCCATTGTAAAGTCCACGTGTCCCGGGGTATCAATCAAATTGATACGATGATCACGCCAGAAGCATGTTGTTGCCGCAGATGTAATTGTGATACCACGTTCTTGTTCTTGTTCCATCCAATCCATAGTGGCGGCGCCATCGTGCACTTCACCAATTTTATATGTTTTACCGGTATAGAACAAAATACGTTCAGATGTTGTCGTTTTACCGGCATCGATGTGCGCCATAATGCCGATGTTACGGTACATATGTAATGGGGCGGTTTTTCCAACAGACATTTTCTTTTCCTTTTTCTTTCTGTATTACCAACGGAAATGAGCAAACGCCTTGTTGGCCTCTGCCATCTTGTGTGTATCAATTTTCTTTTTGAATGCGGCACCTGTGCCATTCAATGCATCACGCAATTCCGCGAACAAGCGTTCTTCCATCGAACGTTCACCACGTTTACGTGCAGAATTTATAATCCAACGCAAAGACAATGTTTGCTGACGATCCGGACGAACTTCAACCGGAACCTGATATGTCGCACCACCAACGCGGCGACCTTTAACTTCGACCGATGGTTTAACGGCATCGACCGCCTCTAAGAAAGTTGTTAATTCATCGCCATCTTTGGCAATTTTTTTCAAACGTTCCAATGCACCATAAACGATTGCTTCGGCAACTTCTTTTTTACCGTCGTGCATAACAACATTAATACATTTCGCAACGACCAGATTGTTATATTTGGAATCTGGCAAAATTTCACGCTTAGTTGCGGCTTTACGTCTTGACATATCTCATATTCCTTTTTGTTCTTCACCCGGGCTTCCGGATTACTCACACGGGACACGCCCGTATGTTTTAATTATTTTGCTTTCTTTGCACCATACAAAGAACGACCTTGTTTTCTGCTTTCTACACCCTTGGTATCCAAGACACCACGAATGATGTGATATTTCACACCGGGCAAGTCCTTGACACGACCGCCACGAATCATAACGACACTGTGTTCCTGAAGGTTATGACCTTCGCCCGGAATGTATGCCGTCACTTCGCGACCGTTGGCAAGTTTCACACGGGCAACCTTACGTTGCGCCGAGTTAGGTTTTTTAGGTGTGGTTGTGTACACACGTGTGCAAACACCACGCTTTTGCGGATTTTCCATCATATCAGGCGCCGTAGATTTCACGACGACTTTTTTACGTGGTTTCCGAATCAGTTGGTTCACTGTTGGCATTCAAAATCTCTTTGTTTTTCCTTATGTCCTTTTTTACACAAAGCACCGTATCAGACTTATTTTAACGGCGACCCGCAATTATAAATCTGCCAGATTTACGGCGTTTTTTGTGCTTTTCACTTTCCTCACTTACACGGAAAGCGCCCTTACTATAACCCCGAACCCGCGCATTGTCAAGGATTTTTCGTAAAAAAACACTAAAAAAACACCACCCAACCGGGTGGCGTTTTTATTTTTTTGTTCGGGTTTAGAAATCGATACCGAATTTGGCACCGTAACCTATACCACTTTGGGATTCCCAAGAACCACCATCGGTATGCGCAATATCTTTGATGATATAAACACCAACATATTTTGTTTCATCAATGTTAAAGTTCACACCCGCGGCCAATTCCCATCTGCCACGATTGTCGCCATCGAAATAGCTGTCCAAAACCTTATAGTAATCTGCGGACGCAACACCACTCCATTGGTCACTGAACACCCAATGACCGGCAACACCCAAATTCAAATTATGGTTTTGGTTATATTCGTCATCATATGCCCAATTGAACATCCCAGAATTCTTATAAATGAAATTCGCGTGCGCGGACAATGTCCAATCTTGGGTCATATAACCACCGCGTACACCCGCGACCCAAGAATATGTGGTCATATCTTTTTCCCACATAGAATTATGGAATGCGCGCATTGGTGTGACTTCAAATCCACCGGTAAAATCCATTTTCCATGCACCATCGCCAATCAAACGATATGCCGCATCAACGGCAACTTCATTCCATGAAAAGTTTTCAAAGAAGGCATGTTCTGTCACAGATGTTTTTAGACCGACGGTCAATCTGTCTGTGATTCCCCATCCAAAACGTTCACCCAAAGACCAATCATGACCGTTTCTGGAATGAGAACCCACGGCCGTTTCACTAACGAAATGACCTTTTTCCGGCATATATAACGGATTACCATCCAATACATTTGCCGCATTTGCGCCGGTCGCCGCAAAGACGGCCAACAAAGATGTCAAAGCAATTTTTTTCATTATTTTCTTCCTTTTTTGTTCTTTTTCATCCTAGAAAACATTATCTAGTTATCGCGACTTTAGCAACATTATAAGAATTTTTCCATAAAAAAAGAACGGATCAAACGACCCGTTCTTATTATATGTAAACAACCTTAGAAATCGATACCGAATTTAACACCGAAACCAAAGCCATCTTCGACGTCCCATGCACCGGCATCTTCATGAACGATGTCTTTTGTGACATATGCACCGACATACTTGGTGTCATCGATGTTCATGTTCAAACCGGCCGCGATTTCCCACCAGCCAAAGTTTTCAACACTGTTATAGTGATCCATAACTTTGTAGTAATCTGCGGATGCAACTGCACTCCATCTGTCACTCATTGTCCAATGACCGGCAACACCCAAATTCAAAACATGGTTTGCCCAGAATTCAGCTTCTACATCGTCGATAACAATCTTCGCATCGTCATCGCCCCAGTTAAAGGCTTCTGTGTTAATATACAAGAAGTTCGCGTGTGCAGACAATGTCCAATCTTCGGTCACATAACCACCGCGTACACCGGCCTTCCATGTGTACATTGTTGATTCTTTTTCGAATGCCGGACGATGATCTGCCCACATTGGCATCATTTCAAATCCACCAACCAAATCCAATTTCCATTCGCTGTCATTAATCATACGCCATTTCAAATCGGCACCCAAATCATTCCACGCATTGCCATGGAACCAATCGTGTTCCGCAACAGATGTTTTCACATCAATCGCAAAACGATCTGTGATACCATAACCAAATTCTTCCGCCAACGCCGCAACATTTGATTCACCGGTTGCAGAACCCAAAGTTGTTTCACTGTAAAAATGACCCGCCTTTGGCATATACAACGGATTACCGTCCATTGTGTTTGCCGCATTTGCGCCGGCCGCCGCAAAGACAGCCAACAAAGAAGTCAAAGCAATTTTTTTCATTATTTATCCTTTCATTTTTGTTTAAGTTCATGAACTAGCTTAACTAGCTGATCACATTTTAACCCATAAATGGGAATAAATTCAAGCAAAAAATTATAACAAAGAATAACAGAACCGTGGGTAGTGGTTAGTGTTAGTGGTTAGTGATTTCTGGAATTTTATTTTTAATTTCCGTTTTTTTAAATCACACAAAAAATGGCGCAGAAATGCGCCATTTAACTAACCACTTGCACTAACCACTAAAAAACGCCCTTTCGGGCGTTTTGTTAGAAATCGATACCGAATTTAACACCGTAACCGATACCATCTTCCATTTCCCAATCGCCGGTGTAATGATTCATTGCACCATTGATATACAAACCAACATATTTGGTTGCATCAATGTTATAGTTCACACCAAATGTACCGGTCCAACGGCCCCTATCGTGTGCCCAATCATCGGCATAGCCCGTGTATTCGGCACCCGCGACCAGGTTCCAATTTTCATCCAACGCCAATTGAGCATCGGCACCGGCGCGCCAAATATGCGAACCTTCGTCACCCCAATTGAATGTTTCGGTGTTGCCATAATTAAAGTCAACGTGACCCGCGATTGTCCATAAATATGTTGTGTAACCGGCGCGCAATCCCATTGTCCATGTATAGTGTGAATAGTCTTCATCCCAGAACGGTTTATGATCCGGCCATACATTGCCCAGGCCATAACGACCATAAACATCAACCTTCCATTCGCCACGGTCAAACACGCGTGCGGTCAAACCCAATGACAGATCTTCCCATGCCGCGCCATCAAAAGAATCGTATTCCGCCGCAGTCGTTTTCAAATCAACCGCCAAGAAATCTGTCACACCAAAACCGAATTCTTCACCCAATCTCCATGTTTCAGAATTTTCAGAATGAGAATACAAAGATGTTTCGCTGAAAAAATGGCCCGCGCGTGGCATATATAACGGATTACCATCAATCACGTTTGCCGCATGTGCGCCCGATGCCGCGAACACAGCCAATAAAGAAGTTAAAGCAATTTTTTTCATTATTTATCCTTTCCTTGGTTTGTTTATTGGAAACTAGAAACTCCGTTTATCTAGTTATCAATATTTTCCTATTGAAAAAATAGAATTTCAAGAAAAAAGATTTTTGCGCCGGCACAAAAAATATGATAAAATGGCACGCCGTGCGATTCGGAAAACAATCCCACGGCGCGAACCCCGCACCCATCGGCGTTTTTGTTTAATTTTTTATAAAATCGTCAAAGGAAAAAATTATTAAATAATTTAATTATTGCCGGATTCTAATTCCGGATTGTTTAATTTTTTTATCTCGCGCCAGTCAGCATGATTTTTCATATGCGATTCGTAATCGGCCGAAAATTTGTGCCCGCCCCGCCCGTCTGCAACAAAGTACAAATATTTAGTATCCGCCGGATTCATCACCGCGCGAATCGCGTGCGACCCAACATTTGCAATTGGTGCAGGCGGCAACCCGTTGTTTCGATATGTGTTATACGGACTGTCTATTTTCAAATGTCCGCGCAGTAACGGTTCACCGCGCATATCGCCATACCCATCGGTCAACGCATACACAACCGTTGGGTCGGCCTGTAATCGCATTCCGCGCCGCAGACGATTCAAATAAACACTGGCGACAATTTTCATCTCGCTGGTCTTTGGCGTTTCTTTTTGAACAATAGACGCCAATGTTATAACATCATCCCACCCGCGCAATGGTGCCGGCGGATTGCGATGCATACGCATCCAATTATTTTTTATATCCAACATTTTTTTGCGCGCCAATTCCAAAACCGCCAAACGCGAAGTCCCACGCGCAACATAATATGTATCGGGAAAAACATCACCATCCGCCAAATCACAAACGGCGCGCCCATCATCACAATTAACATCACCCGTAAGTTTCGAATAATTCAACAACAAATCTTTGATTTGCAGAATGGTCAAACCTTCGGGAATAACAATTTTTGTTGTTGCAATTTTTCCATTTGCGAACATACCGGCAATTTGCCAAACGGGCGCGCCCCGCGGAATTTCATATTCACCGCTTTGCACGCGCCCACCCCGCATTCGAATCGCTATTTTGAACGCCATATCTGAAAAGACAATTTTTTGGGAATCCAACCGCCGCGCGACACTTGTCACCGTATCACCCGAATTGATATAAAACATAACCGATTCGCGAATCGGGGAACGCACACACATCGCATAGTAAATAACCACCACCATCGCAATCGCAATGATTACCAAATAACGTGCAAAAACTTTCTTGGTTCGCCTCCGCATAACAGAGGCATTATGCCAAATAAAAATCATTTTGCAAATTATGATTACATAATCATATACATTTGAATCGCATATATTAAAACCGCCGCCACAATTCCAACAATATTTTTGTACTTTGGTGCAACCCATCGCGCAACAAAAAACGGCAACACGGCATACATCAAAAATAAGAAAGCATAAAAAACAAAAATATTTTCATATCCCCACACATAAAATAAAAACATTACCAGCAAAGATATAACCGTTGCGACCGCCCAGACCACCCCCAAGGCCGGCAACAACAAAATCCAACGAATAATATCTTCATTTTTTACATTCACTGTAAATTGCCCCTTATATTTCACGACCACGCGGTTGGTATGCATGCGATGATTCCGGAACAATCCTTTTTACGCCCCGCGCCGTTCGGCGACGCGAAACATTATTTTCAATATCATCCGATTCGAAACCATAAAACCAAGACGAACCCGCCCCGTAAATATCGGACGCCTGGACATAGGCAAATCCACCACCATCGGCAACCGACATATTCAGTAAATCGTTAAATTCGGTCCGCGCACGAAACGGCACATTTGCATAGGACATAATACGCGGCACGGTTGCATACCCATTTGAATTCATCATCGGATTTGCCGGGTCATAAAAAAATCTCTGCGTCCCAAGTTTTACTATTAAATATGCATGCGCCCCACCCCCAAGTTCTATTTTTGGGTTCGATTCGAAAAAAGTATTTCCACAACACATAACCGATTCTATTCCCACATGTTGAAAATACATTTGCGCCAACAAAGAACATTCCACACACGCGGCGATTTTTCGCCTGAATGTTTCGGACAACAACATTGGATTATCTTTATTGCAACGGCTTATACGCAACACCTCTTCCCTAAACGGGCGATTTTTTGCATGTTCCGGCCACATCATTTGCATATAGTCTTGAAAATTATATATTGCGATAAAATCATCAACACCAATCTTGATATTTTTCGCATCAAGAAATTTTTGTATTTTTTCACGGTCAAACAATTTTCGCCGTTCGTCTATCTTGTTAAAATTAAAATTTTCCGCATCCAATTTATAGTGTGTATATTCTGCGGAAAACACTTCGTTCGGAATTAAATCCGCCACCATAAATTTTTTATCTGGGGCCGCCCATTGAAATACAGGTCTTTTTTTCATACAGACATTATAGCATAAAAAACACAGTTATTCAAAAGCGTTTCGCTCATCACTGTAACGCCGAACCAAATAAATTAAAACCGCCGCGAGGGATAGCGGCGGTTTAAATTTATGGTCGGAGTAACAGGATTCGAACCTACGACCTCTACGTCCCGAACGTAGCGCTCTACCAGGCTGAGCTATACTCCGAACATACACAACAAACAAACGTTCTCGAAGGAACGGTTCGATTATAGAGCAGTAATATCCATTTGCAACTTTTTTTTAACTTTTTTCATTTCCTATCATATTTGTACTTGTTTTTTCGCGGAAATATAGCATTATTTAGTCGATTTGAAAAAAAGGACGCATATGTTTGCAACACGTTTCTTGGCCAAGAAAGATTTTGAAAATTACGAAGACTATCGGCAAAATGGCGCGCCGATTGTACCGGAAAACTTTAATTTCGCGTATGATGTGATTGATGTTATCGCGCGTGAAATGCCCGAAAAAACGGCAATTATTTGGGTTGACGATGCGGGCAACAAAAAAACATTTACGTTTGCGGAACTGTCACGTATGTCAAACGCGGTTGCGAATTATTTAACTTCGCGCGGACTTAAAAAAGGCGACACGGTGCTACTGTTCCTGCGCCGCCGTTGGGAATATTGGGTTTTAATGATGGCGATGCATAAAACCGGCATTATTCCCATTCCATCAACGAATCAGTTAAAGGCCGAAGACATCAAATACCGAATCGATACCGCCGAATCGCGCGCAATCGTCGCGTTTGATGATGGTCACATTATAAATGAAATCAAAAATGCAATTGGCGATTCGGGTGTACTGTTGATATCTAATGAAGAAATTGCCGATTCGATAAACACTATGCCGGACACATTTGAACGCATTCCAAATGAAAACACCGACACTATGGTAATTTATTTTACATCCGGCACCACAGATATGCCGAAAATGGTCGCGCATAATTACACTTACCCATTGGGACACATAAACACCGCGGTGTTTTGGCAAAGGTTAAATGACAACGATATTCATTTTACGTTAAGCGAATCGGGTTGGGCAAAATGTTCGTGGGGCAAAATGTACGGTCAATGGTTGGCGGGCGCAACGGTATTCATATTTGATGTCGCCGGCATATTTACTGCACACGATTTGTGGCACGCAATATCTGAAAACGGGGTCACGTCTTTCTGTGCGCCACCGACCGTTTATAAAATGCTGATTCACGCAGACATATCTAAATATGACCTTTCAAAACTGACCAAGGCCGATGTCGCCGGCGAGGCATTAAATCCCGAGGTTTATGAACGTTTCTTGGAAATGACGGGCATAAAATTACACGAAGGTTTTGGCCAAACCGAAACAACGGTGCAATTGTTCACCAACGGGTGGATTGAACCCAAACCCGGCAGTATGGGTATGCCCGCCGCCGGTTGGGATGTAAAATTATTGGATGAAGACGGCCGCCCCGCCCCCGATGGCAAAGTCGGTGAAATCTGCATATCAATTGAAAATGGTCGCCCGGTCGGTATGTTCCAAGAATACCATAAAAACGAAAAATTGACCGCCGCGGCGTTTCGCGATGGATTTTACCACACCGGTGACGTGGCATATCGTGACGCGGATGGATATTATTGGTTCGTCGGCCGCAATGACGATTTGATTAAATCATCCGGTTATCGCATTAGCCCGTTTGAGGTTGAAAGTGTACTGATGGAACATCCCGCGGTACGCGAAGTCGCGGTCACGGGAATCCCCGACCCATCACGTGGCCAGGCGGTCAAGGCAACGATAGTCTTGAACAAATATTTCCAAGGCAACGATATTTTAATCCGGCAATTACAGAATCACGTTCGCGACCGCACCGCGGCATATAAATATCCACGCGTGATTGAATTTGTGGACAGTTTGCCAATGACCATATCGGGCAAGATTCGTCGTGCCCTGATTCGCACACTGGACAGCACCAAGAAAACAATCATCACGCCGATTAAAAACACAATCGGCCTGGGTAAAGACGAAGAAGAGAAATAGTGGGCAAGTGTTAGTGATTATAAAAAACCGCCCATCTGGGCGGTTTTTTATCTGCCACCAACACATTCACATTGACCGTTGTTACTACACATATAATATTCTCCGTTTGGATTATTACTACAATCTAACCAAGTGCAATCGGTCTCTGAATGGCACCGTCCATAAACATTTTTATCGGTTAAATTCCACAGGATGCATTCGCCATTTACTTCCTGATAACATGTTTTATATGTGACCGTTGTTTCCGGCAGGTTGGTTGCACTTTCTAATTCCCCCGCGACCCAATCCATTGCGCTGTTTAACAAGGAATTGGTGACCAGGTCCCCATCATTACAATCATCTTCATCAGGATCATTACAAATTCCGCGTTCACCGATTGTACCGGCGGTATCGGTATATGTGACAACGGTGTCGCCCGGTGTTGATGCATTTGTGCCGGTTGCCGGAATCTTATTTTGTTTCAATGCGTCTTGGGCATCTACGTAATCTTTGGATGTAACCGTGGATGAAGTTGCCAGAACTGAATTGATTGTTAAAACCGATGCGATTGCACCTATGCTAAGAATTGAAATCCTCATATTCCCTTCCTTTTTTATGCTTGTTTGGTATGTTTATATGGTAACAAAAAGGTACCTTTTTGTCCACCACTTTTTTTAGAAAGTGCGATTCAGTAAAATCAATGACTTACAAAATCTTGCAGGGTGGTCAAAAAAAGGTACCTTTTTGTGACCAGTTTGCACACAAAAACCGCCGTCATCCCGGCGCATTGGGCCCCGCAAAAACGCGTTCGCATTTTTGTGGGTGATACAGGCCGGGACCTCCGCGTCACCGTCGAAAATTGAAGAGATCCCGACTTTAGTCGGGATGACGGTTGCTTTCGCCGGGATGACAATAAAAACGCGGTAATATCTACCGCGTTTTTTGTATTTTTTCCAATACTGATTTTGTCATTATATCATTCGATATTTCACGTATTCGGGGTGCGGGGGTGGTGTCAAAAAAATTTCGCAATTCCGGCCACATTCCAACAATTGCGTTTGTTTGCACGCCGCGCCAATAAACCGATTCTATAAAATCATTTTCACCGTCATAATATGTGCACGCCATATTTTTGCAATATGCGATGGCATTACGAAACACACATGCACTGCAATTCCCAAATACACCGGCGGGAATTGCAACAAGATTATTTTTGAACCAGTTTTTCTTGTACTTATATTCCCGCCCTTCGGCCATTTTTAACCGACCTTTTTCATAACCAGTGACGCGTTTGTTCCGCCAAATCCAAAGGAATTGGACATTGCGACATTGACCGGACGTTTTTTCGCCTGATTCGGTACCAAGTCAAAGTCGCCGACTTCGTCAACCGGGTCATTCAAATTGATTGTTGGCGGAACAATGCCATCACGAATCGCCATGACGCAGAATATTGCCTCGACCGCGCCGGCCGCCCCCAGTAAATGCCCGGTCATAGATTTCGTGGACGACATACATGCATTTGTGCCGGCAAACATATTTTTCACCGCAATCAATTCGCCAATATCGCCCAAACCGGTTGATGTTCCGTGCGCATTGATATAATCTACATCCGCAGGGGTCAACCCCGCGTCGCGTAATGCCGCCGCCATCGCGCGCGCGCCACCTTCACCACCTTCGGCCGGCGCGGTTATATGATACGCATCGCCCGACAGGCCGTAACCGGCAACCTCGGCATAAATTTTTGCGCCACGCGCAACCGCGTGTTCGTATTCTTCCAACACCAAAATACCCGCACCTTCGGACATAATGAATCCATCGCGACCCTTGTCCCATGGACGCGACGCGTGCGTCGGGTCATCGTTACGGGTGCTTAACGCCTTCATGGCCGAAAATCCCGCAACGCCGATTTTACCGACCGCGCCTTCGCATCCGCCACATACCATAATATCGGCATCCCCGTGTTGAATCAAACGAACGCCTTCGCCAATACTGTGCGCGCCGGTCGCACACGCGGTCACCATTGCAACATTTGGCCCGCGCAGGCCATATTTAATGGATATATGTCCCGCCGCCATATTGATAATGCACTTTGGAATAAAGAACGGACTGATATGCCGCGGACCATTATTCGCCAATTCGATACAGTTTTCATATATGGTGTTCAGCCCACCGATACCACTGCCGACCGAAACACCGACACGCGTCTTGTCACCCGTGTACGTGTCCAGGCCTGCGTCACGAACGGCCTCGTCCGCGGCAACAACACCGTACAAAATACATTTATCCATT
The DNA here is from genome assembly GCA_017443235.1 of Alphaproteobacteria bacterium. Taxonomy (GTDB): domain Bacteria; phylum Pseudomonadota; class Alphaproteobacteria; order Rs-D84; family Rs-D84; genus Enterousia. Next base: position 70,401 of record JAFSOV010000018.1, read on the forward strand.
TTGCGTTGTTCACGCGGTTCAACAACCGCATCCGGATTATATTGTCCGGGTTCGGTCCCGCGCACCGGCACACCCGCAATTTGGCACGCCAAATCATCCGCCGCGAATTCGTCTATTTTACGAATGCCCGACCGACCGGCGACAACATTTTTCCACGCATATTCCACGCCACATCCAACCGGAGACACAATTCCCATACCGGTGACAACAACTCTTTTCATAATACATTCCTTTATATGGTTATACTTAGTGTTTCCATAATAATATGTTTCAACCAAAAAATACAGAAAAAAAATCCGTCACGCGAAAATTGCGTGACGGAAAACACTTACATATTCAAAGTATTATTTTTTTACGTGTGCATCGATGTATTTAACCGCATCACCCACGGTGACCAATTTTGCGGCTTCTTCATCTGGAATTGTGATGTCGAATTCTTTTTCAACTTCCATAACAAATTCCACAACGTCCAAAGAATCCGCGCCCAAATCGTTCACAAAAGCCGCCTTTTCTGTGACCTTGGCTTCATCCACGCCCAATTTGTCTGCTACGATTTTTTTTACTTTTTCAAAAGTTGACATTTTACATCCTTTGTTTTTGTTAAACTTTTTGTCATACCCATCATGACGTTTATGACCAAAAATTATCACTTTCGGGCCCGCCTGTCAAGAAATTATAACAAACGATAACAAATATGCATTATTCCACGTTTAACAACTCATCCAACAATTCATTCATATTATTGCGCAAATCTTCCCGGTCCCCGGCCCAGTTAAGGCGCCGCACAATAAACTTATACACATCATCCATGGTCAGGTTTGGAATACCGGCATCCGCCACAACCCGTGACCACGCCAGGCGCGGGTCGGTCAAATGCCCATGGCCGCGCCCCGGAAACACCCAATAACCGTCTTGGGGTAAATCTTGCAATAACACAACCGCCATATCCGACAAAGGCCGTTCACCCCATGTATATCGGTTAAAATCTAAATCTTCCCATTGCATAGAAAAAACCAGATTCTTGGTTGCAAACCCATAAACCAACATCAGGAACGCCGCGCGCATAACATCGTCTTCGTAATTTTTGATTGCATCAACCAAACGCCGCAACCCGTGTTTATTCAGCGGCCTTACACGTCTGTTTTGTTGTGGCCGCGGCAACTTGGCGCACGGGTTTTCTTTAATGTACCCCGTATCAATGGCATACCGAAAAACGCTAAGCAGCAATTCCTGCATACGTTCTGCAATCGCCCCGCCGGAAATTGCCGCAATTGTATCTTGAACATCGGCCGGCGTAATATCCGCAACACTTTTATCAAACAACGGTTTCAAGTGCCGATTTATCGAACGCACCAATTTATCATAAGAACCCACAGACCGATGCACACGATTTTTCAAATACATTTGAACAAAATCGCGGAACAAAATTTTCTTGCGCTTTACCGGCGTTTTTTTCATTGCATCGGCCAAAACATTGGCGACGGCACTGCGCGCATCTTCGATATCCATATCCGGGTATTTACCGATAATGACGCGTCGGTCGCGACCCTTGATACGTTTCCGCACAAAGAACGTCTTTACCCCACGACTTGTTATATACATACGAAGCCGCGGTTCAGAAACATCTTGAACGACATCAAAACCACGCGATGGCGCAATCAAATTGTCCAATATATATGGATTAAAGAAAAATTGATGTGCCATCGTTTCTCCTTTCTGGTTTTATTTATGATTATTTTGCGCGCCCGCGAAACAAACCACGAACAAATGCGCGACGTTCTTGGCGTGCGTTATCAAGTGCCTTGTGCGCCGCAACGACATTCCAATTTTTCTCCTCATATGGGCAATCATTGTTTTCGCACAAATGGTGGCAATTAAAATCGGCACAATTTCTTACGAATTCAATATCTTCAAAACTGTTTCTTGAAAACCAAGGCATCGCCATTTTGTTATAGCGATTTATGCACGCTTCGACCCGACCATAATCTGCCCAGTCAACGGTTTCAAATGTTTTGGTGACCTGCGATTCCGCCGCACGCAGATTGCGACGCGCATCGCGAACATTTTTATTCAATTTTTTATATTCTTGTAATTTACTCATTTTATATTCCTTTTTGCTTTCTACACTTTCAGTGCGTTGATAAACGCGGATTGTGGTATTTCAACATTACCGAACGTCCGCATGCGCTTTTTACCCTCTTTCTGCTTCTCCAAAAGTTTCCTCTTTCGCGTGATATCCCCGCCATAGCATTTTGCGGTCACATCCTTGCGATATGCCGCGATTGTTTCACGCGCAATGATTTTTCCACCGATTGCCGCCTGCAGCGGTATTTTGAATTGATGTCGTGGAATCAAATCTTTTAATTTTTCAACAATTGACCGACCACGTTTTTCGGCCGCCGACCGATGGCACATAAATGATAACGGTTCTACATTTTCTTCATTGACCAGAATTGAAACCTTGACCAAATCTGATGGCTGATAATCTTGCACTACATAATCAAACGATGCATAGCCCGAAGATATCGATTTAACCCGGTCATAAAAATCGAATACAATTTCTGCCAACGGCAAGCGATAAACCAAAACCGCCCTGTTGCCAACATAAGAAATATTTTCTTGGACGCCGCGCCGTTCCGAACACAGTTGCATAATTCCGCCCATATATTTATCGGGCATCATAATTGTTGCGCGCACCCACGGTTCTTCAATCGATTCGATTCTTGTTATATCGGGCATATCGGCGGGATTTTCCAAATCGATGATTTCGCCATTACGCAAATGAACCTTGTACAACACACTAGGGACCGTATTTATCAACGCCAAATTAAATTCCCGCGCCAATCGTTCACTGATAATCTCCATATGCAGCAAACCCAAAAAACCGCACCGCAATCCAAACCCCAACGCCGAAGATTTTTCGGTTGTGAATACAAAAGACGCATCATTTAACGCCAATTTTTCCGCACTTTCACGCAGGTTTGGATAATCGTCCGATTCCACCGGAAAGAACGAAGAAAACACCACCGGCACAGACGGTTTGAATCCCGGCAACGCATCAACCATCGCACGCGAATCGGCAATTGTATCACCAACCCGGCAATCGTGAATTGTCTTCATTCCCGTGATAATAAATCCAATTTCACCGGTCGATAATTCATCAACATTGACCATTTTTGGCGTAAAGTACCCAATCTTTTCCACGGTATATTCCGCCCCGGTTGCCAAGAATTTTATTTTCTGGCCGCGGCGCAGTGTGCCATCAACAACGCGCACCAACACCACCACCCCCAGGTATGAATCATACCAAGAATCAACCAACAATGCCCGCGTTGGTGCATTTTCATCGCCCATTGGGGCGGGCAATTTATGAACAATTTCTTCCAATAATTCCGGAACCCCGGCACCCGTTTTACCGGACACCGCCAATGCATCATTTGCATCCAACCCAATGACATCTGCGATTTGTGCGCGCGTCGCGTCAACATCACTGGACGGTAAATCAATCTTGTTCAAAACCGGCAACATTTCCAAATCATTATCCAACGCCAGATATGCATTCGCCAGTGTCTGCGCCTGGACACCTTGGGTCGCATCAACCAAGACCAGTGCGCCTTCGCACGCGGCCAATGAACGCGACACTTCGTATGAAAAATCGACATGGCCCGGCGTATCCATCAAATTCAACTGATACATTTCGCCATTTTTGGCGCGGTAATTCAAACGAACCGTTTGCGCCTTTATCGTAATTCCGCGCTCGCGTTCGATGTCCATAGAATCCAACACTTGGGCCTTCATTTCGCGCGATTCAAGTCCCCCCGTGTATTCAATCAAACGATCCGACAGGGTTGATTTCCCGTGATCAATATGCGCAACAATTGAAAAATTTCTAATATGGCTCTGTTTCATTCCTTGCCTTTAACACTAACCACTATTCACTATCTGCGGCAATGATACACTCGTATAGAACGGTTTGCAAGGCGAAAATTCAGGAATTTTTATTTCAAATTATCCAACAAATCATCTATACGCGATGCGCGTTCCAAAGAATCATCATACGTAAATCTTATTTGCGGGACATATTTTTGGTCTAACCTTTGCCCCATTTGAAAACGAATCGTCCTTGTTTCAATATCCAATCGGCGTTGCACAGTATCTATATCATCCGTATGACAATGAAAGAACAGCCGCACAAATTGCAATCCGCCACGCGCGACCGAACCAACCAAAGACACACCCGACAATACCGGATCATCGGCATAGTTGTCACGCAAAATTTCCGCCACAATGGTTTGCACCTTGGCGGCGACACGTTCATTACGATTTGAATCAGATTTTATTTTTGGCATTTTATGTTTCCATTGTTTTATTTATAATCTAACGGTATAATATATTAAAATTTGTGCAAGGGAAAATTTATGAAACTGTCTGAATACCTGTTATCACGTGCAGAAACCCGGGGTTATACCTGGTTGGTATTTTTAATGACGGTTTGCGAATCGATATTTTTATTTATTCCACCCGAAGTTTTTATGACCCCACCAATTATTGCGAACAAGAAACGCGCGGTGCCGGTTGTGTTGGCGGCAACATTGGGTTCAATTGTTGGCGGCATTATATCGTACTGTATCGGTCTGTGGGTGTTCGATTCGGTCGGGGTTTGGTTGATTGAACATTTTGCAAGTCCGGAAAAATTCGAATTGGCGCAAAGTTTATTCATCAAACACGGTGTATTCATAATCTTTTTAACGGCGGTGACGCCAATTCCATATAAATTGATGGCAATGTGCGCGGGATTTATGGGATTTCCGGCCGTGCTGTTTTTGGGGCTGTCGGCAATATTCCGTACGGGTCGATTTGCAATTGTGGGATATTTGCTTTGGCGATTCCAAGAACGCGCAAACACAATGGTAAAAAAATTCTTTTGGCCCCTGACCGCATTGGCCATAATCATCGCCGGATTTGGAATAATATTAATGTTTTGTATTTAGTGTTTAGCCTGCCGCGGCACCGCATAGGGCCCCGCAAAAAACAAAGTTTTTTGTGGGTAATGGCCGATGGCGGGACAGTTGCAAGTTCTCCTCCGTGGGAGGAGTACGGTGTGGAACACTGGGAGGTGGGGGTGTTTGTCGCACATTGCGCGACAAACATATGCGCCGGGATGACGGCGGAAATCCGCCGGTTTTTGGGTGTGGGGTGGTCACAAAAAAACGTACCTTTTTTGTGACCAGGGGTCAGTTTTTGTAAGTAATTGATTTTACCGAATCGGAATTTCTAAAAAAAGTAGTGGACAAAAACGTACCTTTTTTGTTACCATATATAATAGGTAAAAAGAGGGGAAAATATGAGCAAAAAATTATTACTTGCAACAATTGCATCTGTTTTAACAATCAATGCATACGCAGTATCGTCCACCGTCACATCGCAAGATTACGTCGATGCAAAGGATGCATTGAAACAAGATTTAATTGAAGCAACTGACCAGGATTTTCCCGCCGGCAGTGTTGTTGAAACAACCGATGAAGATGGTTCCGTCACTCAACGCGGAATTTGTGATGCCGATGCGGATGGTGATGGCTATTGCAACGATAATTTCTTGGTGA
>JAFSOV010000002.1 GCA_017443235.1 Alphaproteobacteria bacterium
TCTCTCTCTCTCTCTCTCTCTAGAGTTCTGCGGTATATCATATTTTTCCTCAAATTGTTTTCATTTGCTGTATGTAAAATTATATCACAAATCGTGTGTGAAAAAAAGAATAAAAAACTTGCGTTTTTGGAATGTTTTTTATAACCTTAACCCGTTATAAATGAAACCAAGAGGATTTAATATGGCATCTGTGACAGCAAATGATATGCGGGTCGGTTGGGTGATTTCCCACAATGGGCGGCGTTATTCGGTGACTTCGATAACCAAGGTTAAACCGGGTAAGGGCGGCGCGTTTGTTCAGGCCGACCTGCGCGATATTGATTCTGGAAACAAGGGCGGCGACCGTTGGCGCGCCGAAGACAAGGTTGAAAAACTTATGGTCGAAGACCGCGATTGCCAATACCTGTATTCCGATGGAACCGATGCGTATTTTATGAATTTGTCTGATTACGAGCAATTTACTATGCCGATGGATTCGCTGGGCGAACAGGTTAAATTCTTGGCACCCGATATGACGGTTAAAACGAACTTTGTCGAAGGTCAACCAGTGTCTATGACTTTGCCGAAAACTGTTGTTGCGACAATCGTTGAAACCGAACCGGCGTTAAAGGGTCAAACCGCAACCGGCAGTGGCGGCAAACCCGCAATTTTGGATAACGGTGTTCGTGTTCAGGTTCCGGTCTTTGTCGAACAAGGTGAAAAGATTGTGGTGAATACTGAAACACTGGAATATGTCGAGAGGGCGAAATAGTGGATAGTGTAAGTGGTTAGTGAAAACGGTTGCAAATGCGACCGTTTTTAATTATAATATTTTCGCATTGGTTGACGACCAGTGTGGGGTCTAGAAAATCCCTTAGAGAAAAATAACTCCAATTGGTTGGAGGGTTGCGAATATATTGAATAAGCAACACTGTTTCTCTACAGTTTTCTAGCCTCCAACCGTCAAACGTCTTGACGGTATTTTTATAACCAAAAATGGAGGTATAAAATGGTTACGTTGGTTGATACAAAATACTATGGGCAACTTATGCGGAATTCGCGCCGGAACCAATCGGTTCGCGCCAAGGATGTCGCAAAAATGTTTGGCGTATCGGTGCGGCAATTACATCGATATGAACAGGGTAAAGAGATTGTTCCGGAAAACATTGTTCAGTCTTTATTTAGTAATGGGTTTTGCCTGTTGCGGTGTAAACGCATTTGTAAAAAATAAAAACGGCGCATCGCGCCGTTTTCACACTACCCACTTACACTATCCACTAACCACTAACACTAACCAGTCTGTTTGCCGAATTCATAATGTTAATTATTTCGCCAACTGTGTTTTCGTATACGGCGGATTTCGCGGCGTCCAGGTATTCGCGTGGATTAAATATTTCCGGGTTTTGATGTAGTGCTTCACGCAGGGCCGCGGTGAATGCCATGCGATTATCACTGTCTACATTTATTTTGCATACGTTCATTTCTGCGGCGCGGCGCAATTGGTCAATTGGAATTCCGTGCGCATTTTTTAACGCCCCGCCGTTTTGATTTATTATGTCAACCAATACGTCCGGAATACATGACGCGCCGTGCAGCACAATTGGAAAGTTCGGCATCAATTTATTTATTTTTTCTAAAATATCAAATCGCAAAGTTTCGTTGCCGGATTTACGTTTGTATGCGCCGTGTGATGTGCCAATTGCAACCGCCAAAGAATCGATATTTGTGCGTGACACGAATTCGGCCGCTTGGTCGGGTTGGGTGAAAGATTCCACAGATGAATTTGTATTTTCGTCTTCGAATCCGCGCAGCGCGCCCAATTCGGCCTCGACCGATACATTGTATTTATGGGCATATTCGGCAACGCGGCCAGAGAGTTCCACGTTTTCGTCAAATGGTAGGCCGCTGGCGTCTATCATGACACTGGAAAATCCCAGGTCTATGGCGCGCGCGCATACATCAAAACTGTGTCCGTGGTCCAAATGCAATGCGATTTGTTCGTGCGGTTGAATGCCGGCGCCGCGAATCATGGCCATCAACATTTTGTCCCCCATATATTCCAATGCAGATTCAGATACAGCCAATATAATGGGGCTGTGTGTAGCGCGGGCCGCCGCCAATATTGCGGCGAACGTTTCCATATTATAAAAATTAAATGCGCCAATGGCGTATCCACCCGCATTCGCGGCGGCAAACATTTCGCGGGTATTTACTAAACCAAAACGTTCATAATTCATAATGAAAAATCCATCCTGTACCACGTAATTATACCATATTTTTCTGTTTTGTCCCAGTGGATAAAAACCCAACATAAAATAATTGACACCGGCGGCATTTGTGCCAAAATGTCATTGAACGAATCGGGGGCCGCGGGCAGAGATAACGAAAGGAAAAACACCATGAACAAAATTTTATTTTCTGTTGTTGCGGCGACTGCGATTGCGGGTTGTACATATTATGACTATTACAAGGGCGGCGTCCGCTATACCCAGGACGGTAAAGATTGCGTATATTACAGTGACGAATATGCACGTCATTATTCGGACAGTGTTGATGGCATTGATGGTAATAACCGCATTGTTTATAAAAATACTAAATGTTCCGATTTATTTGCGCGCGACCACGCGGGGCGCACCGAACGTGCAGACCGCAAGGTTATTGTTCCGGCGGCGGCCGAAGTTTCTGTAAAACCGGCGAAAATTGCGGATTGTGGTTGCTGTCGCGCAGAACCGATTTCCCGTCGTTTCTATACAATTACTGGAAAATAGTTATTTAGTTATTAATCGTCATCCCGACGAAAGTCGGGATCTCTTTGGTTCACGACGAGACTGAAGAGGTCCCGGCCTGTATCACCCACAAAATTTTTCAAATTTTGCGGGGCCCGATGCGTCGGGATGACGGGGAAAATGTGAAGGGGACTTGACACTTGCAATATAAATAAGTTTGTGATAGAATGCACAAAAGAAAAGGAGATTTGATATGAAGAAGATTTCGAATTATTTTTTGGCTGCATCCGTGTTTGTGATGGCAAGTATGCCCGCGTTTGCGGATGAAGCTGTTTGCAAACTGATTACCGGATTGAAACCAGTTATAAACACCCTGCGGACATTGGCATTTATTGGTGCGGCGTTTGTCTTGATGGATTGGGCATGGGGATTTATCAAGGCCGGTGAAGTAAAGAAGGAGGATTTGGAAAAGAAGGGTCTTGGTATGTTGGTTGGATTCTTCCTGTTGTTCAGTGTTGGGCTTATCTTGCAATTCGTTGGTTCCAAGGGCGGGGCGGAATTCTTTAATTGCCCGGTTGATTTCTTGGGATTCAAATAATCGCAGGCGCGTAAAAATTAAAAGGCGTCAAATGACGCCTTTTTGTTTTATCGTATTTTTTCGTTTATATATTTTTTTGCGAACGCCAATCTGTTTTCGTTCAAGCATTTTTCAACCGATTTGATTCCAAATTGGTTCAGGTTGGCCAAAGGACTGGTTTCGCCATTGCACCAAAAATCGGCAACTATATTGTGCAACGCATAATATGTCATATCGCGCAACGCAAAATAATTATGGTTTTGCGGATTTGCATCCCATTTTTCAATAATAGATTTTGCCGCATTGATATATGCATTTAACAAACGTTTGTTCATATAGTCATACATCTGGGTGTGTGCCGGATTTGCCAATGTGCCGGCCTTGGGTTTTTGAACATTTGGGAACAATGCACGTTGTTTGATGATTTCTTTTTTGGTTTTGTTGTTAAACAACCATTCTATTTTTTCATGGTTGAATTTAGCAAAATGTTGGTGTGTTGCGCCCAGTGAATAAAAGATACCATCCAAAGTGTCGTTCAATTTTGCAACCTGTTCACGCAAAGGTATGCGTCCGGTTTGTTCGGACATATGATATAAATCGAACAAAGATGCGTTCGGGCGTATAAAATATGCTTCGACAAATTCGGTTGGCATAGTTTTACCAATTTCTTGGATTAACGTCCACGCCGCATAACGTGACAATTCCATATCGTTGTTGTCGTTGATTGGGCGCATATGGTGATATGCCAATTCTTTTTTATCTAATTTGGCGAATTCTTTACCATTTGGTGTGTTTTGTTCAAACGCCATATCCAATGTCAGCGGATTTGCAAAGAAACCTTTGTCTTGGGGTTTAATGATGTCCAACAATTCGTTTAACCGCCAATATTCATTAGATGTGACGGCATAGCGTTCGTTTGGCGCCCAATTTGGCCAAATGGATAATTCATCGTACAAATGTATGGTGCTTTTTGCCCGGACCAGGTCGTAATATTGTTGTTTTGTTGGGACAAGAATGTTTTCTTTCATCGTTTCTTTCCTTTTTTATTGTTTGTTGTTGTCTTCGGTATTCGCCAATGAAAACAATACAGACGAAATCAGTGATTGGTATGGAACATGCTGGGCCGCCGCCAATTCTTTCAATCGGTCCAGTATGGGGCGCGGTATGCGCATATTGATAACCGCGTCCGATTTGTTGAAAGCGCGATACGCGGCATATTCCCGCAGCAGCGATTCAATGTTCATAACGAAAAGTTGTTGCATAACGTTTGGCATTTTTTCACCTCTATACATTACTCAATACAACCGTCTTTACAGGCCACTATACCATTGTATTTACATTTGTCAATACATTTGTCTAGGCGTCAGTATTTACGGGCGTGTTGGCGGGTGTATAGGGGTTTGTATAGGGCGGAAATCTGGGAAAAATTTACGACACAAAAAAATTTATTGTATTTGTTTTTTTGTGGTCTGTTTTGGGGTAATTTTTGGCCATTTGGGGGCTTGCACTTTATATATGGATGTTATAAAATGCGAATCGGTTTAAGGAAAGGATTTCAAAATGATAAAACGGATTTTGATGTTGGCGGTTGCCATATTTGCGTTTATTGTGCCATCTGCGCGCGCGGAATTAAAGGTTGATATCGTCGCGGGTGGTGCAGAACCGATTTCGGTCGCAATTCAAAAATTTGAAGTGGCAAATGGTGCATCCGCGACCGATGCGGCGACAATTCGCAGTGTGGTGGAATCAGACCTTAAACGCACGGGCCTGTTTCACATTGTGAACCACGACGCGTTTCCAGAATTTGTAAAGATGGACGCGATGCCGGCGTTCAAATCTTGGGCGGCGATAAAAGCGGCGGTTTTGGTTCAATCTAAACTGACCAAAACGGCGGACGGCAAATATCAATTGGATTTCTATGTTTGGGATGTTGCCGGCCAAGAACAGATAGAGGCGCAAAGTCTGGCCGCGTCTAAAAAATCTGTGCGGCGGTTGGGTCACATTATGGCGGACGCGATTTATGAAAGACTTACGGGTGAGGTTGGGTATTTCGACACCCAGATTGTATTTATTGCGGAAACGGGGCCAATTGATAATCGGGTAAAGCGTATGGCGATTATGGACCAAGACGGTTACGGTATGCGGTATTTGTCGGATGCCAAGACTTTTGTTATGTCGCCGCATTTTTCGCCGAATATGCAATCGATAGTATTTTTGTCTTACTATAACGATGATCCGATGGTTTGGATTTTGGATTTGAACACCGGGGCCCAGCGGCGGCTTGGCCAATTTGGGGGCATGAACTTTGCGCCGCGGTTTTCGCCGGACGGGACACGGGTGGCATTGTCGTTGGTGAAAAACGGGATTACACACATATATGAATATGACATAGAAAACAATTCTTTAAAACAGTTGACGACCGGCGATTCGATTAACACCAGTCCTTCTTATTCTCCGGACGGCCGCAAAATTGCGTTCAATTCAGACAGAAGTGGCAGCCAGCAAATTCATATCTTGGACATAGAGTCCGGCGCGGTGGAACGCATCACATACGGGGCGGGGCGGTATGCGACCCCGGCGTGGTCCCCGGACGGGCAATTTATTGCGTTCACGAAAATGGCGGACGACACGTTCTATGTTGGCGTGATGGATACACGTGGCAAGAATGAGAAGATTTTGGCGGGCGGTTGGTTTATGGAGGCCCCATCATGGGCGCCGGGTTCGCGCCGTGTGGTTTATTATGAAACCGAACGGACGGACGACAACATTGAACGGGTCAGCCATATTCGCAGTGTCGATATCACCGGCCAGAACATTTATGACATAGATTTGCCGGATGGCGTGAACGGATTAGAACCGACATGGTCGCCACGGTTACCGTAATGAGAATATTTATTGGTGCGATTTTTACGGTTTTATGTGTAGGTGTGGCGAATGCCACGCCTGCGCGCGTGGGGCGTGTGATTGACGGCGACACATTTGATGCGACCGTTATGTTGGATGGTGATATTCGGGTTGCTGCGCGGGTTCGCATTCGGGATGTTGACACGCCGGAAATTCACGGGAAATGCGCGGCGGAACGTGAAATGGCGGCGCGTGCGCGCGACCGATTGGCGCAAATGATACCGGCGGGTACGGTTGTTGAATTGACCAATATCAAAGACGATAAATATTTGGGGCGCATAGACGCGAATGTTGCGGACGGCCGCGGCGTGGATGTTGGACGCGCATTGGTTCGTTCTGGATTGGGCCGGCCATACAACGGCGGCAAAAGGGCCGGTTGGTGCAGATAAGTTTTTTAATTATAGTTGTTTATAGTTATTTGTATAAGTTTTAATCTAATTATAATTTTTCTTGATTTTTTATAGTTAGAACATATGTTATGTGTATTTATATACAATAAATTATGAACAGCGAATTTTATATTGCTTTTCTCGGGATTTTTGTCATAATACCGCCAATAATAACGGTTTTATAAATGTGCAGAATAGTTGATTTTTTGTCTGAAAAAAGGTTGTCTAAATATGGCAACCCAGACGAACCGCAAACGGTTGAAGAATATTTTTTTAATGTGGAACTTTGTGAAAGCCTGTATCCGCTGTTAAGTCAATTTGAAGTAGCGTTGCGCAACAAGATAGATTCTGTATTTTCTAAATATATGGGCGAAAATTGGATATTCGAATTTGTTCGGCAAGATGAAAAATTGACCGAAGAAAAAAAATATAACCGATCGTAATGAATTGATAGATAGTTTGACTTTTGCGTTTTGGTCTCGTTTGTTTATGGCGGAACGCAAAGAACAAATATGGAATCGTTATCCAAAGGTTTTAACCGATATATTTTCAAGACGTCGTGAATTTATCAGTCGTGCAAAAGTTTCGTTTGAAATAGACCAAATACGTCGTTATCGTAATAGATTTTCTCACAATGGTTCATTACTAATATGTCCAAAGAGACAAATGCCGTGCCATAAAATACATAATCTGTTGTTGCGTATGATGCGGGAACTTGGTGCGGATTCAATGTTGGAATATATTAAACCCATGGACAGGTTTGATGATGTGTTCAAACGGGGCTTAAATCTTGGGTTTATTACGTGCAAGATATAAAAAAGAGGCAATCACCGCACGAACACCCAAAGGCTGCATAGACATGCTAAACGTGGGATATAGCCTCTTTACCTAGCGTGCATTATATCATAAAAATATATCGAAAGTCAACCGAAAAGATTTATGGCGTGAAAAAACCGTCTCTGGGAAAGAGACGGTTCAAGGACACGGGCATTTTTATACAGGGTTACATTTTATTGTTGGGCCCTTTTCAATACGCTTCTATCATTGCCCCATAACCAGAAATTCATTCCGTAACTGGGGTCGAAAGAATGCAGGCCGTGCCTAGTATTTATTGAATGTTTCGGGTTGTGTTTTTTGCATTCGGCATTAATTGCGTCCAGTAATTGAAATTTTGGGTGATGGTTTATGGCGGTTTTATTATTTTCTATGTCAGATTGTGCAAAATCAAACGAAAGTGCGCCGGTTGTATTTTTTTTCCAATCTGTATAGTCGCCATAACTATTGTATGAAAATGCCGCCAAACCTGCGAAAATGTCAGTAATTTGTATTAGTCTGGAATGTTTTGAATCCAGTTCGCCCCCATACCTTATATTATATTCGGTCGCCAATTTTATCAGTGATTGCATATACGTGTTTTTAGAATTTACCGCGGCGTTAACTATATCGGTTATTTCTGCATAATCTTTACCCCTGTCGTGGTCGGGATAATACAACCAATCTGTATCTGGCGAATGCTTGCGTAAAACGGCCAATAACAAATGATAGTGCATAATTTCTTGTTTTTTTGGATAGGCGTGGTTACTCCAAATCAATGCATCTATACGTAAGTCACCTGCAGCTATTGCCGGAAATATAAAATCGTTACACAATGTTAATATATCGTTTTTTGTATCTTTATTCAGTTTTTGAAATTTATATTCCCCGGGTTTATTGAGAATTGATTCAATTTGTTTTTGGTGTGATTTGAAAAATTGCACACTGCCGGACATTGCGCAAACAGAACTGTATTGTTTTTCAGGGTTATTCACACACGATTCATCTGTAAATATAAAATGTTTATTAGTCATAAAAAATTTCTCCTTTGTTTTATTGCCACAAAGGTAATAAAAAACGAAAATATTGACAATAAAAATATTTATAAATAATTTATTTTTTGCGTAAAAAAACACCCCCGAAGGGGTGTTCAAGGACACAAGCATTTTTTCTAACTAACCAATATTATTCGGCCTGTTGGATTGGCACCCAAGTCAAACTGCCGTCTACTGTACTGTTAGTCAACACACATGGTGCCGCCGCAGTGCAAGTATTCGGCATAGCCGGGATAACATTACCGTTGGTTGCGTTTTGGATTGCATTGTAAACTGCTGCGGTCGTTGGAACAGATGTTCCGCTTGATGTGACACTTGTATCTACCGGGGTCCAAGTACCACCTGTGCCACCGATGCTGGCCGCGGTTGATTTAACTTGGTATGTGCCAGCATCAGTTGATGCCTGGGTTGAAATCGCATCGGTTACAAAATCATAAACAGCATCACCGCTCGGGGCGTGTGTTGTATCATTATTTGTAACGCTTTGTACCAGGATACCACTTGCCGCACTTGTTGCCTGAGAATCAACGTAAGTTTTAACGGCTGCGGTTGTTGGTGCAGAAGCACTGCTCGCGGTTGTGTTGTCAATTACAGAATCCAGGTCTTTCCATCCGCCGGCACCGTTAGAGATTTGGTTGGCAGTTTGGGAATACGCTTGGTATGTTGAATTATCTGTTGTGTGTTGTGTGGTGATGGCATTATCAACGTAAGTTTTAACGGTTGCTGCGGTTGGTAATTTACCTGTTTCACCGCTTGTGGCCAAAGTTGTATCGGTAGTTCCGTTAGCATCAATGGTCACGACACCCGTTGTTGAATCAACACTCTTTGTTGTGTATGTACCGTTGGCGAAAGCGGTATCCAAATCAGACCAACCGCCAGAACTATTACCTACTTGGAAATTGTCATCTGATTTTGCCTGATATGTTGACGAAGCACCACCAGTCACGCCACTAATCGCATCATCAACATATGCTTTAACAGCAGCGGTTGTTGGTGCTGTATTATTAGTGGCAGAAGCGGTAATTGATGTATCCAAATCCGTCCAGCTTCCAGATGCATTACCAACGCTAACGCTATCCGATTTTTCTTGGAATTTCGTATCAACGTACGATTTGGATGTAACTGTATTATCCGGGTCTGCGTATGCACCTGCAGACATGATTGCCGCCGCAAAACCTACGAACACCAGTCCTTTTACTTTGAATTTCATTTTAGTTCCTTTTTGCTTGTCCGTCTCCGCTGCGCTCCGTCGCGACTTCGTCCGTCTTTGCTTTCGCTCTGTCGATACTTCGTTCGTCGAACCTTGTTTCGCCGAGACCTTGTTGTTTGTTGTTTTCCCACTTTGCCAAGGCTTCGCGGGATTTGTGTTTTGCGACGGGTAATTACAATAATTGTTTGTATGTATCCGTTGCACCCTCTTTCTTTGACCCCCGCGTTGCATTATCCCCCTTTGATTTTGCAATGCGGTTATCTAAGCTCTCTGTTTTTATCTACCCCACCGCTTCCAGCGGTCCCCCCCTTCACAATGCGAAGGGGATTTTAGCAATTTGATGATTTTTGCCTGAATTCAACAAATTGCCCCCTCAAAAGCATTTTTCGCGTCATACCGGCGCAGGCCGGTATCTGGTTTTACCCCTGTAGATTGGTCCGCGAAATACCTCTACAAGGTCCCGATTTTCATCGGGATGACGGTGGCTGGACCCCCACCTCCCGGCGTTCCACGCCGTACTCCTCCAGGAGAGGAGAACCTAGGGTTCGTCGGGCGTGTTGCCGCCGGTGTCGCCACCGGAAACCGATTCGTCCGCCGTAATAACACGGAACCATTGACGCGTGCCGTCCGCCGTCACCGACATAACGTAATCGCCTTCGCCCGGCTTATTTTCGTTCCACCAATTTTCCCATGCCGTCACCTGGTCCAATGTATTGGTGATGTCGGTTGCCAATTTACTGCGTTCAACCGCACCATTATCAATGAACGGTGTGGATACAGTATTTTCATATGCCAAATCGCCCAGATTATCCAAATCCGCCGTTGTCGCAAATTCTATGTCAGACGGGACAACAATGCCGTCCGCGCCGACAACCAACGGTTTATTCGCGTTGTCGATGCCTTGGTCTTTGTCCAGTTTCGTGTCCAGGTCATCCGTCGTCACAATGCTGTTATTGATATTTTCGATTTGTTCGTCGATTTCCGTCTTGGAATAGAAATTATCACTGGGGGTGACCATACCGTCCGCGCCAATCGCCAAAACCCGGCCTGCGTTGTCGATGCCTTGGTCTTTATCGACCTTGGTTTCCAATTCCGCCATAATTTCCGTCCGCAAATCTGTTATGCGTTCCGTTATCGTTTCATCGATGCCGTCGAAATCTAATTTTTCACTGATTGCGTCCCATGTAATCAATGTCGTCCATTCGGTATCGCCAACGTACCGCCACAACAGACCGTCGTCGTTTGTGCCCATTTCAACCTCGCGCCCGTCGTTGCCGTCACCGATTTCCAAATCTTCTTTGATTCTTTCCAGGTCCAATATCAATTCGTCACCCTGGATAGTAATATATGTGGAATCTTGCAGGGCATCCTGTTTGTCGGTCTGTAATGCCGAAACATCGGTTTCCAATTGCTCAACACGGCCCGTTAAATCGGAACCTGTGCCACCCGATGTGCTGACCGACTTTGGTGCGCCAATATATTTACCAATGGATAAACGTGGGGATGATGCCACACGACCAACCGTCGCGCCACCCGTTGATACCGCACCGCCCGTCGTCGTCGCAGATGTGGTCGGGGTCGCAACCGTGTTCGTCGTCGTGCCCGATACAGATGCCGTTGGGCGCACAAACCCGCCCGTCGCGCGCAACGAACCCGCACGCGCCGCCGTCGCAGACGCCGCAGAATCATATGTACCGTTGCCGCCAACAACACGCACCGTCGGTGCCGCGTTCGCCACAGATGCAAACGCAACGCACAATATCGATATCAATGATGTTTTTATTCCCTCTCTCATCTCTCTTCCCTTATGCAAGGTATTATATCATAATTTTGGTCGTTTCCAAAATCCTTTTTTAACTTTTTTTTATTTTGGATTAAAATTCGTACCGCAACCCAAGTGACAATGAATTATCCAACACAAATCCAACCTTGGTTTCCAATGATTCCAATTCAACACCGTTGTCGTCCGTCACACCCGCCATAACGTTGCGTGTCCATTTCGGCCCGGTAAAGCCAGATAGACGATAACGGAAATCCAACGCCACCGAATTGGACAGGTTATACGAATACCCCGCCATCAACGCACCCATAAACGACAGTTTCGTTTCAGACGCATCGCCCGAATCAAAATATTCCCAATCCAATGTCGCACGCGGGAACGCCATGCCCACGCCTGCGCCCAGATAGAAACCAGATTCGAAATCATAATATGCGTTCGCCGTGACGTACGGTGTTTGCAATTTGAATGTGAACCCGTTGTCGGAATCGCTGAATTGCGTCATATAGCCGAATTCTACGTCGCCGCGCCAATTTGGTGTAAAGCGATAGCCCGCAAATATGTTCCCGCCAAAGACCGGTTCGAAAATGTAATCGTCATGATTTTCATCATTGTCGAATTTATAGTTGGACGGGCTGCCTTTATATTTATTCTTCCACGACGCAAGGTGTAATCCCACGCGGCCACCAACGTACCAATTGCCACGATACGCATCGTGATGGTGATGGCGCGGTGCCGGTGCAACCGTAAGTGTGTCCACGTCTTCATATGTTTCAACGCCGCCATCCGGTCCAAGTACCGTTGTCGTATATTGCGTGTCATCATACATTGTTGTGGGGTCGCCCGCAGTGATGTGAATAACGCGAATCTTTTTAGGTTTGCATCCACCGCTGCATGTGTCGCCCGCCATTGTTGTCCCAATGGTTGCGATGATTGCAATTACACTGACCAATAATTTTTTCATAACTTTTTCTCCATTTTTCTTAGGCACATTATATCACAAATTTGCCCCCGTTCAAAATACAAAATGCATTTTTTTCCGTCATCCCGACGGAAGTTGGGATATGGTGGTTCACGGCGAGACTGAAGGGGTCCCGACTTTCGTCGGGATGACGGGAATTGGGTCTTGACCGTGAAAAAATTTTTTACTATGGTTTGTGGTATGGAAGACAATACCGTTATTTCTTTTGCAAATGTCGGCGCGCGGTACGATACGGACGAAGATGTTTTGACCGATGTGTCGTTCAATATCGGCGCCGGGTCGTTCTATTTTTTGTCGGGCGCGTCGGGCGCGGGGAAAACAACGCTGCTGCGGTTGATGTATCAACTGCATAAACCGTGTCGCGGAATTATCAAGATTTTCGGGAAACAAACAAATAATATGTCGCACGATGATATAACGGCGCTGCGACATAAAATGGCAATTGTGTTTCAGTCTTATTCTTTGTTGTCACATATTTCTGTGTTCGATAATGTCGCGTTGCCACTGCGTGTGCGCGGCGTGGACGAGGCCAAGGTTAAAAAACTGGTCACGAAAACACTGGAATGGGTGGGGCTTGCAAAATTCGCGAATTCTAACCCATTGTCGCTTAGTGGCGGGCAACAGCAACGGGTTTCGGTCGCGCGTGCAATTATTGTGCAACCTGCGATTATGTTGGCGGACGAACCAACGGGAAACCTGGACGATGAAAATGCGTCGCGGTTGATGGAACTGTTTATTCAAATGAATAAAATGTTCGGGACGACAATAATCTTGGCGACACATAATTCGGGCCTGATGGAAAAGTATAAATTTCCCGTTATGCATGTCGAAAATCATCATGTGAACTTTGTTGGTGGGCGCGGCGCACATGAAAAGGTCGTCACCCCGAAAAAGCCAACAATCAAAACCGACGGCGCGGGGTACTTTGCGGCACTGTCGAAACAATTCAGCGATATTGGAAACGAATGAAAATGAAAAAGCCGATTGTATTTTCTTTGTTCCGGGACCAGTCCGTGTTTATGACCGCGGTGATGGGAATTATGACGTTCTTGGCCGTGATGGCGTTGGGAATATCGATTGCCATCGGGACCGGCGTTGTGCGGTGGAATCGGCAATGGGATACGTTTGCCACCGTTCAGGTCACCAATGCCGATAATGTGAAATCTGTGCGGCGCATGTTGGATGATAACGCCGACAAAATCGAAAGTATGCGCGAAATTGGTAATGAAGAAATGGCGGGCCTTATGCGGCCGTGGATTTCCGGGGCGGGAAATGGCGCGTTGATGAAATATTTGCCGACTATGTTCGAAGTGCGGTTCAAAACATCCGCCGATATGCGTGCCGTTGGCGATTCGGTAAAACAAAAAGCACGATTTATTACGCATAACGAAGCGTTGCGGCCGTCTGTTTCTGCGGGGTGGAAGATGGTCGCGATTTTGGTCGTGGTGTTGTCGTTGATTATCGCAACAATTGGAATTTGTGTTTCGTTTATTGCGCGAAATACCGCCGTTCTGCATAAACGCGAATTGGAAATTTTGAACCAGGTCGGGGCCAGCGATTCGTTCATTGTTAAACAGATGCAGACCATTGTGACGCGGATATGCGTTGTGGCGTGTGGGTGTGGGTTCTTGGCGGCGGTACCGATTTTGGTGGTTATATTGATGGTGGCGCATTCTGCGCGCGTTGGGTTGATGGCAATGCTTAGTATTTCCGGCGCGGGGTGGATTATGTTGATAATGATGCCGATTGCGATTATTGTATTCGCGATTTTTGTAACAAAAAAGACAACTTTGAAGATTTTGAACAGTGAACAATGAAAATTCTGCGACCTTCTTTTTTATTGTTGGGGTTGATTGTGTTGGGCGGTGTCGCGTTCAAGTTGACCGCCCCAAACGATTGCAATTTTATTATGTCTAATGACAGTATATTCGTACTGACGGGGGATTTTCGGCGTATTCCGTTCGCATTAAAACAAATGGAAAAATATCCCGATTCGGACCTTTATATAATTGGTGCGCCGGATGCGGCCGGTTATCCAAATACAGACCGTGCAATTATCGAATCCGATTCGAAATCTACATATCAAAATGCGGTGGCGATAAGAAAAATTGTCGGTCGTTCGGGTTTGGACCGAATCGTTGTGATTACAACCGAAGACCATATTCGCCGGGCAAAATATTTAATTCAGCACGAATTGCCGGATGTCAAAATTGTGGCGTGTCCGGTTGCGTTGTCTGAAATGCCGCCGGCGCGCAGGTTGGAACGTTGGATGATAGAGTATGCAAAATACATCGTGACAATGTTCGGTATCAAAGAAGGACCACAATACTTGTAATAATATATATGTGAGGATAATATGTTAAGAACAATAATTTTCAAAACTGTTTTGGCAATTTATTTTGTGCTTTGGGCGCCGTTGTTGTTGATTGGTTTGGTGTCCAAGAAACTGAACACAAAATTTGTGTTGGCCGATGCGGCGGGCGTGTTGATATTGGCGCGTTTGATTTGTGGTATAAAATACGAAATTCATTATCCGCCGACCGAAGAAAATGGTGTCCCGGACGCCCCAAATGAAAACGTGCGTTTGGATGGCAAGGCGATAATTGCCGCAAAACATATGTCTATGATGGAGGTTGCGATTTTGGCAAACAACGTTCAAAATCCGTTCTTTATTTTGAAGCGCGAATTATTGTGGATTCCAATCTATGGTTGGGCATTTTGGCGGATGGGGTTGCAACCGGTTAATCGTGCGCGCGGTGCAACAAATATGAATAAATTGGCGGACGCGGTCGCAGAAAAAATTATGAACGGTCAAACCCTGATTATATTCCCCGAAGGCACACGCACAAAACCCGGTCACCCCGTGCCTTTGAAACGTGGTCTGTTGTTTTTGGCGCAAAAATTAAAATTGCCGATTATTCCGGTTGGAACCGATACGGGCCTTTATTGGCCAAAGCGTGGTCGTATGACGCCGGGTACGGCCCATGTATATTTTGAACCGATTTTGCCATCAACCGCGTCATTGACCGAGATAGGCGAGGCCATAAACAGGCATAGTGCGTAATGGTAGGTGCTTATCCGTAACGTTTTTTATGTGTCTTTAATTTGTTACTGACTAACTAACGTAACAAGAATTATAGTTGCATGTACCGTCTGGATAGCACGTGGCATATCCCTCCCCATAAACATCGCGACACGAACATGTGCATGCATGAATAGTTCTATCACTTAAATTCCACAATATACAATTCGCATCCGTGTGTGCTGCATTTTTCGTCCATTCATAACACGTTTTATATGTGACCGTTGTTTCCGGCAAATCTGTTGCACTTTGCAACAAATCCCACGTCACCAAGAAATTATCGTTGCAATAGCCATCACCATCCGCATCGGCATCACAAATTCCGCGTTGAGTGACGGAACCATCTTCA
>JAFSOV010000003.1 GCA_017443235.1 Alphaproteobacteria bacterium
ACAAAACTATTTTCCAGAGATAAAAGAATACCGGATTATATTATGTATAGTTTTGTGCGGCGTTAGCAAACAAAACTATTTTCCAGAGATAAAAGAATACCGGATTATATTATGTATAGTTTTGTGCGGCATTAGCAAACAAAACTATACATAATATACATTATGCGCCTTTTGTGCACCCGTGCCCCGCCGTTCAAAAACCGTTTTTATCGCGCCCTGTTTTTTTCAGGAAAAACATTGTGTTATATCGCAAACTTTACATATTATTTTAATTTTTTACCACGCCGACCGCACTAAAATTGCGCACATCCGCATACACAATGCCGCATTTTTTATGGTTAAATTTTGATAATTCGAATATATGATGTCCCAGCCCCATTTTTTCACCCGGCACGTCAACAAAAACGCCGATTTTAACCCGTTTTGGGTCGTGCACACCCCGCCCCACCCCAAAAATAAAGCAATAATTTAACAAAAACACACAACCGCCCAATTTTACTAATATTTTTTAATTTTTCTAAAATTCATTTTTGACACGAAAAACGCCGATTTTTGGCAAAAATTTGCCGTTTTTAATAAACAAAAACACACCCACAAAAAATGTTCTTGCACCGGAGCACAAAAATACGGTATCATATCTTTGAACTGGATGGGAATCCGGTCCGGGACCTTCAAAAGTCCATATCGTCCGGTGCAAGGCATCGCAATCTGTTTATGATTTTCTGTGTTTTGCATCGACAAACATTCCCCCGGCCGCGCGCGGTTCGGGGTGCCAACCGCATATACAACAGGACTTTGTCCAAAGGCGGTTGGGATCGTTGACGATATGATTTTTGAACACCCCGACCGTCAATTTCCATTGACGGTTTTTTGTTTCAAAAGGTGGGGATTATGCAGGCAATTTTAATATCAATAACAATCGGGGCTTTTATGGCGGTTTCCGCGTTTGCGACGGGCGAAAATATCCCAACATCCAAGAATTATGTGGACACAGAAATCGCGCCCAAGCAGGATAAGATTGCGGCCAATGATGGCACAACTCAGGTTTTAACCAACACCGGCACATCCGGCGAATACGGCACAAAAAATATTTATGACTCAACCGCGTCGTACGGTGGGCAGAGTGATGCGTTGATAGATGCCGTCACTATGAACACCGCGGTACAGAATGCGATAGACAGCGAGTTCCAATGTGCCGAGCGTATCGACCCCAACGATTCAACCAGTGAATGTATATTATTTAAAATTACCGGCGCAGACATCGGAATTCAAAAAGGTGGTGGCGAATGGTTTCGAGCATATTTAAATTATGAAACCCCAACACGCTGGCAATATATAGAAGATGCGTCTAGTAGCATAAGGATACCTATCAAACCGAATGTTGAATATAAATTGTATTGGGATGGTGAGTTCTCTAGCTCTATATACAGAGTCGCTTTTGTAAAAACCGATACAGCCCCATCAACAAGTAATAGATACATAAATGTATACAAACCCGATGGAACGGCCGGCGCCGCATTTCGTTCCACTTCAACCAGCATGCCAACGTATACATTTACGGTGACAGACAGCGATATAAAATACTTGGTTGTACAAATTGCTGGTTTAACCGCCCCATGGACCACAGAGGATTTTAGTCTTCTATGGAACAGAATATCACATCTGCATTTAGTTAAAACCAACTATGTGCCGTCTGAACAAAATAATGATCAATCGCCAGCAACTAATTCAAATTAGCCAAAAGCATTGAAAGATTGTTTTCTTTATCACCGGCGTTATTGACATTTTTTATTATTTTTTATGCGCCCCGCGCCCTACTATTCCATTGCGGCAAGTCGTTCCAGTTGGTCGGCGGAAATCAGGGCGTCTATCATTTCATCCAACCCCGGCCCACCCGCCAAAATATCGTCCAATTTATACAATGTCAATTTGATACGGTGATCGGTCA
Organism: Alphaproteobacteria bacterium; assembly: GCA_017443235.1. Taxonomy (GTDB): domain Bacteria; phylum Pseudomonadota; class Alphaproteobacteria; order Rs-D84; family Rs-D84; genus Enterousia. The sequence goes on from JAFSOV010000003.1 coordinate 1,949, forward strand.
CGCGTTGTTCCGGAAAATTATATGTGCGGATTTTTTCACTTCTGTCGCCCGAACCAACCATACTGCGCCGCGAACTGGTACGCGCCGCATCTTGTTCGTTGCGTTGCTTTTCATACAATTTGGAACGCAATACCGCCATGGCGGTTGCCTTGTTTTGAATCTGACTGCGTTCATTTTGACACGTGACGACAATACCCGTTGGAAAGTGCGTTATACGCACCGCACTATCGGTTTTATTGACGTGTTGACCGCCCGCCCCCGATGCCCGAAAAACATCAATACGAATATCTTTTTCTTCTATTTTGACATCGATATCTTGGGCCTCGGGCATAACGGCAACGGAAACGGCGGATGTATGAATACGACCGCCCGCCTCGGTCTCCGGCACGCGTTGCACGCGGTGAATTCCCGATTCAAATTTCATACGCGCATAGACCCCATCGCCATCGATTTTGAAAATAATTTCTTTATACCCGTGCAACGAAGTCGCGTTTTCTTCAATAATTTCAATTTTCCACCCGTGCCGCAACGCATAGGATTTATATTGATTGAACAAATCGCCCGCAAACAGCGCAGATTCTTCGCCACCCACCCCGGCGCGAATTTCCATAATCGCACTGTGGTCGTCCGCATCGTCCCGCGGCAGCAAGGCAATCTGTAACCGTTTTTCCACGTCCGGCAGGCGATGTTTCAAATCTTCCAATTGTTCGGTGGCAATTTCGCGCAGTTCCGCATCATGCTGCATCTCGGTTGCATCGGTTATGCCCTGCTTTATCTGAAAATATTCATCAACCAATGGCAAAATGTCGTTCAGGCGCGAATATTCACGCGCCAATTTGGTCAATTCGTCACCCGACACATCGCCCGAATTCATCTTGGATTGAATATCCGCGGCGCGCTGTTTTATGTCCAACAGTTTTTGATCTATTACCATTTTTAACCCATTATTTAACCAATTTTATTGCGTCCACGAACGGCAAAGTCTGTTGTTTTCCGGTTGCCATATCTTTGACGGTCACAACCTTATTTTTTACTTCATCGGTTCCAATTATCATACTGAATTTAGCCATAATTTTGTCGGCATATTCAATTTGATTTTTGAACTTTTTGTCCGTATCAAGGAACGCCACAGACGGCACAGCGGCATCCCGCAAAGCATTCAAAACCGACATCGCATACGGCATATTTTCATCACCCATAACCAACACCGCAACATCGACAGATTTTTCCCATTTGCTTAAATCAATCTTACCCATTTCCATTAGAGCAACCAACAAACGCGACACACCAATTGATGCCCCCACCCCAACAATTTTGGTTTTGGAAAATTTCGACACCAGGTTTTCATAGCGACCACCACCACCGACCGCAGGCAGTTCTGGATAATCCACAGAAAAGAATTCGAACACGATTCCGGTATAATACGAATGTCCGCGCATAATCGAAACATCTATTTCGGCATTTTTAACGCCCATTGCGCCCAAAAGTTCCATAAACCGATCCATTTCCGCAATGGCCGCGTCCAATTCGCCCGTTTTACCAACAAACGAACGATAACCGTCCTTAAATACGGCATCTATTTCCTTTGCCGCACTTTCACCAACGGTTTCAACCAACCCCTCCACAAAATCCGTAATTTTATCGCGTTTATCAATCAATACAAACGCATCGCGCGATTGTTTCTCGTCCAAATTCAAATATGCGAACATGGCGTTCCAAAAACGACGATTTCCCACCTTGATTTTTACCGCCCCAACAATATCCGCCACAGATTCATACACCCGCGCAAGTGTGGCAACAATTTCGGCATCGTAATTCAACGACAAATTTTGAACGCCCAAAATATCAATATCCAATTGCCAAAATTCGCGATAGCGACCACGCTGCGGCCGTTCGCCACGATAATTGCGCGCAAATTGGTATGTATAAAATGGGAAAGTTAAATCATTCATATGACCCGCGACAAAGCGCGACAGACCAACCGTTCCGTCATATCGCAATCCCATTTTCGTGTCGCCCTTTTGAAACAGAAAGATTTGCGTTTCAATTTCGTCCCAGTTATCTTTGTCGGTCAAAACCTCGGCCCGCTCTATCGCCGGTAAATCCAGGCGCGAATAACCCGCATTTTTCAACACCGCCTGCATCCGGCGCGCGCATTCGTCAAAGCAACGCTGTTGTGCCGGCAGTAATTCTATAAAGCCCGATAAAGGTTTTGTTGGTTTCAAATCCATTTTTTTATTCCTTGGTTTTTATTGTTTGAATTCGGGCACCCGCGCCCAACCGAATTATTTTATTGATTTTTTGTACCTAGAAACACTTGCCCAAACGGGCATGATGGACGAAATAAAAAGCGCATTCTTTCATAAACATACGCAAATTATACACTATGCGTATCGGATTTTCAATAATTTTATGCGCGCATATTAATCCATATTGCGAATCATTCTCTTTATTTGCCGCAGGCGCATAAACATATATATGTCCGCCCCGGCATACAGCAACAAATATATTGCCAAGAACCACACCAAAACCCCAATCGCTAAATTCGGCATAAACAGCAACGACAACGCCAATATCACCAACACACCCGACACGACGATATCGGCAATATGGTGACCGATTCGCGCCCGCGCCACATTTATCGCAAAGAACAACAATCGCAACGCGTTCATTAAGAACATTACTATAAATATATAAATCACGCCGACGGTCGCGCCGTACGGATATATGCAAAATACAACACCCAATATGAACGTGACCAAACCAAAGAAGACATCAAACGTTCCGGCGGTAAAACCCTGGGTCGAAACAAAAACCATACTAACGCGATACAGCCCGAACACGACCAACATTGCGCCCACAACAAACGTTATTGCCGATAAAAATTCGACCGGCTTTATCATCATCAGCAGTGCGACGATTGTGAACAATATCGCCTCGCCCAGCAAAAGGGGCGCAGTATGGCGATACACGCGCTTGGCCAGGCGTATTAAATCTTTCTTTTTATCACGAACTTTTTTCATATAATCCCCCAAAATCCAAATCTCGACAATATAATATCACATTTTAAGAAATAAAACAACATGAATAAAAACATTGTAAATCGCGGTGCGCGCGGCATCAAACTGGTCACAAAAAACGTACCTTTTTTGTGACCAGGGGTCAGTTTTTGTAAGTAATTGATTTTACTGAATCGCAATTTCTAAAAAAAGTGATGGACATAAACGTACCTTTTTTGTTACCATATTTTTATACAGAAAAGGACGGGATTTATGAGGAATTTTGTCGTATTGTTTCTTGGAATTTTAGTTGTGTTTTCGGCGTTTGGTGCGAATGAAAACGTTCCCACATCCAAGGACTATGTAGATACCGCCGTTGCGGTAAAACAGGATAAAATTTTGGCAAATGACGGCACGGCGCAGGCTTTGACCAACACCGGCACCGCGGGTGAATATGGGGCAAAAGGTATTTATGATTCGACCGGCGAATACAGTGCGCAAACCGACGCATTAATCGATGCCGTCACGATGAACACCGCCGTTCAAAATGCAATCAACACTGAATTCCAATGCATAGAATACAACCCCAACGACCCGACCGATTGTTGGATAATGGATATTCGCGGCTCAACCGGCCACAGCACAAAAAATTTACTTGATGCTTCATTTATGGATAATTCCACTTATACCACGGTCAGTCTATATGGCGCGGAACTGCCACGTGCCAAGATATTACCAACCGAACCGAATAAAACATACACATTGTCCGCAACCCTAACCTACACCGGCAGTTATTATTATTATATAAGGGCGATAAAAACGGACGGAACCGTTTTTGTCCCCTCTGGCGGAACTTATATGTGGAACTGCGCTAATAACGCCACATGTTCCGGGACAAGAAATAGAACCTTTACATTTACCACAAAAAATGATGCAATCTATATTGTATATTTTGCAAGCATCGCAACTTTACAAACATTGAACCTAACAAATTTTCAAATGGAAGAAGGCTCTGTGGCAACAGAATACGAACCGTATCAACAGTTATATATTCCATCCGGAAATTAAAAATCTTTGTTGCGCGCGGCGGATTTTCGGCGTATAGTCAAAGTATGATATACACCGATGCACATTGTCATTTGGCGCCAGATGCGGGAAATCCGGAAATTGCGTGCCGAATTTATAATGCCACGCGTCCAACCGATTGGGCGGCGGCGATTGATGTTGCCGAACGCGATGACGACAGAAACTTTGCCGCCGTTGGAATTCACCCATGGTACATTGCAGACGTGACCACCGATTTCACGGGTGAAATATCAAATGTTTTGGCAACGCACCCGAATTTGATGGTCGGTGAAATCGGGCTGGATAAATATCATCCAGATATGCCACGACAAATAGAAATCTTTACGACCCAATTGGAAATTGCCCATAAATTCCGCCGCCCGGTGCATATGCACTGTGTTGGCGCATGGGACAAAATCCTACACATATTCCGCGAACGTGGCGCGAAAATGCCGCCCGCAATTGTGGCGCACGGATTTAATGGGGATGCGGGACAAATTCAAATGTTGGCGGATAAATATAATATATATTTTTCTTATCACGCCCCACGCGAAGGCGGCGCGGACATGGCGCGAATAACCGCAACCCCCAAGAACAGAATTTTGGTCGAAAGTGACACCGCCAACCCAATTGAAGAAATTGAAAAATTGAATGCCGCCATTGACCCAATCGCCGTCGCACACCAAACCGATATTGAAGAAATGGCCGAACAAATCTATCAAAATCTGCAAAGGATTATAAGTTATGTCCGACCGATTGCTTAGGGTTCGCACGTTACTGGGTGACGAAAAAATCAAAAAATTACAGAACGCAACCGTTATGGTTTTTGGATGCGGTGCGGTCGGATCTTTTGCGATTGAGGCATTGGCGCGATCGGGCATCGGCAACATAATTTTATTGGACTTTGATGTGATCGAAGAATCAAATATAAATCGGCAATTGTTTGCCACCGAATCAACATTGGGACGCAAGAAAACCGATATTGCCCGGGAACGAATTGCCGATATCAATCCGGATATAAAAGTGACGACTTTTGATGTATTTTTTGATAGTGACACCGCCCTGCCCGTTCGGCCCGATTTCGTTATTGATGCCATCGATACGGTCAAATCAAAATTGGCAATTTATCGTTGGTGCAAACAAAATAAAATACCGTTTATATCATCCATGGGCGCGGCGCGCAAAACCGACCCGACCAAGGTCAAAATAGATAAAATTTCAAAAACATTCGCATGCCCCTTGGCGGCAACAATCCGCAAATCCGTCCGGGACGCGCGCATCGGCGATTTTCCGGTTGTTTTTTCGACCGAGTCCCCCGCGCCGCACCGTTCACCCATCAAAGATTTCGGTTCAATCATAACCGTCACGGGGACATTCGGCATGGTCGCCGCGAATTATGCAATTCAAAAAATTTGTAAATAAACACCCCAGAAATCCGGGGCATTTATTTACCAACAATCATATTATTTTTGATTGGCATTTTTCACAAATTCTGCAATCGCCGCATTTCTTTCGGCCAAGACTTTTTCCGCCGCACTCAATGCGTCTATGGCGGTTTGTCTGTCGCGGGTCAATGCCTGGGCCTTATCAATTTTTTCTTGGATTTTGCGCACATCTTCTGCCGCAGCCACCATTTCATTGTTTGCCACCTGCATTTGGTTTATCAGTTCCGCGCGTTCTGTCGCCGATTTAACATTTGACAGTTTGCCAAACGCATCATCATAGTGCTGTTCCGCCTCGTCCTGTTTTTTATAGGCCGCGCTTAGCATTTCAATCCAACGCTCCACCATTTTCTCTAACGCAATAACATCCGTCAAAGTCATCTTGGGTTCAACCGGTTTTGGATTTGGGACAACCACGGTGGCATCGGCATCCGGTTTCACCAAGACCGCATCCAACGCCGCCTTGATTTCGGCATCGCTCATTGGTTTTTGAACCGCAGGTTTGAGCTTTGTGATGTCCTTGGCCGATTTTGGCGCACGTTGTTTTGTCTTACGTTTTTTGCCCTTTTCAATCAAATCTTGCAACGCGTCGAAATGTTCCGCCTTGAATAATTTAATGGATTTACCTTTGGCGTCATTCGAATAAACAAACCAAGAATCAATTGTATCGGCCAAATCTGGGTTATCACGTTTAAGTTTCAATTTGATGTCGGCCAAAGCATGTTCATTTTTTAATCCCAATTTTGTTGCCAATTCCTTCATTGTCCACAAATTATCAGGTTTTGCCACCTGGGATTTTTTGGATTTTTGGCTAATCAATTTTTTGAAATCTTCAAAACATTCTGCCTTGAAATATTGGCCATCTTTGGTGAAATAATCCACCACATATGGAAATTTCTTTTTAAGTGCAGATTTTATACCAAAAATCTTGTTACGCTTTTTAGTATCGTCACCTGCCTTGATTCCCATCTTATCCGCCAATTCCAATATAGTCCATGTTCCCTTAGGTTGCGGACGAAACTTGTTATTAATATGGTGCAGGCTTTCGTGACGTAATTTTCTCAACTCGTCAAAATGTTCCATATTGAAAAGCTTATCTTTTCCGACACTCTCAAACCAGGATTCAATTTCTGGATGATTTTCGGCCAATCTGTTTTTGAATGAATAATAAGCAGACATAGTTTTGAATCCTAATAATTCACTCAATTCTTTAAGTGTCACCCATTTCTGTTTGACCGGCACAGTGCGCACAAAACTATCCAGTGCCCCAGACAACTTGGTTAATTCGGTAACCGCTTCATTCCAATGGTCAAAAACACTTAAATACAATCCCACAGACACTTTCTTTGCCTCCGCGACAATATTTCCGTTCCCCTGGGCTATTTCTCTTTCCAATTCATAAAGGTATTTTACCGTCAGGTCGCCATTTGGACACGGTCTTTCCTGGGCTGTTGCCAAAATCTTTTTCAAATTTTTGATATCCGCATCAGACATTTCTTGCAAAACAGTTTGATAATCTGTGTCTTTTATTGTCAACATAATTACATGCAACGCATAAAAGCACACTATATCGTGTGATTTGTCTGGATACATAACACCCAGCAGCGATGACGGTTGTTTTAAAATTTCCAACGCTGCCTTGCTATCTCTCGTACTAAGCGCCTTGTCCAAATCCATTACCAACACAGAATTTTCGGTATTCGCCTGTTCACGCGCTTTTTGTTGTTTTGCCAGTTTACTCTGACTTGTTTTTTCTTGATGTTTTACAAGTTTAGTTGCACTCGGCATACGAACCCCCTTTGTTTTGTTCATCTTATTTATAATACAAAAATACATATTGTCAAGTATTTTTGCAAAAAAAAAATCATACGAAAAATGGATTGATTTATTTTTTTGTGAATTTAGTGCGACCGGACGCCGATTTTTTGTTTTAATTTATTGAAAGTGGTACAGAAATTCTGCGAATTCGCCAATTTTTCAACCACAGAAAAACTCATCCCCAGGCGCGACACATCATGCGCATCGTCACTGGCCAGGACCGGCACCCCCAGCCCCGTCATTTGTTTTATTTTATTTACACGTCCCCCAATCGGCGAATAATTTTCCCTGCCCATCAGCGCAGTGTTTATCTCTATCGGCATATTATTCAATGCCAATGCCTTTAATGCGGCATTTTCCATATCTTCGTTATACAATCCAACCTTGCGCGGTAAATCAAAGTGCGCAACCCAATTAAACCGAAAACCCATTGGCCGCCAATCATATTCCGCCAACCGCATCAGGTTTTGATAATATTCGCGCAGCAATCGCCCGGATTCCCGCGGGCCCGCATTTTCCACATCATGAACATTCAACGTGCCATCCGCGCCCCGGTCTATGAAATGCATCGCCCCAATAACATAGTCCGGATTTAACCGCGCCACCGCACAGTTCGCCATATCGCGCCACCCGTCGTATTGGAACCAATCCATTTCCATTCCGCACAGAATATTCATATCGGGGTATTTTTCCCGCAGACCGCGAACCTCACCATAATGTGCCATGAACTTTGCCATTGCCACATTTATATCATCATTATATATGGCCGCATACCCGCCACGCGCGGCATATTCATACATCTTGGATTTTTTAATATAGGGATGGACAATAAAGTGATTTGAAAAACCAATTGTGTGAAACCCGCGCGCACGGGCGGCGCAAATCATTTCTTCGACCGTGTTGCGCCCATCAAACCCGATTGTGTGGGTATGCAGTGTGTAATCTATTTTGTGATTTTCTGTACTCATAGTGACCACATTATTGAACAAAATCACCCCCGACGCAAGGCCGATTTGAATTTTATGGTCGGGGCGACAGGATTGTTCGTTTCACTTACCACACGTAAGGTTCGCACTGCACTATCGCTTGTGCAAACCAACTATCGTGTCGAACCACGGTTCGCATCCACCGCTGCGCGGTCATAAAATTAAAATCGGCACACGGCCGATTTGAATTTTATGGTCGGGGCGACGATTGTTCGTTTCACTCACCACACGTAAGGTTCGCACTGCACTATCGCTTGTGCAAACCAACTGTCGTGCCGAACCACGGTTCGCATCCACCGCTGCGCGGTCATAAAATTAAAATCGGCACACGGCCGATTTGAATTTTATGGTCGGGGCGACAGGATTCGAACCTACGACATCTTGCTCCCAAAGCAAGCACTCTACCAGAC
>JAFSOV010000004.1 GCA_017443235.1 Alphaproteobacteria bacterium
AATTTCATTTTTAGGGGCCCCCGGAATGCGAAGGGGAATTACCCAAAAAACCGGCGGATTTCCGCCGTCATCCCGACGAAAGTCGGGACCTCTTCAGTCTCGCCTGATAACAAAGAGATCCCGTGTCAAGCACGGGATGACAAGTTAAAAAAACGCGGGGCATTCGCCCCGCACTAACCACTAAAACACACCCCAATTGGGGTGTGTTTTATTTTCACCAATCCAAAATTATTTCTTTTGAATATCGACAACTTTGACCTTGAACACAACGTCTTTGCCCGCCAAATCCGGAACATATTGTGTCGGGAAAGTAATATTGACATCACGTTCTTCGCCCTTTTTCGCACCAACCAATTGTTCTTCAAATCCTGGGACAAATTGGCCACTGCCCAAAACCAATGGATATGATTCTGCGGTTCCACCCGGGAATTGAACACCGTCCAAATAACCCGCAAAGTTGATAACGACCGTATCGCCGTTTTGTGCGGTCACATCACCCGCATCACATCCCGCGCAAAACAGCGCACCGCATACACCAAAAACACCAAGTATTTTTTTCATTTTTCATCCTTTTTGTTTTAGTTTTTTTGTTTTTTTAATTATTATAGACGCAACGGAAACCGTATTCGCGCATTGTTGCGCCTTCGGCCTCGATTCGATAATCAAAGAACGGTGTTGGTCGCATCGTTTCAAACGACGGATTGTCATATACCAATACAATACTGTCGGCATTGCGGCCACATACACGTTTCATCTCGTAATCTGCAACCTTGCCAAGTACTGTGCGGATATCGCCATCAATATCCATACCGTCCGCATTTTGCATCAAACGCAGGCGCATTTCGCGCAAATCACTGTTGCCCAGTAATATTTGCACGCGAACCATCGCACCCTTGTATTCTTGCCAACGGGTTTCCATACGCGAAGTGTTCCAACGTTTGTTCATTTCTTCTTTTTCTAAATCAGACTTTGGACGATAAGAATCAATTCCGGCATACTGATTATCCGCCTGCATAAAACCACTGGTCCGTTCGTTATAGTACGGGGCGTCGTCACCACCGTTTGCAAAATCTTCGGTGTTATACGGCCGGTCTTCGCCCGCACATCCCGCCAAAGCCAAGGTCAAACAAAAGATTGGTAAAAATAATTTCTTCATTTTCTTTCTCTCTTTTTTTTTGATTCTAACAAATAAACAATTTTGATTCAAGCACCGATTTATGATAAAATGATTTTATAAATGACGAATGTTGTATTGGAATCTTTATTAAAACCTCTGGCGGATTTTTACCGGCCGTCTTTTGTGGAAGAAATCGCAATAAACCATGAATGCGAGGTTTGGATGCGACTGCACGGTGCGCGCGTGCCGTGGGTTGCGTATGATGCGCCGACACTTACCAAACAATACCTGGTCGATTTGATTCATACCGTTGCAAATATATATGAACGGCCGTTTGACCCAATTCACGGTATGCCGGTTGTTTATGCGACCTTGCCGGGCAACCATCGGTTCAGTGCGATTGCCGGTCCAAATGTTCAATATGACGAACGCGATATAACCGGCGGGGTGGCGTTGAATATCCGCGGTGGCGGGGTGGCCGATACATCGTTTGAAAATTATCACCTAAAACGCGGTGAAAAATTGATGAAGGTTAAACCGCGCGAAACAAATCGGCCCGATGATCCATATGACCGGTTGATGAGTGCGATAAATGATGGCAGTCCTATTTTAATAAGTGGCGCAACCGCAACCGGAAAAACAACTTTCTTGAATCATATGTTGACATTGATTGACCAAAACAGTCGCGTAATTACCGTTGAAGACGCCCGCGAAGTGCGCGTGCCGCAAAAGAATCGGGTTCACTTTGTATTGTCGCGCACCGAACAAACGAACGAATTTAACTATGCGCGGTTATTAGATTTGGTTGTGCGTATGACGCCGGATGTAATAATTGGTGGCGAAATATCAACCGATAATGCGGCGGTTATGTGGGAAATGCTGGGGACGGGGCACGAACATTTCTATACAACAATTCACGCAGAAAGCGCCGATGCCGCCTATGCCGCATTTGCAGACCGCATTTTACACACTCAACCGGCGTATGACCGTACGGATTTAATCGCGGAAATGAAACAAAAGATTCGTGTTGTTCAATTATCGCGCGACGGTTCACTGCGCGCCGTGACCGAAGTTGTATAAAAGATTTAACATAAACAAAGGAAAATAAAATGTCTGATTATCTGCAAGAAGTAAAAGAAGAAATCATTGATAAAATGTTTCGCCAAGGCATTGTGGACCAAGGTGGCGAAATTCTTGATGAACAAAGATACACCGATTGGTTGACCAACGCAGAAAGCAATATAAAATCGCAAATTGCACACCACGCAGAACCGGGCGGATATGACCTGAATTTGCTGTATAAAGATTTAGAGGTTATTCAAGAAATGCTGCGTTCTTTGAACGATTCTAAACCATCTGGGCGTGAACAAGAAATAATGGAACGTTTTTCGGCAAAACAAGAAAAACGCGAAACAAAAATTCAAAATCTAAAAAATGGTGCAAAACGGGTAATAAGATTATTCTCTTTTCAAAGAAACCCACGGACACCGGAACATACCAAATAATTTCAAACCGCGCATTGCGCGGTTTTTTCTTACATAAAATTCACCGGATTCACATCTATTTTTATGCGAACATTTGCCGGCACGCGGACGCGCGACATCCACGTTTGCACCAACGGTTGCAAATGCGCGCGCGCATCACCCGCAACCAAAAAACGCATACGATACCAATTACGTGCAACATATACCGCGGCCATCACCGGCCCCATTATTCGCGCACCATTTACATTTGGTACGGCGTGCGCCAAATCATCACAGAATTTCTTTAACACAGATTCTTTTTGACATTCAACGATTATCGCAATCAATTGCCCAAATGGTGGCATCTTGGCCGCGCGTCGCGCATCCATATCCGCACGCAAAAATTCATCACGATTTCCCGCACAAATTGCATTCAATACCGGATGATTTGGTTGATATGTTTGTAATAAAACACGTCCCGGAATCGCCCCGCGCCCCGCGCGACCGGCAACCTGGAACAACTGTTGAAACGTATGTTCAGCGATGCGGAAATCGGTTCCAAACAAACCCATATCCGCATCAACAACACCAACCAGAGTCAGGTTTGGGAAATGGTGACCTTTGGCCAAAATTTGCGTTCCAATTATTATATCCAATTCGCCCGATTCCATTTTGGCGACCAATCTTTCCAACGCACCACGCGACATCATCGTGTCACTGGACACCAATGCGGTACGGACGCCCGGGAAACGCGATTTAACCTCTTCTTCTATCTTTTCCAATCCTGCGCCCCGCATAGATATTTCCCCGCCACATTCGGGACACACATTTGGCATTCCCATTGTGCGACCGCACATATGGCATAATAATTTTCCCAATCGTTTATGATATGTCATACCGACCGAACAATCACCACACGTTGCAACCCACCCGCATTTTTTGCATTGTACAATTGGTGCGAATCCACGACGATTTATAAACAGCATAACCTGTTGATGATTATCCAACGTATTTTGTATTTCTTGGCACAGTACCGGCGACAAAGAACCGGTGCGTGTATCTTCGCCTTCGGCATCCACACGGTATTCATCAGGCCGATGTTCACGCATATCAATGGTTTCAATTTGTGGTAATTCTGCCCCACCATATCGCAATTGCAAAACCAGATGCCCAAAACGGCCAATTTCAATATTGTGCATTGTTTCTTCACTTGGCGTGGCACTTGCCAAAACAACGGGAAAGTTCGCCAATTTTGCACGCAGAATCGCCATATCGCGCCCATGATAGTTGCCCATATCTTCTTGCTTGTACGAAGAATCGTGTTCTTCGTCAACGACAATCAAACCCAAATCTTGCCACGGCAAGAATAACGCGCTGCGCGTGCCAACAACTATTTTTATTTTGCCTTGGACAACACCGCGCCATATATCACGCCGCCGGGCCGCGGTTAAATTACTGTGCCATACAACGGGCGGCGCGCCAAATCGTGATTCGAAACGTTTTATAAATTGTGTGGTCAACGCGATTTCAGGCATCATCAATAATACCGAACGTCCCGCACTGTACGCGCGCCATACCGAATCAAAATATACCTGGGTTTTACCACTGCCGGTGATTCCGTCAATCAGGTTCACCGAAAAACCACCCTGCTCTATACACCGACCTATCTTGTCTGCGGCGGCGCGCTGTTCCGCGTTTAATTCTATATTACCCATATCACGATATTGATATGCAAAATTTTGTTCAACGCTGCGCGATAAAGTTGGCAATAACATCCCCCGCGCAATCATTGTTTTTACCACAGACGGCGTGACGCGCGCGATTGATTGAATATCATTTATGGACATCGGTTCATTATCATTCAATTCAAACGCATCCATAACCATTTGCCGGCTTTCGGTCATTTTGGATTTTGACGTGTCAAAGTTATACGAATATAACTGTTCAACCTTGGGCGGAGAAAATGCATCGGGAACATTGATAATCAATCGCAGTACCGCACCCGGCGCCATCAACGTCCATTCAGACATTTTTTGAATCCACTGTAAATCGGCAACCGACAATTTCCACGGAAATACTTGTGATACATTTTTTATCTTTTCCGGGACAATGGTGCCATCACCAATACCGTATATTACACCGATATACGGCCGGTTCATCAATGTCACACGAACAAATGCGCCCAATTCCGCATCCGCATTCAATCGATAATCGTAACCACGGTTCACAACATTCGGCAATAAAACTTTTACAATCGTCCCATTTCTAAACATATCAATAAAATACTTGTTTTTTTTATTGGTTTCAATAGTATTTATTATGTAAAAAATGGAAATAAATATGTGGCGAATATTTTTTGATAGTCTTTATGTATTGTCTTGTCTTATTCCAATTCGTGGGTGGCGGGAATGGTTTCGTCGTGAAAAATTATTTGATTACCACGCAAAACTGAATGCGTTACGGCGCGCATTTCCACGCCAAGATTGGCGGCATTTCCGTTTGGCCAAAGGCGGCGGCAGTTTGGCATTTATAACCCCAAATGGTCACGTTTATAAAATAAGAAAATTCCACCTTAAAGATGATTCGGATACAAAATTTACCCGTGAAAAACGAATAACGGACGCAATTGCCCCGATATTGGATATTCGCGTCCCACAAATCAAAATTCACCATATCGGCATCTATACGGTATATGAAACCAAATTTATCCCCGGCCGGATTTTGTTAAATTTGCCACTTAAACAAATAAAACTGCACCGCGAATCAATTGGCAAACAACTGGGCGGAATAATTTACAGCCTGTTCAATGCGGAATTACCGGAATTGAACGATATGCGCCCCAAGGCCGCAAAAACCAAAGACATCGGTATGGTTCATGGCGATATGTGCAGCAATATTTTAATAGACCCCAAAACAATGAAAATTACTGGGATAATTGATTGGGAATATGCCGGTTTCGGGTCATTAAAACGGGAATTTTTCGGGCTTTTTCGCGTGCGCCGCAAAATGCGCCTGACCGACATTGCACCCGAAGCCATTTGGGAATATTACAGATTGCGCGACTCTGTACTTGACAAAACAAAATAATGTCTTATAATCTTTTTGTCAAAAACCAACCAAAGGAAAGTGTTATGGCAAAAAGATTATTACAGGTTAAACGCGATTACATTACCCATATTGCTGAATTTATGTACACGCATCATATTTCTTTCAAAACATTGGAACAAACAAAACAAACATGGCGCACAGAACGCGCATACGATGCATCAATCGAACAAGAATTAATTGATACGTCCAAATTGTTTTTATCGTTGTTGGATAAAGGATTGGATTTGAATTTCCGTCGCCGTTTGGTGAACTTTATGGCAAACTATCTTGCGGTATACGTATCAAAATCAACAGAGTATGCCAATATCCAAGACGCAAAAGCACGCCAAAACCATGCATATACCAAACTAAACAATGAATTTCTAATCTGGTTAAATACGCTTCAGGCGAACAAGGCTTTGCGCAAAACCAATAAAAAACCAAGAAAACCGGTTCAAACGCAGCAAGAACCAAAATATGAAAAACATTTGTCTAAACAAGGTGACAAAGTCATCCAAGAAATAACGTTTAGAAATGAAACAATAAAATTCACATATGAAAATATGAAAGAATTCCGCCGGAATTATCGTGCAGACATTGCACGCGTAATTGGCGCACACACTAAATAATCAAATCTAAATCGTCCCGATTTGGAATATGATTTATTGTTAAATCGGCAAAGAATTGGGTTTTGAACCACGTTCTTTGCCGTTTTGCATATTGATTTGTTTTTATAATCCAATTTTCAATTGCCGCATCACGCGATATTTCGCCACGCAAATATGCGCACAACTGTTCGGCGCCGATGGCACGCCGCGGGTCAAAATTATTTTTTAATATATACTCGGCCTCGGCAACCGCGCCGCCTGATATCATTTGTGGAATGCGCGATGCGATGCGTGTGCGCAATTCATCAATTGGCGGATTTATAAGTATCCTGAACGGTGTCGGTGTAATTGCGCCTACACGTGGCATTTTTTGCCAGGCGGACAAATGTTGACCTGTTTCGTAAAAAACCTCAATCGCACGCGCAATACGTTGTGGGTCGGTTGCAATGCAACCCGGCACCATCGCACGCGCCGCACTTATATCACACGCAACCAATTCACGCGCACGACGACGATTATCGGTCGATATTTCCGGAATTTCCGCAATACCATTTACCAAACCGTTTATATAATATCCCGTCCCCCCGACAAAAATCGGGACAAAGCCGTGCGCGATTACATCATCATATTGTTCACGCGCCATTTTAATATAATCTGCAACACTGATTTGTTTATCCAAATTAAAAACAGAAAAAAGTCTGTATGGCACACCGTCTATTTCATCGGTAATGGCGCGGCCGGCAAAGGGACTGGCCGATATGTTTTCGATGCCGCGATATATTTGCACGCTGTCGCAATTTATAATTGCACCATTCACCCGACGCGCCAAATCGTGGGCAAAGTTTGATTTGCCCGATGCGGTTGGTCCCGTGATAATATATGCGTTTTTTGTATTCATACCTTGAATTATAAACGGCAAAAAATGCAAATTCAAGTCCGCCAAGTATGCAAAAATTCAGGTTGGATTTTTATACAAATGGTGCTATTATATCCCAGGCAAAAAAAACAAAAGGAAGGTATATATGTCAAAAGTAAAAGTTGCAATAAATGGATTCGGCCGTATTGGACGCCTGGTGCTGCGCGCGGCATTGGAATCGGGGCGCAGTGATATTGAATTTGTCGCCGTCAATGATTTGGCACCCGCGGAACAGAACGCATATTTGTTACAGTATGATTCTGTGCACGGCAATTTGCCGATGGATGTAAAATTGGTCGGCGACACAATTATTGTTGGAAAACATAAAATAAAATGCATTTCTGAAAAAGACCCAACAAAACTGCCTTGGAAAAAGATGGGGATTGATGTGGTTATGGAATGCACAGGGATTTTCACCGCGGCGGACCGGGCGCGCGTTCATATCGATGCGGGTGCAAAGCGTGTTTTGGTTTCTGCACCTTCGGCGGGTGCCGATAAAACAATCGTGTATGGGGTAAATGAAAAAACATTGACAAAAAAAGACATCATTGTATCAAACGCGTCTTGCACAACGAATTGCCTGGCGCCGGTTGTTGCGGTGCTGGATAAAAAATTTGGCATCACATCGGGTTGGATGACAACCGTTCACGCATACACCGGCGACCAACAATTGTTGGATAAAAATCACAAAGATTTTCGACGCGCACGTGCGGCGAACCTGTCTATGATTCCAACCAGTACCGGCGCCGCCAAGGCCATCGGGTTGGTACTGCCGAAATTGGCGGGCAAATTGGACGGCATTGCGATTCGCGTCCCAACGCCGGACGTGTCGGTTGTTGAATTGGTTGTCAATTTGGCAAAGCCCGCAACGGTAGATTCGGTTAACGCCGCAATGCGCGCAAATGTATCAAACATACTGGGGTATAACGAAATGCCGTTGGTGTCGGTTGACTTTACGCACGATGCGCACAGTTCGATATTTGATGCGGGCCAGACGCACGTTTTGGATAAAAACCTGGTTCACGTGACCGCGTGGTATGACAACGAATGGGGATTTTCAAATCGTATGAGTGACACCGCCGTTGCAATGGGTAAATTGATTTAATTTACAATCACAACAAAACACCACGAATATTTTTTCGTGGTTTTTTTGTTGCCGTAATATATTTTTATGATATAAATAAATTGAGGGGTCATAAGAATACAAGCCATAACGATACACCAAAAGGATTTTAATATGACAAAAAAGAAGACTATAAATTTCTCTAAATATCCCGGTTTGAATAATATTGCTTTGTATGCCTCGATTATTGCCGTCTTGGGATTGGGCACATTGGTAACCGCGCATTACATGGGGCGAAAAAAGGCACGAAGAGAGGTCGCACGCTTGACCAATGAAATTCGTAAAAATCAAGAATCACAGAAAACATATATATCAACCGCACCGGAATTTATCGAAAACAAAAAACTTAAAAAAACGGTTGATTCTCTGGACAGGCGTAATCTAGAACTGTTCTTGGGCGCCAAAGAAAAATACTTTGCGCGCGTTGATCGCCGATACACTTTGGGCCGCTTCTTTACACCCAATCAAATTGCAAAGTTGAACAATATTGTTATGCCGTATGCAAAACAAATCAAAAAAGACGATTCTCAATTGTATATGTTTATCAAAAATAACACACCATTAAAATCCCGCACCACAATACCGACCATGGAAGATATTATTCGCAATCTGGATATACCGGCCGAAAAATTTGCACCAATGGATATGGTGATTGATGGCGGTTATTTATATATGTTCAATGATGCACGTCAACAAAAATTGTTCGAGGCATATTTAACAGAAATTAACGCCGCGTTCATTAACAAAGATGAAAACGAACCAAATTTTGCGATTCGCGAAATTGCCCCTATACAGGCCGAGTACATGCATAACAAACGTGAAATTGGGAAATTGAAACGCGAAATGGAAGGCAACGATTTTCTTATTGGCCAAACACTTGCGCAATTCGGCCGTGTCAACGACAGTCTAAATGCATTGGTTGAAAAAAACAAACAGAAATTAAAGTGATACCCCGCGCCCCACAGCGCACGACAATTAAATTTATAAACCAAAAAATCCGCCAATTGGCGGATTTTTAACAATGAAAATTCGTGACGAAAAAATGAACAGTTTTTATAAATTAAACCGTTTGACTTTAACGCATTTTCAATAATTTTATAATTTGTTTTTGGGTGTGCAACATACTGGATTCCATATAATCGGTATATGCGCGGCGGTTGCCATCAATTCGATTATGCAACGCATCTGTATATGCCGTCGCATCCGTCTTTTTATTGAATATTATTGGCCGGTAACCATTTTGTATCAAAAGCCAATTCATTATTAAACGTGCGGTACGTTTATTATAATCGTTATACGGTTGCGTCATTATAATATCAAAGTGAGTATCAAACGCCCGTGTTAAAATGGAATAGTTTTCATCGTGTAAATGGTATTCTATCTGTTCCATTTTGTAATAAATCTGTTCAATGGACGGCGCGAATTCGCCCAACACCATGGTCCCAGAAATTCTGTACCCGGGACGCACATCTGTATTTCTGGCCAATATTTTCTGTATTTCGGTCATTTGATACATATCTATATTCGTTTTCTTGTGCTTTAAGATATAATCATATGCGACACCAATATTTTTCAAATTGGTCCAATCAACAAAGGCCATTTGTTTGTCCTTTGCAAATCCTTTGGTTTGCGGTTTGGCCAAAATCATAGGTTCAACCGAAGTAATCTCGTGCCGCAGCATATTGATACTTGCGACATTTTTTCCAGATTGACGCATTAAAGCATCTATCGCCTGGCGATTTACCTCAATCATTTCTTTATTCGTCAATTTTTTCATATTTTTGCCTTTGTCACATATAATATAATACAAAAACATATAATTGTCAATATTTTAACACGATTTTCGGCCCATAAACACTAACCAAAATTAAAAATCCACCATCGGCGGATTTTTAATTTTAATCTGGCGGATGGTGAGGGATTTGAACCCCCGAAGGTCTTATTTCATACCTTGTCCGATTTCAAGTCGGATGCATTCAACCGCTCTGCCAACCATCCTTAACTTTTTTCTTGCCGTATCATACGGCATTTTTTTCTAAAACGCAAATAAAATACACATAAAAAACACTTGCCTTGTTGTTGTCTTTTCGTTTAACATCGATATGAGCCAAATGGGAATTTGGTTCGGGGCTGTGGTAGGCCCACGCTAGTTCGGTGCAATGCATCGTAATCCATTGGATTCTCATGTTTTTGCACCGTCGTAATGTCCCCGACTGTGGTCGGGGTGCGGGTGGCGTATATCAAAAGGTCATCTGGATCGTTAACTAGCGTGATTTACCAACACCCCGACCGTCAATTCCCCTTTGACGGTTTCTTTATGAAAACAGGGGAATTTTATGAAAAAATTTGGGATTATCATTTGTGGCATTTTTATGATTTTTTCTGCATTTGCCATGGGTGAAAATGTTCCAACATCCAAGAATTATGTGGATACCGCCGTTGCGGTAAAACAAGACAAAATTTTGGCAAATGATGGTACGGCCCAGGTTTTAACCAACACGGGCACCGCGGGCGAAGTTGGGACAAAAGAAATCTATGATTCCACCGGTTCATACTTGGCACAAACCGATGCATTGATTGACGCCGTCACAATGAACACGGCGGTTCAAAACGCAATCAACAGTGAATTCCAATGCATTGAATACAACCCGAACGACCCAACCGATTGTTGGATAATGGATATTTTCGGCGAAACCGGGCAATCCATTTTACCATCGGGATACACCGCATTGGAATATATCGCCGGCACCGGAACACAATACATTGATACGGGCGTTATACCAGATAATCTTACAGGCATTGATATAAAATTCAATAAATCCGCCACTGGAGACCAAGTCGTTTTTGGGATACTATCATCGGTGACCACCCAACAATTATATATTAATCCTGTGGGCGGCAGTATTTATCTGCCATTTGCTGAAAAATATAATCAAGCGAGCGCCGGTATCCCGTTCAGCAACAATCTCGATTTTGATGTAAAGATTAATTATTTGAATGACAGGAAACGATATGTCAATGCCCGAAAAGCACCGGATATAAACAAAACACTAATTTCGCCGGAATATACAATGTACCTGTTTGCGGGCCATAGCGCAGGCGGGGCCGCCCGATGGTTTTTTAATGGTAAAGTTTATTATCTTAAAATCACAAACGGCGCCACAATTACGCATGATTTCGTTCCCGCGCGGCGCGATAGTGACGATAAAATTGGAATGTATGATATGGTCAGTGGCACATTCTTTACCAACTCTGGCAGTGGTGAATTTATTGCCGGGCCGGTTGTGAATTTGTATGTACCAAGCAACTAACCGCTATTCCCGCCAGATGACGGTTTCAAACAGGGAATTTATTTCGCTGCGTAATTTTTCATCATCAAAAAATGCGTTGCGCATCGCCGGCGTGGTGCCATGTTCGGTATCTTCAAAATGCGGAACATATTTTTGCACCGCAAAGTTTTTGAACCCGCGCGCGGCCACGTCTTGTGCAATTTTTAATAAATCATCGGGCGTAACATATCGCGGGTCCACGGTCGTCCTGACCTCGGCCGGTTTGCCGGTTTGCGCCCACACGTCCAGACTTTTTATCATCCGTTCATATGCGATATTTACGCCCGTCAATTTTTCGTAATTTGTTTTGGTTGCCTTGTAATCAATGCCAATCCAGTCAATTAAATCCGCCGCGTGCGCTAAATTTTCCGGATAAAATCCATTGGTGTGCAAACCAATGGAAAATCCCAATTCCCGCACGCGGCGCATATAGTCAAATAATGGTTCGCCCTGCATCAACGCTTCGCCCCCGGAAAAGACCACCGCCTCTAACCGGCCGACACGCGTTTTCAACCATTCAAAGACTTTTTCGGGGTCATATTCCCCCACCCCGACCGGAATCAGATGCGGATTGGAACAATATGCACAACGAATTGGACAACCAACCAAAAACAGCACGCACGCCAATTTGCCCGGATAATCTATCGTTGTGAACGATACCAATCCACCAATCTGAATCGTATTCATTTTTTATGCGGCCATTTTTAATAATTCGGTATGACGCGCACCGGCGGTCAAACTGTTCGCTTCGGTAAAGGTTTTTCTTTCGCAGAATTCCGAATATTTACCAATGTTAAAATTGCTGGTCGGGCGGATAAATCCCATGCTGCGTGAGAAAACTTCGCATTTTGTTCTTTGTTGTGTATTTGCAATCATTTTTTACTCTCCTTTCCTGTTTTTTTTGATTGTTTGTTTTATGGTTCTTTTATGCCTTGTTTGATGCGTCATCGGTACATATTCCCAATTCTGCATCGCATTTTGGACAAAACTCGTGCCGACCCGGCAAATACCCATGCTTTGGACATATTGAAAATGTCGGGGTAAGTGTCATGTACGGAATTTTATAGTTTTCGAATATCGTGCGGACAATTTTCTGGGCCGCTTCGCCGGATGACACCGGTTCACCCATATACAGGTGCAACATTGTGCCACCGGTGTATTTCCGTTGCAATTCTTCCTGGTGTTCCAGGGCGACAAATGGGTCGTCCGTAAAGTTCACCGGTAATTGCGTGGAATTTGTGTAATACGGTGCCTCACGCGTGCCGGCGGTAATAATATCAGGGAAGTTTTTCACATCGGTTTTTGCAAAACGATATGAACAGCCTTCGGCCGGTGTTGCCTCCAAATTATACAGATTTCCGGTTTCTTCTTGGAACGTGGCCAATTTATCACGCATAAAGTCCATCAAATCCAAAACGAATTTTTTACCAAACGGTGTCGCAATATTTTCTTTGCCGTCTGTAAAGTTCAAAACCATTTCGTTCGCGCCGTTCACACCGATTGTGGAAAAGTGATGATTCCAATTTCCCAAATAACGGCGGGTGAACGGATACAAACCATTTTCCATATGTTTAGATATCACGCGGCGTTTGATTTCCAAAACTTCACGTCCCATATTCATAAGGCGTTCCAATTCGCGATACAAACCTTCGCGGTCGCCTTTGTGACGGTACCCCAGGCGCGCCAAATTCATTGTCACAACGCCGATTGAACCCGTTTTTTCCGCCGAACCAAACAGCCCACCACCGCGTTTCAACAGTTCACGCACATCAAGACGCAGCCGACAGCACATTGAACGAACATCCGTCGGATTCAAATCAGAATTCAAGAAATTTTGGAAATTTGGAATTCCGTATTTTGCCGCCAAATCGAACAAAGGTTTAACGTTCGGGTGATCCCACGGAAAATCATCCGTTATATTATATGTTGGAATCGGGAAAGTGAACGGACGACCATGCGCGTCACCTTCGGTCATAACCTCGATAAATGCCTTGTTTATCATATCCATTTCGGCCTGCAAATCGCCATAGGTAAAATCAACCTGTTTTTTGCCGATAAATGGACGTTGGGCACGTAAATCCTTGGGGCATGTCCAATCAAATGTAAAGTTAATAAACGGCGTCTGGGTTCCCCAACGGCATGGCACCGCACAGTTAAACACCAATGTCTGCATTGCGTTTTTCACATCGGCATACGACATATTATCAACGCGGACATACGGTGCCAGGTATGTATCAACCGAAGAAAACGCCTGGGCCCCGGCAAATTCGTTTTGCAACGTCCCCAGGAAATTCACCATATGCGAAATCGCGGTCGCCATGTGCCGCGCCGGTTCGCATTGCAGGTATCCCGGCACACCATTGAAACCTTCGTACAACAATTCGCGCAGTGACCAACCCGCACAATAACCGGTCAACCACCCAAGGTCATGAATATGAATTGCGGCACTGCGGTGTGCATCGGCAATTTCTTGCGGGAACATATTCAACCAATATTCTGCGGTGACGCGTTCACTGGTCCGCAAAATAAGACCACCAATAGAATAACCAATATTCGCATTTTCTTTGATACGCCAATTAGAACCACCGACATAACTTTCGATAATTTCAATCGCATCAACATTTGCGTTACGAATTTCAGAATGTTTTTGACGATATATAATATATGCCTCGGCCGTTTTGTATGCGCGTGCATCCATCAATTTGCGAATCACTGTATCTTGAATTTCTTCGACCGATGGCGTGCGTCCCATAAAATTATTGTCCAAATCACTTAAAACATCGTTTGTGATTTGAACAACACGTTCATCAGATATTTCATTCGTTGCCACGGCCGCCTTTTTAATGGCTTCAAAAATTTTCTTAGGCTCAAACGCCACCGTTTCGCCCGAACGCTTTTTAACACTCATAACATTGCAAATAAATGTCGGCGCGACCTGCATTTTAACCTCTTTTTCGTTATCAGACATATCAAACTCCAATTTTTGTCAAAAAACACAAGATATTGTGTCCGTTTTATCGTTTCCATAACAATATATAGTTTTTGCATTTTATTCACAATATATAAAACGTAATTTTTTTTATTTTTTTTACTGGACATTTCAAAACGCACGTTATCCGCACCTTTCAGGACTATTGTCTCGGCACACTTTGGGCACCAAAACGCATTTTGTGTCAATAATTTATAAAAAGCACCCAATAAATCGATTCGAAAAACGCAAAAATCACAACATATAGTCAAAAAATTATTAAAATGTGTCTATATGTTGAATTTATAACAATTTTTCTTGAAAAACCAAAGTGTTGCGGGACGCGACCGATTCTAACACAGAATCGGTAAAACAAATAAATGCCGGAAATCCGGCATTTTCACGAATCGAATCGATACAATGGTTATAAACTATATTTTAGGTTGTTTTTCCTTATGTTTCTGGGGTATAATGAATATATTCATAAACCCCAGGGGAATCATATGAAAATACAAGATTTACAAAATGTATATGATATGTTGGTGCGCGCATGCACCGAAAACAAGAACCGCATTTTCTTTATTCGGCAAAATGAAACCTATGCCGATTTATTGCGCGCGGTAAAGCGGCGCGCGGTGGTTTTGGCCAAACGCTTTCAAATCAAGGCGGGTGATACGGTCGCATTATTGTCCGGGAACACACCCGAATTTATCAAATCTTATTTTGCGATTTTGTCCCAAGGTGCGCGCGTTTTGATGTTGGACACCGGTTTGGCACAAAGCGAACACATCAATATGATGAAACGCACAAATTGTAAATTGGCATTGGCGCAAAAATCGTACTTTATTCCAAACGGCCCACAAATGTTTGATATCGAATCAGTTGATGATACCGATGAAAAAGATTTTGTTGCCGCAAAATGTGGACGCAACGATTTGGCGATGTTGTCTTTTACATCGGGTTCCACCGGCAACCCAAAAATTGTCGGTATCACACACAATAATGTATTGGCGTTGGGGCACGGCGCCCAATTTTATCGTGCGGTTGTAAAACCCAATGATATTTTTTATGGGTTTTTGCCACTGTATCATATATACGGCGTGGTTATAAATATAATTACACCGTTGGTATTGGATGGACGATTGTTATTACAACCGGTGTTGAACCCAAGGGAATTTTTGCGTGACTTTCATGAGTATAAACCTGAAATAATACCGGCCGTTCCGCGTATATGGGAAACATTTTATAAAAAGATTATTCAATCTGCGCGCGAAAAGCATGTTTATACATTGATGCGAATCATTGTATCTATGCGTCACGTTTTGAATAATATTGGGCTATCGTCACTGGTTCGGCGGGTGACAAGACCGGTGCATGATATATTCGGTGGAAATACACGCGTATTGATTTCGGCGGGCGCGACACTTAAACCAACAATCCGTAAATTCTATGAAAGTATGGGGTTTGTGGTTGGCGATTGCTATGGATTGACCGAAACAACGGGACCGGCGAATTTCAACTTTGCATTCAAATTGCCGGATGGTTCAATGCACTATGCGGGGCCACTGGCTGGGAACGAGATTAAAATCCACAACCCCAATAAACAAGGCATTGGTGAAATATGGGTACGCGGAGAAATGGTTATGCCGGCATACATTGACAATGACGCGGCAAACAGTGATTCATTTGAAGATGGGTGGTATAAAACCGGTGACATCGGTGTAATCGATTCGCGTGGCCGATTGGCCGTCAAAGGACGCAAGAAACAGGTCATTGTTTTGGACAGTGGCAAAAACGTATATCCGGATGAATTGGAAGATTTGTACATGCAAAATGACGAAATTTTGGCGGCGGCCGTGTTTGAATATACTATACATGGAAAAATCGTTCCATTCGCCGTATTCCAGGTTGCACCGGGCACATCAATGGCGCGCACCGCAATGTTATTAAAGGCATCAAACCTTAAAATCGCACCATATAAATGGGTAAATCATTTTGCGATAACGGAAAGCGAATTACCACAAACATCCGCCAAGAAAATAAAACATTATATGGTTCGTGAAATGTTGGATGCGGGTAAATTTGAAGTGTCAAAATAAATAAACCACCCAATTGGGTGGCTTATTTAATTGTGACATACCGCAACATACGGGTAAATTGATTTTGATGTATCAATTGTTCCCATCCCGCAATCCAGACAATTGAACTTTCTGTTTTGCGAATGTGCAGAATCAAACGGCACAGATGATGCGGTAATTCCACCCACATTGGCAACGTACGCAGCGTTTGGAAAACCAAAATAAAACGCACGTGACGCCCCCGCACATTCCGCCGCACGTCCCGGATAGCATGACGGCGAAGTTATTTTTGTTTCATCGGGGACACATACCGCATCGCACGTAGATTCATCTATTATCATTTTTTCACAATCTGTGCACGATGTATTCACCAATCGCAATGTGGCGCCACTGCGTCCACGAATCGCACGCGGACCAAATTGGGCGCATTTAGAATCCGTTTTGATTTTATTTGGGTCTTCGACACATTCCCATTCCAATGTTTCATAATTCAAACGCGCCAACATATTGTTCGGACATGTACGTTCACCAAACGGATTTATGCATTCCCAAACATTATCAACTATGACCGCGGTTTGTTCACCAGAACACAGGGGTTTGCGGCTTTCGTCCGGCACGCATTCCATCAATGTTGAATCCCACACCGTATCGCCACCACAACTTGTCTTCAAATTATATCCAACACATTGCCAACGACCAAACCGATATGTTTTTGTTGTTCCCACAGGGCATACCACATCATCCGCGGCAACGGCGGAAAATACCCTTTCGGCATCCGGCGCATCATAGTGGGTCATATAAATCAATTGTCCATCTTCAAGATTAAGATTTTTTTGAATTGCATCGGGCACGCTGCGTTTTGCGGTTGTTCCGCCGGCAATAACAACACCTTCTTGATATATACCAAGGGTGCCACTGGTTGAAAAATTTTGTTCCAAGATTTCCATCATTTCGTTGTAATCTGATGTATGCAATGCCCCGGTGGTTGTTATAATAAAACTGTATTTTGGGCGTTTGGAACCGGACGTGTCGCACGCGGTCACCGCAAGTCGCGAATCCAGACATACAAATTCACTTTTAACCCCATATTGCTCGATACAGATGTCTTCGAATTGACCGCCCGCAATTTGTGCATTATGTGCGGCAATTGCGCATTCGGCAACCGAACGCAAATCGGCCACAGAAATTGCATAATCTGTTTCTTGTTCGTGAATACGGGCGGACGGGCCAAAAAACATATAGTATCCCGCCATAAAAACCGATATTAACATCACCAGAAAAATATTCATCTTTCCCCCTTGCGATTTAATAAAACTCTAAGTATTATATAAATAAATTTCAAGGAAATTTTTATTTGCATGGGTGCAAGATATGAAAAGAATTCTTATGTTTATTGTTTTGTGCGGGTGTGGGTTCACGCCAATGTTTTCTGGGGACCGTACGGATATCTATGTTCCTGTAATCCAGGGTATTAATGGTATCGAATTACGCAACGCGTTGAACACAAAGTTTGGCGGCCCACACGATGATGGTGCGCCATATGTGTTGCGTGTGACATTGAATAATCCAATCACAAAGTACAAGGCATTGGAACCAACCGGTGACGCCACATGGCAAGAGGTTCGTTTAACCGCAAAATACGTATTGGAACATAACGGCGAAAAAATCGCCAGTGGCAGTGAAGCCGCCGCAGAATCATATACTTTCGTGCGATACTTGGTTGCGGCAAACGCGTCATATAACAACGCCGTTGCAAACACCATAACCGTTTTGGCGGATAAAATTGGCACCCGTGCCATTGCCCAGGTTTCTGAATACGAACGCGGAATAACAAAACAATGAAATGGAAAGAAGCCGATTTTACCAAAGGAATTCAATCTGTGCGTGCCGTTTTAATATATGGGCCGGACGCAGGTTTGGTTGATGAATTGTGCGATAAATCAATCGATATTTTATCGATTGACAAAGACAATATATTCGCGTTGGATTCCGGTGATTTGCGCGATAAACAAGACGCCCTTTTTGCCGAGGCATGCACCCCGTCCATGTTTGGTGGTCGCAAAATGGTTATTATTTCCAATGCCGGCGATTCAGATGCAAAAATCATCAATGATTTGGTTGAACACCCCGGTCTTGATGCGATGGTGATTATCACCGCCGGCGATTTGCGTGCGGGGGGGGGCCTGCGCACACTGTTCGAAGGCGGCAAAGATTCGGCGGCAATTGCGTGCTATACCGATGATGCGCGAACGTTGGAAACATTGATACGCAACGAACTTTTTACAAACGCGGGCATCAAACAGATTTCACCGGACGCGATGGCGTATATGTTAAATCACCTTGGGGGGGACCGTGGAATCACACGTGGATTTTTGGGTAAAATCGCACTGTATGTTGATGACAAAAAAACCGTCGATTTGGAAGATGTGGAAAAATGTCTGCCCGATACAGGGGCGGCAAATACCGATGATTTTTTGTATTCTTTGACGGCGGGCCATATTCAACAGACGATGTTGGCATTGGACCGTTTATTATACGATAATGCCGAACCAAATATGTTGGTGCGTATGTTGGACCGGCATTTCAAAACATTGTTGACCGCGGTGGTGGACGGACAATTGCCACGACTGTTTTGGAAAGTGACCGATAAATTTAATATGGCGATGAAGATATGGTCGGCCACCGATATTTCGGCGGTATTGGTCCGTCTTAACGAATTAGAATCGCAAATAAGAACCACCGGTATGCCGGCGGAAATTTTATTGCGTGATTTTGCATTAAAATTGGTATTAAAAACTTATAAAATGTCTATTAAACGGAGGAATTAAAATGTTGGCATCTGTGTATGCACCAAAAGATTTTAAGCGTTTGCGCGTTGTTGGCGATTTGGTTGCGCGGTGCTTTGACCATATAACGCCGTATATTTGCGCCGGGATTTCAACCGGCGAAATTGATCGTATGGTCGCAGATTTTTTGAAGTCGAATGGTGCGCGTTCTTCGGATTTGGGGTACCAGGGATATCCAAAAAGCATTTGCACATCGGTCAATGATGTAATTGTGCATGGCATCCCAAGTGATGATGTTATATTAAAAGACGGCGATATTGTGAATGTGGATTTAACCGCAGAATATAAAGGGTTCCACGGTGATTCTTCGCGTATGTTTATGATTGGTAATGTGTCACCCCGCGCACGTGAATTGGTGCAAACGTGCCAAGATGCATTGAATGCGGCAATTGCGGTATGCGCGCCGGGCGTGCCGTTGTCCGAAATCGGCAAAACGATTGAGGCGGTTGTTAAACCCCACGGTTTTTCAATATCACGTGATTTTGTTGGACACGGCATCGGCAAAGTTATGCACGACGACCCACAAATTTTTCATTTCTATGATAAAATGTGGGACCGCGTAAAAATGGTTCCGGGGTTGGTGTTCACAATTGAACCGATGATAAATACCGGACGGCCCGAATGTAAAATTGATGCCGATGGTTGGACGGCACGCACGGTGGATGGCGGGTTGTCTGCACAGTGGGAACACACGTTGGGAATTACCGAAGACGGTGTCACGATATTCACAGAAAAAATGATTCAAGAATAAAATGTCGGATAAAGAACCAGATTTATCTTTGCGTGCGGGTCATCGCGAAAGATTGCGTCAAAATTTTCTTGATGACAAATTGGCGAAATATGAAACGTTGGAATTATTACTAAGTTATGCGATTCCGCGCCGTGATGTTCGGCCCCTGGCACGAATGTTGTATAATAAATTCGGTGGAATGTACCCGATATTGTCTGCGTCAATTGACGATTTATGTGCGGTTCGTGGCATGGGTCGCAATACCGCAATTTTCATCAAGGTTGTTCAAAAAATTCTACTGGATGGATATGAATATAAATTCAAAGATTCGCCTGTTTTGCACGACCGTGAACAACTGAACAATTATTGCAAATTGATGTTGGGTCACAAAGATATAGAAGAAGTGCATATATTGTATCTTGATGATTTGGGGCGATTGTTGGAAAACCAACTGCACAGTACGGGAACATACGACCAATCGTCACTTTATGACATAGAAATCGTGAAACATGCGTTGACCATTGGTGCCAAAGAAATTGCATTAATACACAATCAT
This sequence comes from Alphaproteobacteria bacterium, assembly GCA_017443235.1. Classification (GTDB taxonomy): domain Bacteria; phylum Pseudomonadota; class Alphaproteobacteria; order Rs-D84; family Rs-D84; genus Enterousia. Next base: position 20,822 of record JAFSOV010000004.1, read on the forward strand.
CCGCGTCCGCATACATCTTTTTCGCCCCAAGATAAAGAGGTCACAATGCGATTAAAGGGAATGTTGGATGCCGTTGGCATAAGATTGGTTGATCATTATGTTGTGTCGGGCGATATGTTATACGCAATGTCTGAATTTCCTGCTTTTGCCGCTGGCGTTGTCAAACCCAACAATTCATAATCCCGAATTTGGGCCGGAATCGTATATATCAATATCTTCGTACAAAGACGCATCCAAAGATTTTGTTTGTGCACGCGCCGCCAAAATTTCGTTTATTTCGCCAACCGACACCTTTAATGTTTTGCATCCCCGGCCAATTAAATCACCACCATAAACCAAGTTTAATATCAACGGCACAACCGTCAAAATACCAAATATCAAAATCAAATTTTTCATATTGTTTATAATATCGTTTTTGGCACCACGTATCATTGATATGCCCCAACCCATAATTAAAAACACGGTTATCAACAACAACACATCCCACGCATACCCAAGAAAAGTTTCAAATCCACGTAAAATGCATGACGGATCTTCGATATATATAAAATTTGTATCGATACCGGTGACCCTTAGTCCGGATCTTTCCAATATATTTTGAATATTTTGTAAATTGTTCACGTCTTACATCTTTTGCTTAAAGAATCCCGGGATTGTAAAGTCATCATCATTTGCGGCGATTCCCGCCCAACCAAACAAATCACCCATTAACCCCGAATCATCGCGTTTCATTTTTTTGAACGGTAATATATTTTTTAACTTGCCAATTTTTCCACGTTCGGCGCCCTTTTTGGTACCGATGACTTTATCTTGATTTTCGGCAAATTCACTGGCCAAACTTTCAAGTGTTGCATCCGTTTCATCGCTTGATTCGGTCGGTTGTTCGACCTTGGCCGCCTTTTTTTTGCGGGGGGCAATCACATCTTCTTGTAATGGGGTCATTGTTTCCAACAATTCTTCCAATGTTTTTTCTTGTGCCGCGGCCGGCATTTCGTCATTTATCATATCGGCGATATCGGGGTCCGGGTCATCTAATTCAATTGCGGTTAATGTTTCTTGTGTTTCCGCAATCGGTTCCGGGGCGACAACGTTTTCTTCTTGGGACGCCAATACAGACAAAATCGGCACAACGGGCGCATCCGGTTCCGGGGCGGCGGCCACTGGGGCAATTTCTGGGGTTGGCGCATCCGGCACAACAATATCATCCAATTCCGCATTATCCGATTCGGTTTCCATCACCGGTGCCGGTTCCAAATCGGGCATGGCGGCCGATACCACCCCCATTGTATCACCAACGGATTCGGCCGCATCCACGGGGACGCCGAACAAAACGGTATCTGGGTCCAAATTCAATGTGTTTCTAACTTCATCAAAAGCGACGCGGACATCATTCACATCGAACGAATCTGCACCAGATATATACACAATTTTCTTTTTCATATGCACTTCCTAAAAAACCTTTCGCGTGGATTATATCACATTTTAGGGTTGAACGCATATAAAAAATATCTTAAAATGCCGATATGTCGGATTTAAGAGAACAAATCTTTCAAGAATTGACCAAATTGGACGAATCGGCGGCGCGTCTGCGGGCGACTGCGATAAACGCGGGCAAACAAACGGATCTTGAGGTTGCAATTTTAACCGAACAGGTTCGAAATCTGCGTGCCAAGAACGCCCATGCGGTCGAATTGATTGATCAATCGGTTGAATTATTAAAGAAGTTAAAATGAGTGTCGTATCGATACCTATTGTGAACAAAAATTACCCAATGGGGTGCGAAGACGGTCAAGAAGGCCGGTTGGTTGAATTGGGGAAAATGGTGGATGCCCGCGCGCGGCAAATTCTGGACAGAATCGGGCCTTTGCCCGAAAATTCCCTGCTGGCGACACTTTGTATTGTTTTGGCGGACGAAGTGCGGTCCCGCCCCACCCCAACCGTGACCGATGCCGATTTGCGCGAAATTTTGGCCCGCATACGTGAGATAAAGAACAAGATTAGTCAATAAAACGGCTTTTTTCGGTTGTTATTTTTGTTCAAATGTTCTAATTTTGTGTTGCTATGGTAAAAGAAATTATTGAAAGAATTGATTCACAACAATTGTCAGACGCGCTTTCTACGCGTTATTTGTCGTACGCGGTCAGTACGATTGTATCGCGCGCCCTGCCCGATGTGCGGGACGGCCTTAAACCGGTGCACCGGCGTATTTTGTATTCTATGTTGCGGCAAAAATTGTCGCCTGCGGCGGCTTTCCGCAAGTGCGCGACTGTCGTTGGCGATGTTTTGGGGCACTATCACCCGCATGGCGATTCGTCTGTTTATGATGCTATGGTCAGACTTGCCCAGGATTTTTCCGTCCGTTATCCCCTGATTGATGGCCAGGGTAATTTTGGAAACATCGACGGCGACCCCCAGGCGGCATACCGTTACACCGAATCAAAGATGACCGATGCGGCAATGCTGATTATGGATGGCATTGACGAAGACAGTGTTGATATGATGCCGAACTTTGACGGCACCACGGTTGAGCCTGTGGTTATGCCGGGTGCGTTTCCAAACTTGCTGGCCAATGGGGGGATGGGTATTGCGGTCGGTATGGCAACAAATATCCCAACACATAATGTGGCCGAGGTTTGTGATGCATTGACATTGATGGTTGATAAACCCGAATCAACCACAGCCCAAATTATGAAAAAAATGATTGGGCCGGATTTTCCAACCGGGGGGGTGCTGATTGATAACTTTGAAACCATAGTAAAAAACTATGAAACGGGTAAAGGCGCATTTCGCATTCGCGCGCGATATGAAATCGAAGAATTGGAACGCGGCGGGTACCAGGTTGTAATTACCGAAATTCCGTACGGCATTGTTAAATCCAAGATGGTGGAACAAATTGGCGAAATGATTGATGCCAAGAAATTACCACTGATTGACGATATTGTTGATGAATCGACCACCGATGTCCGCATCGTTATCACACCAAAATCGCGGAATATTCCGGCGGATAAAATGATGGCGCATTTGTTTGCACTGACGGACGCGGAATATAAATTCAATATGAATTTCAATGTGATTGATTCTAATGGCGCGCCGCGCGTTATGGGCATTCGCGATGTTTTATTGGAATTCATCGCGCACCAGAAAAATGTTTTGCTGCGGCGTTCTAAATGGCGTTTGGGTAATATTGACCGGCGTTTGGAAATATTGGGCGGGTTGCTGATTGTGTATTTGAATTTGGACCGTGTTATTGAAATTATCCGCACCGAAGACGAACCTAAGGCCGTATTGATGGCGGAATTTAATTTGACGGAAATTCAGGTTGAATCTATTTTGAATACGCGTTTGCGCGCATTGCGTAAATTGGAAGAAATGGAAATCCGGCGTGAAGATAAAAATTTGCGCGACGAACGCGAACAACTGATTGCGTTGCTTGGTGACCCCGAAATACAAAATGCCCAGATTAAGGCATGGTTTGCCGATATTAAACGGCAATATGATAAAAAAACGACACTGGGACGCCGCCGCACAACATGGGCGCCATTGACCCAAGACATTACAATCAACGCCGAAGAATTTATTGAAAAAGAACCTGTCACAATAATCCTGTCCACTATGGGTTGGATTCGTGCGGCGCGGGGTCATTTGGATTTGAACGCATTGGATTTGAAATTCAAAGAAGGTGACGAATTGCAATGCGCGTTTCACGCAATGTCCACCGATAAAATAAACCTGTTTGGCGCATCGGGTCGTATGTTCACGCTTTCGGCCAATGATTTGCCGTCTGCACGCGGGTTTGGCGAATCGGTGCGTATGATGGCGGACATTGGTGCCGATGAAAACATTGTTCGTGCATTTGTTCTGGACACGACCGCGAAATATTTGGTTGTATCACGTCACGGAAACGGGTTCATCGTTGCCGGCGAAAACTGTGTTGCGCAAACACGCACCGGGAAACAGGTTATGAACGTGGACGATAAAAATCCGGCGGCGTTCTGTGTTCCGGTTACCGGGGACATGGTTGCAATGTCCGGTTCAAACGATAAATTGTTGATATTTGCCGCGGCCGATGTTCCAGAAATGATTCGTGGCAAAGGTGTAATTTTACAGAAATACAATGCCGAACGGACATACGTGTTGGATGTAATGTTCTTTAACGCGGCGGACGGTTTTGGTTGGACAACGGGCCGCGGCACAACCAAATTGGATGATTGGCAACCGTGGGTCGGCCGCCGTGCAACCCAGGGCCGCACGATTCCGGTCGGTTTCCCCCGCAGTGGAAAATTTGGGAAATAGTGGTTAGTGTTAGTGATTAGTGGTTAGTAAAAACGGATGCGAATCACATCCGTTTTTTAGTCCCCTTCTTATGAAGAAGGGGTGGCGCCGAATGGCGACGGGGTAGTTGCCTGATAATAAAAAATTCCAGAAAGTTTGTATTTTTCCACATATTTTCTTTCCATAAGAACTGTCATTCCGGACTTGGTCCGGAACAGGGTCTATAAACCTGTGACGAAGCAAAGTTCTCCTCCCTTGGAGGAGTACGGCCCAGCGGGCCGGGAGGTGGGGGGAATTTATATCTTTTTTACCCCCACCCCGTCGCCGTTCGGCGCCACCCCTCCGGTCATCACCCACAAAAAACTGTGTTTTTTGTGGGGCCCGATGGAGGGGAACATAGAGCACACTGGTCAAAATAAATGTACCTTTTTGTCCACCATTTTTTTCACATATCCCGATTCAGTAAAATCAATGACTTACAAAATCAGTAGGGTGGTCAATTTAAAGGTACCTTTTTGCTACACTATAAAGCGAGGAATAAAGGAGAACATATGAGCAAATTATTATTCATTGGTGCATTTGCATCAGTAATTACAATCAACGCATTTGCAACATCTTCAACGGTCACATCGCGGGATTATGTCGATGCACAGGATGCATTAAAGCAAAACAAAATACCGGCAACAGATGCAGTTTTTACCCGTGGCAGTGTTGTTGAAACAACCGGCGAAGACGGTGTAGTCACGCAACGTGGAATTTATGATGGAGATGGGCTAGTAGAGCCAACTGATTACAAATTAATAATGACTGCGTGGTGGACAAATGAAGCGATAAGAAACGCGCTTAATTGGGTACAACCACAATGCGTAGAATATAATAGTGCTGGAGATTGTCTACTTTTGAGAATAAAAGACATAACTTACACTTACACGAACGGACTCGATTTTGTTAAATATGTTGACTGAAACAACCGCCCGGGTGGGCGGTGTTTTTTATTTGTCGTTTATTATTTCCATAACCTTTTGTGGCACATCGGTAATTGGAACGCGAACCTGGTCCATCGTGTCGCGATAACGCAGTGTCACCATATTGTCTTCCAATGTTTGGTGGTCAACCGTTATGCATACCGGTGTCCCGATTTCGTCATGCCGGCGATAGTTTTTACCGATATTTCCCGAATTTTCCAATTCGATGCGCCCGATGCCAAGTGCCCGCAAATCATTTTCGATATTTTCCGCCAACCCGACCAATTCCGGAACATTGCGCGCCAATGGAATTACCGCCGCCTTGACCGGGGCCAATTTTGGTTTCAATTTTAACACCGTGCGCGTTTTACCGTCCGGCAGGTTTTCTTCGGTATATGCCTCTATCATCAATGCCATCATCGCACGGTTCACGCCCATTGCGGTTTCAATCACGTACGGAATAAAACTCTCGCCCGTCTGGGGGTCGGAATACGCCAATTTAATTGTGCTGTCACGATTCTCCATAACATGTGCCGCAATTTTGAATTCGTTTTGCGATTTCGTATGTGACCCCAAATCAAAGTCTTGGCGATTGTGTACACCTTCGACTTCATCAAACCCGTCCGGAAATTCGTATTCTATATCGCCGGCGGCCTTGGCATAGTGCGCCAATTTTTCGTGTGGGGTGAAACGCAGTTTGTTCGCCGGAATTCCCAACACATTGGTCCACCACGCAATACGGTTTTCGCGCCACGCGGCAAAGTATTTTTCATCATCACCCGGACGCACAAAGTATTGCATTTCCGCCTGTTCAAATTCGCGCATACGGAACACGAATCCGCGCGGGGAAATTTCGTTACGAAACGCCTTGCCAATCTGGGCAATGCCGAACGGCAATTTATGCGGCGTGGAATCAAGGACATTTTTGAAATTGATATATGTTGTGGTCGCCGTTTCCGGACGCAAATAAGCGTTTATTTCGCCGTCCGCCACCGCACCAATGGAAAGCCCCATCATCAATTGATATTCGCGCGGCGGCATTAAATCGGTTGAACCACAGTTATCGCATTTTGTTTGATCGCGCATTTTATCTTGGCGCATGCGGGCACCACATTTTTTACATTCAACCAATGGGTCGGAAAATCCGCCTTCGTGCCCGGAATATTTCCACATTAAACGATTGCCAATCAGTGATGCGTCCAAACCTTCGATATCATTGCGGGAATATACCATCGCATTCCACCATGCGTTGCGAATATTCCGCATTAATTCCACACCATACGGGCCATAGTCATACGTTCCACCCATACCGCCATAAATTTCAGAACCCGTAAAAATAAAACCGCGCCGTTTGCACAGTGCCACAATATCATTTACATTTTTTGCCGGCATATCTAACCCTTTTGTTTTTTTTCACCACCAAGTATTATATTTTATTCGCGCCTTTGCAACATTTTTTGGCATAAAAAACGGGGGCGATGCCCCCGCTAAATTTTTAATAATTCTAATTTGCCGGGGCGATTGCCGAAACCGGGCAAACCGATGCGCATGTTCCGCACGATACACACTTTGCCGGGTCAATTACGCATTTACCGTCTGCGTCCACACTTATCGCCATCATCGGGCACACCGCCATACAGGAATGACAGCCAATGCATTTACTTTTATCGATTTTATAAGCCATTTTTTTCTCCATTTAATCTCTGTTTAATAACCCCATCACGTATTGGAACATTGCAATGAAAGATATATACAAATGCAATGCCCCCAACACCGCCAATTGGTCTTTCTGGGTATCGTCACCCAACACTTCGTATGAACGTTTCAGTGTCTGCATATCATACGCCGTGAACAACGCAAACACCAACACGCCAATCGCACAGACTATTGTTGAAAATGTTCCGCCCAGGGTCCAAATCATAGACACTATGCCGACCAAAATCAAGCCAATCATTCCCATCATCAAAAATATCCCCAGGAACGATAAATCTTTCGCGGTTTTATATCCATATGCCGCCATAAAGCCGAACATCGCGGCCGATATAATAAACGCCCAAACGATAGATGCCGGATTCACGGCCAGTCCACCCCAAATAATCGGCGTCAATGCCAACCCGATTGTCACCGCGTACATAAACAGCAACACCGCCGCGACCGCCGGACGCATTGAAAACGCGCGCGCCTGGGCCCAGATGGACAGTGCCAATCCCCCGAACACCAAAATATAGAACAACGGCGTCATTCCGCCCGGACCAACCAATAACCGTATGCCACCAAGGTATATTGTAATGAACGCCGTTATTGCCGTGACGCCGACCGCGCCAAACATCAATGTAAAGATTTTCCGCAAATACAAATCTATTCCGCCGACCGATTGTGATTTTTTTACCCGTACGGGTGTTTTTTGTACCATAATTTTTCTCCTTGTTAGTTCGTAAAATATATAATACAATGTGGGTATCTTTTCAAGGATTAAAAACAAAAAGGATATAAAATGGCAAGTCATACACACGGCACAGACCCAATAAAACGCAAAGAAAAACCAACTTTGACACCAAGCAAAAAAGAAGAATTGAATAAGTTGAAAGCCAAATTGGCCGAAGCCGAGGCAAAATTGAAAAAAGATCCGGACAATAAAAGGCTGAAGGAAATCACGAAAAATTTGAAGCAAATGTTCGAATTGGAACGTGAACGCGGATATTCTTGCTAATGTCTATTGTAATAAACCCGATTTCACCCGTCGCATTTACGGTATTTGGATTGCCGATACGGTGGTATGCCTTGGCGTATATTGCGGCGTTCGTGGTCGGGTATTTTTTATTCCGCACCTTTGCACGCCGCCCCGATAGTGGCCTTGATATGTCGCGTCACGAATTGGACGATTTGTTTTCGTGGATAATATTGGGTGTGATAATCGGCGGGCGATTGGGATATGTACTGTTTTATAACCTGCCGTTCTTTATATCGCACCCGTTGGAAATTTTTGCTGTATGGCACGGCGGGATGAGTTTTCATGGGGGATTGGCTGGTGTGGTTGCGGCAACGTTTTTATTCACACGTTCATGGTCGCGGGGGCTGCATGTATTGGATTTAATATCGGTTGTGACGCCGATAGGACTATTTTTTGGTCGTGTTGCGAATTTTATAAATATGGAAATTATGGGTCGGCCCACAGATTCAAGTATTGGCGTATTTTTTAATGGCGTGTCCGATGTGCCACGACACGCAAGTCCATTGTACGAGGCCGCAACCGAAGGCCTGTTGTTGGCTATAATAATGCTGGGGCTGTATCGATACACAAAATTGCGCAAATACCCGGGTGCACTGTGTGGGGCGATGGCGATGTTCTATGCGGTGTTCCGTATTATATGTGAACAGTTTCGTGCACCCGATGCCCAGATTGGATTCTTGACTTCGTGGGGTTTAACCATGGGCGGGTTGCTGTCGGGGGTGCTGTTTCTATGCGGCGCGGGGCTGTTTTTTGCGGCGATACGTCGCAGATAATTGTGTTGTTGGTTTAACCCCGACCATTTTGCAAGACAATAAATAAACCACCGCAGACAATTCGACCAGGTCCGGTTCATATGCCGGATTTTTCCTAAAAAAGCCGCGAACATCATCCAATAATTTCATCGTCATTTTGATTCCTTTTTTTGTTAAAAAAGAAACCACCCGAAATAAATTCAAAGTGGTTGGAGTCTTAACGACAATCAAGCGAATTGCTGTGCTTATTCAGTATATTCACACACTCCAACCAGTGGTTGGAGATTTTTGTGTCCCTCCGGACACGCCTGACATGGGCGTTAAGACCCACAGACGGAACGCCCGTCTGTGATTTCATAATAACATTTTATATGCGAAAAGGCAAATTTATATTTTTTACAAAAAATGCTTGATTTTATCGTTTTGGCATTATATCATAGCGTCACGGCATTGGGGTGTTAGCTCAGCTGGTTAGAGCGTCTGCCTGTCACGCAGAAGGTCGAGGGTTCGAGCCCCTTACATCCCGCCAGTTTTTTTGTGTCAGTTCCGGCCCCATCGTCTAATGGTTAGGACACCGCCCTTTCAAGGCGAGAATCCCGGTTCAAATCCGAGTGGGGCTGCCAAATCAGAGTCACCGTCCATTTGGGCGGTGTTTTCGTTGAAAATCTGCACTGTTGAGGCGGTTCGAAATCCTGATTCTTGGTGATAGACAGGTTTTTCAGTAAAAATCAACCTAACAAGACGTCGTTTTTGCGAAATTGTGCCGCGTGACCATAGTAAATCAGGCCTTTTGAAAAATTCGCGTCCGTTTTCAATGGCGGTTCGAAATTTTTCTGCGACATTGGATGCAGTGTTATTTTCCAATTGTTTTTCCAATGCTTGCTTGTTGGCATTTAGTTCTTTAATTTGCCCCTGGTATATGTTCGCCAAATCTTTATCACCACTTGCCAGAGCATTCATAACCAGCGCAGTGATTCCCGATATTTGTTGTTTTATTTTTGTTATTTTATCGTGCGTCTTGTTGTTTGCGCTGGTTATTTCGTTTTCCCTAATTTTGCCTATCTTTGTAATCATGGCACAGCATAAATCAAGAAACTTGTCTGTCGCTTTTAATGTGCGCAGTTTTTCCACAAAAGCATCTTCAATAAGGTTCCTGCGTATGGATTTTTTGTGAAACACGCATTCTTTGTTATGGCACCTGTAATATGGATGCATACACCCCCTTGTTCCGCTTTTCGCGTAATAGCCGGTTAATGGATGCCCACAATGCTCACAAAACACCTCGTGTCGCAATGGAAAATCATCGGCAATAGTGGATTTATATGATTTATAACCCCCTTTGTCTAATCTGGCTTGAACAGCATCGAACAAATCCATTGGTATCAGTTTAACCATTTTCCATTCTTGTAGTGGTATTTCCCATTTGTCATAAGCAAACACACCAGTATAAACCACATTGTGCAGGATATCATTTGCGGCTGTATCGGTTATTCTGCGACCGTTCCATGCATCATGCGAATTTAAGAAATCTGCGACCGCATGTTTGGTTGCCAATTCGCCACTGGCATATTTGGCGAATGCTTGCTGTATCAATGTGGCCTTTGGTTCGTCTGGCACCAAAATAACCTTGTTATGTTCATCTTTTTGCCTTTTTAACCCCAATGGCGGATTTAGTGGGTAATAACCAAGTGTCATTAAAGAGCGCATAGAGGCTCTGGTCTTTTCTGATAGTTCGTCACTAAACCGTCGTGCATTTAGTATGTCTATTCCGCGCACAAAACGACCTGTGGCATTGTTCTGTGATTTTCCGGCCACGACCGTTAATAGTTCTATATCGTATTTTATAACCAAGTTTTCAAACCGGCTAAACACCTCTAAATTGCGCGATAATCGCGACATATCAAAGAACAAGACCCTTATTCGCTTGTTTTTCTGTTCTTGGGTTATATATTCCATCATCATGTCAAGCCCCGGGCGGTCAGTTTTCCACCCAGATACCCCGTCTTCATAAAAGAACTTATCAATTATAAATCCGTTGTTTTTCGCATAATCCAAACATGCCTGTTTTTGTGACATGATGGTTTCTTTCTTTGCTTGTTTGTCTGATGAAACACGGCACAGACACAATGTTTCAATTGGTTTTTCTTTGGTTGGTATATATTTTTTCATATTTTTTCCTTTAAGTTTTGTCCCGGATGCCGAAACACCCGGGGGTTAGTTTATATTTGGTCGCATATTATCCACGCATACTCTTCAATCAGTTGCAGGATTTCCTGTAATTGTTCTATTGGCATGTGCGTAGAACCTAAAATGCGCTTTGCCTCAGTGATTGACAATAAAGCCATCGCAACACCTTTTTGGTTGCGTTTCGGCTCTGGTTTGTCCAGTCACTAAAACAATGTTGTTCATTTGCGCTGGTAATAATTTCGATTTGTTCGATGGTTATTTTCAGCATGTTTATATGGTGTATTTTATTCATACAAGACCTCCGTTGATTTGACCTCGTTAAAAACTTCGCGTCCATTTTGGTATTTGATGGTGCGTTCCCCATAGTTTGGGCTTGTGCCACCATCTGATACTGTATGGATGCGGTTTGCTGTTTTATCAATATTCAGTTTTTTAACCCCGGGGTCATATAGTTTGCTGGCAATGTTTGTTGGTATACCCACAAATTCGCCTATGTCAGATGCGTTGATTTTTAGCACCACATCGCATTCGTTGAATATCTGCATAGTATTCAGTATGATATGTGAATATGTGGTTATATCCGGGTCTGTAATGATGGTGTCCAGGTCGCGTTTCAAAGCCAATGTTATCCGATTTTCGCCGTCTATAACCAAATATGGTGTTTTATCGGCATCCGGTTGTTCCAATGCTAAATTGCGACATAGTAATGTGGCGAATTCTAACACTGAACAGTTATCATACATTGGCAAATTCAATGCGTCTCGTATTTGTCTCAATGCAGACAAAGAAAGACCGCGCTTTTTTAGCACGGTCAGTACACTTAACATCGCGGCATCACGAATGGACATTGCCTGTCCGGGTTCCACATGAATCAGCTCCCGGCTCGCCCATTCTTTTAACACATGTTGTATGTTGCCCGACAAGAAGTCGCCGATGCCAGATATATGCCTATTAAGATTGACCAAATCAATCTGTTTGGCACCGGTTGCAAACGCATCAAAAAATGCGTTGGTTTCTTGTGATATTTTTTTGATATTTATATAATTTGAATTTTGCATGAGTTTTACTCCTTTGGTTTTCGCAAAATTCGCAACACTTGCCCACCACAAGTCATTTTGTGTCAGGATTGTTGCTCTCGTCCACTTGTCGAGTCAAGTCCGCAGACAAAAAAAGACAAAATGAACACAATAAAATTGCGCGTGGGGGATAACACATGTATGAATCGTAAAAGGGAAATCATAAAGGGTCGTCATAAACCCGAATCATAAAAAAATGCTCATAAAGAGCACGAGCATAATATAGTCACAATGGATAGAATGGGGGCTAATAAGAAATCAATTAACGAATCATAAAACCCGAATCATAAATTGTCATCTTAAAATCCTCGCAACTCCTTTGTGACTGTGGTTTTGAACGATTTTTATTGTAGTTAAAAAACGATAAAATGTCAAGTCCTTGATGCATATTTTTTGTTTTTGTCAGTTTTCCGGTATGTTGACGTTGTTGCATTAAAGTATGAACGATTCGTAAACGGTGTTATTTTGCCTCGACATGCGATGTCTTGGTTTTGAAATAGTCAGTATGCCGAAAAACAAAACATTGCGACGTCGGGCACGACAATGCGATTGTCGCATATCAAATATAAAACCAGTGCAATTAACATATATTTTGACTTTTTTCCTGTTTGCGTGTAAAGTTTTTCATGAATCCAAGAGATTGGGTTCGGGGCTGTCACAAGCCCATCTCATTCGGTGCATAAGCATCGTTAAATTGTTAGCATGGCGCGTTTGCGCCGGCTTTCCCCGCATGGTCGGGGAGTCGTGGTTATACAATAGGGGTAACCCGAAACCCACGAAATCAATAATGAGATGATTGTGAACTCCCCGGCCGTCAATCTTTTGGCGGTCGATTTTATTTAACCAAAAGGGAAAATATGAAAAAATTATTGTGTGCTTTGGGCTTGCTATGTGTGTTGTGTGCATGTGACCGAAACGAAAACAAAAAGCAACAATCACCACTAGTAAAAAGTGTAATAACTTTTCGGGCTTTTCATCAGGATGTTTGCAAATGTGTTCTTGGGAATATGCCGACATTTGTTAAGACACTTAATTCAGACGGGTATAATAATATCAATGCTTTTTGTTTTTGGGGTGCATATTTTTGTTCAAACCAAAAATCAGACGAAACCATTATGGCCGCTGCTAAAGTCATTGACGGTTTAGACAGTTTCCAATGCGCCGATCCGCACTTTAATGAAAGGTTTGTTGCGGCCAGTGAAAAGGCAGGGGTCGATGCTTTGTGTCCCGCTATATGGCAACAAGATAATGTTTTGTATTTAAGCAAATTGGCGCATTTAACAAATTCGTGTCAGTCAACATTTGGTAAAAGCGAAATCGAATGTTTGTGTGCGGTTGATAATTATATGTCGCATTTGTCTGAAGCCGAATTCAAAGCATTAAAAAGTTATGGGCAATTCTTTCCTGGTTATGGGTGGATGGCGAATACCAAAGCAAAACAACAAATGACCGTCAGCATAATGACAAAAATGCGAAATGCGGTTGCGGCATGTGCAGAATAAAAACAAAGGAGTAAAAAATGAAAAAATATATTTTGTTCACAATAGGTTCCGTCTCATTGGCGGCATGTCAGTTTGACGGGATTAGCCCAGAGCAATGCAATGATTATGTTAATTCACTAACAAGCTCTGGAGATATAATTCAAGTTTTAGATACATATATTGAATATAGAGATTGGTGGAAATCTTCTAATGATGCTAAAACTCAACAATCTCTGCAAAGAAGTTGTTGGAACGATTTTTTAAGAAGACAAGATATAGATTATACATGTTTGGATAAAGACAATGTTTCAGATGAATGTATTTTATATCGTCGAAATAATAAATACGAATCAGAATTTAATTTTTACGATTTTACAAAGTTTTTATCGCAAGATAGTTATATAAAAAATGAAACAGATTTTAAGATGGCTCTAGAATACTATGAAATAAACATAAGGAAATGTGAAGCACTTATTGAAAAAACCAGTGTAGAGAAAGAAGATTGTGTAAATAATATCAAAGACGATTTGCGTAATTTTTCTAAACATGGGATGTTGCTGTGTAGAAACAGTCTAAAAAAAGAATATAGAGCCATGTTAAAAGAGCAAGGTCAGTGGTATAGGTGGGCAATAAACCATGATCCGTATGGGTTTTATAAAGAATGGGTCGCGATGACCGGTATTTCGGGATATGAAGCCCAAGTATCCATGTATCAACCCGTATATAGCAAAAGTTCCGCCGCAGAAAGGGTAAAAGAAGAAATTGAAAGCTGGGGTAAAGAACATTTGTGCAAAACTACAAACTATTTGACAGATCTAAAAACATTAGGCTTTTATATGTGACGGAACTGTATAACGGAAAAACAGGAGACAGAAATGGAAAAGATTATACTAAAAACACTGAAACGGGTATTAGTTTTGATTGGGTTGATATTACCATTGATAATAATGATAGCGATGATAAACGCATTACTTAAATAATGAGGCCGCCCATGATAAAAACACTAGTAGTATTATCAATGATGCAAGGGAATCTTAATATAGCCCCTTCGTTAAGAGAAATGGAACACCAATTCGTTGGGTATGGATGCACGGATATGTATGTATTTAGAACAATTTACCATTACCCATACATATATCCTATCAGTTTATTTAATTTAGGCCACTAAACAAAAAGGAGAAAACAATGTTGCAAACTGAACGCTCGTGTATGCGCGAAACCGAAAGAACTTTATTGCGTTCTAAATTGGTATCATTGGCGGACGACATTGATTTTACAGGTCAAAAGCCGCACAAGGCACAGTTTAGGGGCAGATTATTTGAATTTACCCGTGCAAATGGTTGGAAACGGTTGTATGAACAAATAGTTGGTGAATTATACAAGATAAATCCAAAACTTTTACAAGATTCAGCCGATGGACAAACTGAATTCATCATATCAGATGAACCGGTTTTATGGAGCGTAGGCAGTCGAGGACCAGCGCAGACATATGATGATTCATGGTGGACACCCATAGATGATAATATTTATATATACACAAAACATAATACAAACAAGAAAATCGAACTTATGCGCCGTTTTTTTGACATGTATGGCATAGAGTATGCAGAATTAAAAATTTTATTGTATTAAAGGGGAAAATGATGGGGGTTATTGTTTTGATACTGGTTTTAATTGGTATATTTGTTTGGATATTGATGGTAGAAGAAAAAAAGAAAGGGATATATATACAACAAGAGCAAATGGTAAAGGAGGAATTATTAAAAGAATTTAGGCTTTCATATGTCGAACATATAATAGATATAACCAGAAAATATCAAGATGTATTAATAGATAAATGGGACCAAAAAACTTACATAAATGAATGGGGCGATCTTGATGCGGCTGATTTTTTTAAAGAACTTGAGTATTTTATATTTAACAAAATTCGAAGAATATATGATTATACAAAGTCACCAGAATATAAAAAATTAAAGGAAAACGCTGTGTCTGAATATGAGTATTTTGCTTTTGATATAGTGCCGAATGAAAGCAATATACCGGAATGTGCGGGCTACGACGGTGAACGAATTAACTATCATTTTCATTTTACTATGAAAGATAATCAGGAAAAACGATATTTGGCTTCTTGGTATGATACAACCGTTGATATAATATGTGTTTTTATAGACACTATTAGATGGCTTGAATCTGTTGTTGGCACAAAAAAGAAAATAACTATAAGTTTACAGTCCAAAAATCCATTGGATTATGAAAAACAAATTGCCAACAAGTTAAAACAATCTGGGTTCAATGCGCATGCAACAAAAGGTTCGGGCGATCAGGGGGCAGATGTTCTGGCAGATAAGAATGGTGTAAAGTTTGCTATACAGTGCAAAATGTATTCAAAGCCGGTTGGTAATAAAGCCGTTCAAGAGGCCAACACCGCCCGTGATTTTTACAAGTGTGATTATGCGGTTGTTGTCACTAATGCGGGATATACAAAATCTGCACGCCAAGCCGCAAATGCGTGCAATGTTATCCTGTTGAACGAAAACCAATTGGATAAATTAGACAATTATATAGAATAACTGTACTTATCCCCCCCACCCCCCTATGGGGGTAGTGCTTGAATTGTGCGATATATATCAAAGAATGCTTTTCTTTACATGGCATGCCATTAAGTTATGGTTCACGTTATGGGTATTATCTTAACCTTTATATCCCATCTATACCCTTGTTATCATCCCTGGTTAGAATATCGTTCTGGATTATATTTATTTGGTTTTGTGGGGTTTGCGTTTGTGTGTGTTTGTATCGGGCATAAAGTGCAAAATCAACATCCATTAGGGATTCTGCGATATTTATAGTTTGCTCAATAAACCGGTTCAAATTTGTAAGGTCTTGGGCTGCCAAAATAAAAAGACCACCATTTTGGTGGTCGTTTTATTTTGTTCAACCCCCGAATTTGAACCGCGGTTCACAATGAGTAAGCGAAAACGAACGAAGCGAAGTTTGAGCGCCCGGGCCCCGCAAAATTGTAAAATTTTGTGGGTGGGCTTACGAATGCCCCGCAGGCGCAAGCCGAGGGAAATCCGAGTGGGACAATTACGAAAATCTTAAAAAATCGACAGATGGAGATTTTTTTGATTTTCGTTATTGGGGATGTCCGTTCTTGACGAGTTTTTATAGATTTTTATTATTGTGTATTGAGGAAGCGGTGGGGCTGCCAAATTTAGTTAATAAAAAACGCCGAATGGCGTTTTTTATTTAGGAAATTTGAGCATCGCGCCGTAGCTACCCACGTTTTCCGAACCCAAACCACATAAATCGATTTTTTATTCAACGCGATTAAGCACCTGCGAAGGCGGATGCCAAGAATTCAAACCGACCTTTTTGGTCGGTTTTTATTTTTTCTCTGTCAGATCAAATGATGCGGTTATCAATTGTTTTACGTTTTTTTGTGGGACTGTGCCGTCCAGAACAATGGATACCCAATTTGCCTTGCTCATATGATACGCCGGCAGAATACCCGGAATGTCACGCAAAAACCCAATGTCATCAATCGAACATTTTACATTTATAATGTCCATGTTCCCATCGCCAGATAGTTTCAAAATTTTTCGTGGCACAGTCATTATAATTGCAAACCATTTTCGATTATCGTGATGGCGAAAGACACAATAAGTCGGGTACCGCCGCCACAGGTATTCCGGTTTTGCCCCATACGTCTTGAACATAAAATCAATGATATCTTGTTTCATTATTTCATGTTTGCTTTCATAAATGATTCAATCTTGTCAAACGGTATCACATCCATTTTATAATACAGGTCTGTGTGGTTGGCACCTGGGATTATCAATAATTCCTTGTTATCGCCGGTCAGTTTTTTATATGCATCTTCACTAAAATAACGGCTGTGTGCATTTTCGCCATGTATCATCAAGACCGCACTTTTAATTGTGTCGGCATATTCCAATATTGGCATCGTTATCAAAGATAAATTTGATGTCGCGTTCCATCCCCGCTGGGATCCAACAGAACGTTTATGGTATCCCAATGGTGTTTTATAAAAGTTTACATAGTCACGAACAAACTGTGGTGTGTCGTCTGTCAAATCTTCTGGGTTTGGTAATGGTGCAGATTTTGCGATTTTACCAGATTTGGCATCCGCGGTTCTTTGATTATTCATTTCAACACGCACGGCATATAATTCTTCGGCAGACATAGAATCATTATACCCGTGTGCAGAAACGCGCGTCATATCGTACATTGTTGATGTGACGGTGGCACGAACACGTGTATCCATGGCGGCCGCATTCAATGCAAAACCACCAAATCCGCAAATACCAATCATACCGATTTTGTTTTCATCGACAAATGGCAGTGTTACCAAATAATCAATTGCCGCAGAAAAATCTTCTGTATTGATATCAGGGGACGCAACATCACGAATTTTACCACCACTTTCGCCGGTAAATGATGGGTCAAAAGCCAATGTTATAAATCCACGAGATGCCATTTCCTGGGCATAACGACCCGATACTTGTTCTTTGACCGCACCAAATGGCCCGGATACTGCGATTGCCGGCATTTTGTCGGCGGGTTTATTTTTTGGCATATACAAATCGCCGATCAATTCAACCCCATAACGATTTGTAAAGTGAACTTTGTGTGAGATTACGTCCGGATTCTTGGCAAATGTTTTATCCCATTTGTTGGGCGCAACAAGGAAATACCCAAATATTCCCAATATTGCCACGATTGCGATTATGATTGCTGTTTTCATTTTTGGCTCCTTTCAATCGCATAGTAGCCGTTACAGTAATTTTTCACAAGCAAAAAAATCTTTTCGTGGGACCCGATGCCACAGCGAGATAAATAAAAACACCACCCGAATGGGTGGTCGGTATTATCTATTTAGTTTTTTTATTTTGTGCCAATAACTCGGTACGTCTTGCATTGCACGCACGTACAAAATCTCTGTAATCTTTTGGTGTTATAACAAACCGATAGAATTCATCACCATTGTTTGCAATTGAATAAACATTATGCGTGTACGAATATACCGCATAGATATCACCAACAACCCATTTTATATGACGTTTACGAAACGGACCATCGGTTTCATCTTCTATGGCATCCATCTGTTTGGCCACCGTAGATACTGAGATTAGATTCATCAAATTTTGAACACGTGCCTGATATTGCTGTTTAATTCTTACTTCGTTTTGTTTTTCCCTTGATGATTTTTTTGCCATATTGATTCCTTTGTTTTATACTGCACAGAATACCAGGCTTTTCCCGTATGTCAATATATATTATGTTGATTTTTTGCCCGATTTGTGGTATAATGCGGGCATTCGATCGGACGGCATTTTGCCGTCTTTTTTTATTTTATCCCGCTACGTGTGGGCTTTTTTATTTAACAAAAGGAGTTTTATATGAGCGATATGTGGGAAGGTGCCATTTGGAATGAAAATGGTGAATTGGTCCTGGATGTTTGTGCTAATCCACCGGATGTGGAACCAGAGATAAATGAATTTGATGAAACCGATTAGGATTTTGAATATGAAACTGATGAAGAATCAGATGAAAACGAACCGGAACATACGTATGCCACAATTGATTGTGGTGGTGAATGTGGCGGATGCGTTGCGCTGATTGTTGATGATAATGTTGTGTCGGGACCACCGTTTCATCCAAATTGTCAATGCACACTGAGCGTAGGAGATATAGAAAATGCAAAATATCATGATTCAAACTTACATCAAAATGTTGCAAGCGATAGAAATGTGGACACCCGTGATATAAAATGGTTAAAAATGGCACTGACCAAACTTGGCTACTATAAACCTGATTCACGGGCGGGCGAATCCGATAAAAAACTAAATCAATACCCAAATCAAAGATTATTTGATGCCATAGAAAATTTTAGAAAAGAAAATAAAATCAGGGAAACCGGCGCTGTAAAACCAGGATATTGGACAGAAGTAAAAATAAATGAAGCATTAAAAAAGCAACAAATGGATAATATGAAAATAAGTAGCAAAGGTATTTCTTGGTTAAAAGATAAAGAAGACAAAATATTAGATAAACAAGGCAACCATATTATTTACGACGACCAAACTGGCAGACCAATTAATACAAACGAACCATTACCAAAAGGTGCTACAATTGGTTATGGTCATTTGATAAAATCTGATGAATATTTTAGGGACGGAATAAATGAAACAACCGCAACAGAATTATTGCGAGCCGATATAACAACCGCAGAACGTGCAGTTAAAAACAATATTTCTGTTCCGTTAAAACAAAATCAATTTGACGCACTTGTATCTTTGGCTTACAACATAGGTGCAAAGAATTTTGCAAATTCAACAGTTGTTAAATATATAAACAATCCGAATTTTCATAGTTCTATATATCCAAATTTAGAATCTGCATGGAAAGCATGGAACCGTTCGCAAGGAAATATATCAAACGGGCTAATTAACCGCAGACAAAACGAATGGGATATGTATAATCGTGGTATATATTGATTTGATTTCTGTTGTCATATAATTTACAATGGAAAGTATGAAAAAAATTATTGCGTTTTTTGCATTCTTGATTGGCTGTAGTTCTGCTAACGGCCAATCATGTGATTTATGCGGCAACTGGTCTTTTAACAGGTTTGAATATGCCGGATATATAACCACAGATTGTAAAAGTACTGCGCAGAATTTTTATAAAAACACTTCTATTAAAATAGAGGTTCACAATACTACGATTGGCGAATATGATCCAGATGAAGATGCTCACGAACTTTTTGTAAAAACTGGAGACGATTTAATAGAAAAATTTTACGTATCAAGCCAAGATTCTATTTATATTCTTTCAGATGGTTGTCGTTTTTATTTCAAGCGACAATAGTTTTATGATTTGATTGTGAATCTAAAAAACAACTTGTTCCTGCGGCATTGAACGCAGGATTTTTTGTGAAAAATTTTTATAAAAGGAAATTTGCATGATTTATATGAATATAAGTGATAAAGGAATAAATTTATTAAAACAATTAGAGGGCGCCGTTAAACAAAACGGCAAACATATTATCTATGACGACCAAACCGGTAAAGCGGCGAACCCAAACGCGCCGTTGCCGCGTGGTGCGACAATTGGGTACGGACATTTAATAAAACCAGGTGAAAATTTTATCGCCGGCATTACCGAGGCATGCGCGACCGAAATCTTGCGCGCAGATATTGCCGCGGCGGAACGCGCGGTGCAAAATAATATAAACGTGCCATTGATGCAAAATCAATACGATGCATTGGTTATATTCGCGTACAATATCGGCGCAAAAAACTTTGCAAATTCGACCGTTGTAAAGTATATAAATAACCCGCATTTTAAAAGTTCAATATATCCAGATTTGAAATCTGCGTGGGTTGCGTGGAATAAATCGGGCGGACGGGTAATGCCGGGATTGACCCGTCGCCGAACCAAGGAATGGAATTTGTTTGCCGCGTGCCACGTTTGACAATACGACAATGTATGGTATAATTTGTTGTATGAGAAAGATTTTATTATTTTTAATTTGCATTTGTGTTCTGGCCGTATCGGGGTGCGGGGTTAAATCCGGCCTGGAACGTCCCGATGGACCGTTGCGCGATTACCCGGTGTATTAAAATATTTGGAATTTTGTGCGCCCTTGCCACTACGCCAAGGCTTTGTGGTACAGGCACCATTTATGCATAATCTCGCTGTAACGAAGTGAAAGCGGAACGGCGCGGCACTCAAAAATTTTAATCGCGTACTTGATTGTACGCGATAACAATTTTTGGTGGTGGGCCGGGGGGGATTTGAACCCCCATGGGTTTCCCCACCGGAACCTAAATCCGGCGCGTCTACCAATTTCGCCACAGGCCCGCGCAAAACGCAAAATTATGTTATGATAAAAAAGACTTGATTTCCAGTAAAAAATAACCTAAAATCCCGTGCAGTACAAATAAAAAGGGCAATAAAATGGCATCTAAGAAAGGCAGCAAAGAAATTATCAAACTGGAAAACAAAGAAACCGGTTATTTTTACACTGTGACAAAAAACAATAAAACCGCCACGGGCAAGGTTAAGCGTCGTAAATACGACCCGAAATTACGCAAACATGTCGAAATGACCGAAGGCAAAATGTCACACTAAGTGATAAGTCCCCTTCACGTTGTGAAGGGGGGGACCGCGGGACGCGGTGGGGTAGACGGCGCATTGCGCCGTTTTTAATTTTTCTTGCATTGCAACATACAAAAACCGCGAGTGCATAATGCCATCAAAATATTTTCCGGAATTGGGTCTTTGCCGTGTTCGTATCTGCGCAGTTCCCTTAGCGATATACGAAACATTTTTGCGGCATCGCACGCCTTGATATTTTGGGCCTGGCGCGAACGGTGCAAGATTGCGCCATAATATTTTGCATCGATTAGTACCACCATTTTTTTTACCTCCTTGGTTGTTTAAAAAAACCGTCAATGACAGGTTGACGGTTGGAGGCTAGAAAACTGTAAAATCAAAAACAGTGTCACTTATTCGTTATATTCGTGACCCTCCAACCAATGTGGAGTTTTGATTTTCAGGGGTTTTCTAGACCCCGCAACGGTGTCACCCGTGCAAGTGTATTATAATCAAAAACGGTTGCAGATGCAACCGTTTTAACAACTACCCCGCCACCGCCACAGTCCCCTTCACGTTGTGAAGGGGGGGACCGCGGGACGCGGTGGGGTAGACCTGGGCGCAAAGCGCCATCGCGCAACGCGCGACAACAACTACCCCGCCACCGCTGGTGGCCCTCCCCTTCTTCATAAGAAGGGGACTGCCGCGACGGTGAGGAATACAAAAAATAATTCCAGAGAGCAAAGTTCTCCTCCCCCGGAGGAGTACGGCCTAGCAGGCCGGGAGGCCTGTCGCGCCGTAGCCTTGGCGCTTGCACCACGAAGTTTTAACGAAGTGGCGAAGTGGGAACTAACACTATCCACTAACCACTATTTCATTGTTGGGATTAATACTTCGTCATTATAGAACGACAGGAATTTTCGACCCGTGCCGCAATAGAATTTTTCCAACGAATCGTTATATTCGCGTGTGGCCTGGACAAAGCGGTCTTCGATATCGCTTTGTGCGCCTTGGTACCCGGAAAATCCGCCCAATGCGCCGCCAACGCCCGCACCTTTTAGTGTCGAACCCAAACGCGCCTTGTTCGAAAAATCGACCACGCCACCATCATCGGCCTCTAACTTAATCGGGTTAAAATCGTTTATATCGTATGTTGTTTTTTTATCGGCACTTGCACCTTCTTGGTTTTCGGCCTTGGCCTCGCCACCGCAATTATACGGGTTTCCGCGTGAATCACGCAAACATATACGCGCAGACGAACCATTCGCGCTGCGCCAATTGTACCAATCTTTGGCCTTGATACCGAATGCAGAATCTTTGAACCCAACAATTACCGCCGCCGATGGCGCGCCCGCGCGTTTGGCAACCGTGGCACGATAATATGCACCGGAACCCGAGGTTTCCCGCATTTCTTTATTGTTTGGGTCATCTTCATTTAACGTATAACTGGTTGTACCGGTTAAAACGACCCGGGATTCTTTGCCCACAAAGTCCGCCAATGTGAATTTTTTGCCGGATGCATCATCAATATGCTTAAACACCAATGTTCCATCGTATTTACATTCTTTGTTGTCCGTGTTGCATACTATGATGCCATCACCCTTGTCCGGACTGTAGTAATACTTTTTATCGGTAGGAACGTTGGAATCCGTTTTTTGCAGATTTCCCCACAAACACGTTGTTTCAACGCCGCCATCAACACATTTTTCCACGCGCAGGACCGCATCGCCGGATGCCATCATATTCCCAACAATGCCGCCCGCCGCCGCATTTACCCCCGTGTGCAAAATAACATCACCCGCAACTTTGCCGGAATAAGTGCTGGCCGTCATCAGGGCCGCACCAATCGCCGCGCCCGCCGCGGTGGATTTTAATTTCTCTTCATTGGTGCCAAACAAACTGTCACTGCCGATTTCTGATTTACCGACCATATTTCCCGCAATTCCCGCCACCACGGTTGCCGCCGCAATTTTTAATCCGGCCTTGTTTTTTTGTTCTTCGTTCAATACACGAATAACATCTTCACGTGTCGGCGGATTATCGGCCGGGAATGTAACCTGGGTAATATCCGGCAGGTATGTCGCGGTTGGAAAATCCGATATGTTGCAATTTACAATATCGCCCGCCGCCAATTTTCCGCGTGCCACGGTGCGATATTCCGCATTTCCATTTGCACCAATTGCACGAATTTCAACAACGGCAACGCATGTGGCCGAACCGCCCGCGCCGCGACCAATTGTCGGTTTATCCCAAACAAATTCGCCATCGGGATAAATCATTGCGCAATTATTTAATGTTTCCAGATTTGTATTTTCATCCGTGCCGTTGCGGATTTTATCCGCCAAATCTTGGTTCGCAACCGGCACAGGCAAAGAAACATCAACGGCCACATCCGGCGTGGTATCGGCAACAGAATTATAATATTGTTGTTCTAATCCAACGACATTTTTATACGTACCCGCATAATTCCGCGACAGATTTCCAACGCGAATGCCCGCGAACGCGTGACCGGCAACAATCGCGCCCAAAAGAGAATAAAAAACGACTTTGTTTCTTTTCATCCGCACTCTCTCCTGTTACGGTGAACCCTAGAATTGTAATCTTAGACGCGCGCCAACATCAATCATCGACAGACGGCCGCTTTCATACCAATTGGTATAATGGAACACACTGTCATAGTCCGCCATAACTTCGCCACCGTAACCATCAGACAACCATTCGGTTTGTGATAAAACGATACTGCCCGATGTTTTAACCTTGCCCAGGTTGGCATAACGCGCAAAGAAATCAATCTTGATTCCGCCGCCAAGGTCGGTTGTTATACCGCCTTCGACCATAAATGCCAATTGTTCATTCGTGCCGCCGTTATGATACGCGTAAACATCCGAAATTCCGGTCAACACACCCGCATTACCAATTGTCGTACCCAAATCTTCAATGATTTTATAATATGTGTCATCATAAACAACATAATCCGAAATTGTATTCAAAGATATACCAACACCAACACCGATATATGGCCGCAATGAACCGCCCGCCAAATAACCGGTATAAGAATCCAGATTATAATACAAATTCAACATTGTTGTATTTGCGGTTATGGCACCACCTTCGACCGATGTTTCGACACTGGCCGCGCCGGTATAATCCGCGGTCATCACATTATCCGGATACCCAAGGCCCGAATAACGGGTATAGGAAAAATCTACACGAAAATCATTATTCAATGCCGCACCAACCGAAACCTGAAGTGGGATAACGGTATCTGTATCAAAATCCGCGGCCCCAAATGCGCCCGGAACGACATAAGATTCTTTTTCGCCCGAATAATCTGCGCGTATTGAACCGGAAACACTGGCCGCGTATGCCGCAGAAACACCGACGTACAGACCACTGTCGGCCAAACGGTCATAATCCGCCGGCTGATAGTATTGACGTCCCGCCGCGGTCGCCGCCGCGCCAACCTTGGGCAGGGCCCCGGTTACGCGTGTTGGTTGCGCCGCAACCGCAGAATTCACCGTAAGCACGGTGCTGTTGGTGGCGGGCAATTGAACCACACCGGTCCGTTGATAAGTTGTATCACGCGAATATTGTTGTTGATACTGTTGCTGGTACACAGGATAGGCGGCACCGGCCGCACCCATCGCGGCAACAGAAAACCCCACAAAAGCGGCAGAAATATTGATTTTTCTCATTCTCTTTTTCTTACCTTTCTGGGGGTATTATATCATAAAAACGACATTAAAAAAAGCGTTTAATAAAAAACGGATCCAAATTGGACCCGTTTATTTTTATCAACCCCACGATTAAAACAAGAAATTCACACGGAATCCGGTTTCAATCTTGACATCGGTGGTATTTGCAGACAAACGCGCGCCGGTATCCAATGTGTCTTCGATGTACCATGCAATTTGCGCCCCATCACGCAATTGATACGCCAATGTCAACATAATCGCATATTCGTTAAAGTGATCTTTCATATCTTTGTATTCCGCCAACATACCCTTGACCGTCGGTGCAATTGCGGCCGGCAAATCGGTATAGACGCCGTCCAACCCATTGGTTGCGTGATATTTATATTGGAAACCCAAACCACCCGACCAACGGTTAGTCATTTGATAGAATATGTTCGCGCCGGCATTAACCTCCCACGTGGATTTTATATCAACCGACAATTTGTCCGGCAAACCGGGCAACATCGCGGCCAATTCGGAAACATTGATTTCATTGTTATGGTTGCCCCATGTGCGCAGGACCTCAACAAATGCACTGGCGGTTAAATCCGACCAAGTGCGACCGAATTTTGTTCCAACGTGTGCACCCCAACGGCCGTTTGAATAATTGTCATAATTGAACACAAATTTACCCGGGGACACCATATTCAAAGAACCCTTCATCTTTTCAATTCCGCCCATATGCAAATCGCCGTACAAATCCCATACATAACCATCCAAAGATTTAATCACGCGGTACGTTGTTCCCAAACGCCCAAGGTGAAAACCCTTGCGGTCAATGTCACCATCATACGTGTACCCGATGGCACCGTGAACCGCCCAACGGTCGGTCACACCAACACCCAATTCTTGCACCGGGCGCCAAATTGGGAATTCGGTTGCACCGTCGTGATTACGCAATTCTTGGTTATCGGTGGAATCTGTAATCTTGTACATCAAACCAATTGATGTTTTTGAATACACATCACCGGCCGATGGTAAAAACAACGGATTTTCCATATTCGCCGCCATCGCAGATGTTGTAATTGCCGCAGACGCGACCGCCAAACTAATAATTTTTTTCATAAATTTTTCCTTATGTTTTTGTTTTACTACCAACCCCCATTATTGGCAAGATTGGTGCCATACCCCCGCGCCGCCCATTCTTGGCAACAGCGCATACCGAGAATATAACCATAATATGATGACGCAATGTGGGAATAAAGTCAAAATAATAATGCGATTGAACAAGCCTTGACAAAAAACACAATTTTATTATATCGTTATAGAAAATGGTGGTAATTACAGTAAAGAGGCGTACCCATGAATTCACAACAAGACATACAACCCCAGGTAACACTTGACAGTTATTCCAAAATAAAACTTGGAAACGCGTATATGTCGTTATATAACGCCTTGGTCGCCGAGGGCCAGGCCCAAAATATGAGCCTTGGGACATCTTGGTATAACGCACTGTTCAAAATATCCGATATATTGAAATCAGACCAATCAAATGTGGCACTGGATTATTTGAAACGATTTTTTATGTCGCATCGTAATGGCGAGATAAAGAAAATGATGACCGCCAAAGAACGATTTAACACAATTTAATCAAATCCGGCAATTGTCACGGCCGCATCGGACAAAGTAAAACAAGAAACCAAAAATTTGCAAAACGCAATTCAATCTGTTATTGGTGGCGAAGTGTTGATTGTATGCAAACCAATTGGCAAACCGGTCGGCAAGAATTTCTATCATTGGGTGGAAAATCAACCGGGCGATGTGGTTGTTGATTTTGACGAACCACGTTCGTTTGAAAAAGCGTACAAGAAATATATTCTGCAACAGAAAGGTAAATAAAACTATTTCCGTTTGTATGCCAAAATGTATGGCGATATTTTATCAATGCATTCCGCGGGAAACCATTTTCGCGGAATTTTTATTGCATTATTTTGACCCGCGGACATTTTTGGTTGCACCATATCATCGCGGGCATTTATTATTTTCTCAACACGAACCGTCACAACATCAACCGCATTCGGTAAGACAAAGTTTATTTCTTCGCCGGCGTTGATTTCATTACGCAATTCCATTGTGACACCGTCACCATTCACCGCGGTGACAACACCCGCCGCATGATACGTGGACGTTGAACGCGCCGAATCATAATTGTGCGCATCGGGTGGAACCGGGCCATCAAAGAACGCCGTCGTGTAACCGCGCGATTCCAACACATTTAACATTTCCATATAGGCGTCCGGGTCAAATTTTTCCGGGTCGCGCGCGTATGCATCCAACGCACAACGATACGCGTGAACAACACTGCCCACGTAATATTCGCTGCGGTTGCGACCTTCTATCTTTAACGAATCGGGGGCGGATTCTAAAACCTCGGCCAAACGTGGCATTAAACACAAATCACGCGAATTCATAATATATGCGCCACGTTCGTCCTCGGTAATTGGCATTTCAATTCCCGATTCGTGTTCCCGCAGGATAACATCATATTTCCACCGGCACAGTTGCGCGCACGCGCCACGATTTGCCGGCCGCCCCGTTATAAAGTTCGACAACAAACATCGACCCGAATACGCCATACACATTGCACCGTGAACAAAGATTTCCAATTTTATATCTGGGCACGCACGGCGAATTGCGGCAAATTCCGCATGCGAAACTTCACGTGCCAACACGCACAATGACGCCCCCGCGTTTTGCCAAAACTTTACAGACGCGGCCGAGCAAATATTCGCCTGGGTTGAAATATGAATTGGCATATCGGGATGGTGTTCGCGTACCCATATTAAAACGCCCGGGTCGGCCACAATCAGCGCATCCGGATTCAAATATCGTATGGTTTCGGATACACGTGGCATATTCACGTATTCGCGGTCATGCGCAAACAGGTTGAACGCCAAATAGACTTTACGCCCGGCGGCGTGCGCCAATTCTATACCCGTTTTAACCTCTTCGGTGGTAATTTTCGCGCGCGCCCGCATTGAAAACCCCGGCAAACCGGCATATATGGCATCCGCGCCATAAAGAATCGCGGTTTTAAATGCGTCCAACGTTCCCGCCGGCGCCAAAAGTTCGGGCAGTTTTATCATAAATCTTATTCTAACAATCTTTTATATATTTTCAATCAAATAAGAAAAACGGGCGTTTGCCCGTTAAAAAACTTATCTTAATTTGCTTAACGCTTCTTTTATTGCGGCGTCACGTTGCTGTTCCGTGGCATTAAGGCTTTGTTTAGCTTGCCTCTTTTCGTTTACTTTCGCGGTTGCTTCTTTATATTTCCTTGCTTTTTCAGCCCTTTTTTGATAAACATCCCGCACCATCATTAGCAAATTATGAAACCAATTTGTCCTTGCTTCTTGCATCTGGTTATTCGGTTCATAGTGGCAATCCATTTTGTAAACCAGATTCCCTTGTTTATCTTTAACGGTTATTGAAGCATCCGCGGCCGTACCCAAATTCATATAAAGGTCTATATCGTCTAACCTATATATTTCCATATTGCCTTCATTTGTACCAGGTTTGCCATATTCGCATGTTATGCTTTCAGATTTTTTCACTTTTTTAGCCAAGAGGCTAATCAACTTTTCTTCCTGACGAAACTGCTTGTTAAAAATAAGTATCATCAAAGTCCCCTTTGTTATTGGAATAATTGTACATAAATGGCATAAAAAGTCAATATTTTAAAATTTTTGCTTGCTTTGATTCCGCGCATATGTATAATTATGTGGCATTGCCGGTTTAGCTCAGTTGGTAGAGCGGCTGATTTGTAATCAGTAGGTCATTGGTTCAAGTCCGATAACCGGCACCAGGAATAAAGCCGGCGTTTTGCCGGTTTTTCTTTTTTGTTTTTTTTGCGTGCGTTATAAAAATCAAAGGAATTTTTACCTGTGTCGTTGTGTTATAAAATTGTGTATTTTATGATTACGGAATAATAAAAAATCAAACGATTGACTTAAATAATAACCTGTGATATTATTTGGTGGTTTTTAAATAAGGGGTATTTTTATGAAATTGGTAAAACAATCCAGTGTCGCCGCCAGCCTGTGTGATGCTTCGGTAAATTTATCTGCGATTGGAGCATTTCAAATTGTGGAAAATATGATTACAGAATTTATGGGAAAACAAAAAATAGATGGCCTTACATCCATACGCGAATACAATGCAATGTGGGTATTTATTCGCAATCGTGTCGAAATTTATCAAACACTGCACTGGATGGACGAATATACCGCCGAATGTTATATCAGTTCAATCGGCAATGCCAAAATGATAGTTGATACAGTCATAAAATCTAATGATAAAATTGCTATTGCGGCACGCACACAAATTTGCGCACTGGATTTATCAACCGGGAAAATTCGGCGCTGCGATACCGTTGGCATAGACGAACATATTTTGCCAACCACCCCAGAAATAAATATTGAATTTACCAATACAAATTTCGAACCAATCGAATTGATTGATACCGGTGTTTCGCGCTTTACAGACATTGATTATTGCCAACACACAAATAATATGACCTATGTTCGGTATATTATCAATCAATACAATTTATCATGGATAAAAGAAAACCCAATTACCGCAATTGAAATACAATTTATAAACCAGACATTTGAAGGCGATAAACTTGAAATCTATCGTTGTTCAAATAATAATTTTTCTATTCGGTGCAACGACAAGACCGTCGCGAATTGCATAATCAAAACAGAGCATAAAGAATTGAGTAATTGATTTAAATTCTTTGTTATGCTAAATTTTATGAACACAAAGGGGGTTGCATGAAAAACACAAAAGAAAAATTGTTGGAAAATGCGACTACTATGTTCGCAGAGCATGGATTTGACGGCGTATCTACACGCAGTTTGGTTACCGTGTCCATGGTGAATTTATGCACAATAAATTACTATTTCGGTTCCAAACAGAAATTATATGATGCGGTTATTGACAATATTATAAATAATGTTCAAGAAAACCTTATTAAAAAGACGGATGAATATATCAAATGCAATATTCCGGCCGGTGAAAAAATTGTTTTTATAATTGGGGAATTTTTTGATTATCTGTTTTCTAATAATGTTTCAAATTCTATGGCATTGATTTTGTTTCGCGAATTGTTAAACACAACACCGGGTGGCGACAGAATTTATTCAGAAATTATGGAGCCATTAAAAAAACAATTTGTAAATTTGATAATCCAAGAAACCGGCGCAACAAAACAAAGCGCATATATCAATGCACATTGCCTGGTTAGCCAGACCGTATCTTTTCGATTATTGCAAAACAGAAAACATTATTCACGCGAATTTCTAAAAAGCGCAAAGCAACAAATTATCGAAAACTGTAAAAAAATTTTGGAACATTAAAAAACGGAATCAATCGATTCCGTTTTTTTAGTTTTTGTTTTCTTAACTAGAAATATGGGATTTGTTTAAGAAAATTACTTTTCTTCATCTGGTAATCTGCCAAACGGAAGGAAATTTATACCACCCGTTATGTTGGCATGTTCCGCGCCACCAATTTGATAATTTCCCAATGTTACTATCCACATTAAATTACCGTTATCATCAAATGCACCCCCACCGGAATTACCACTCCAGCCTTGGCAGCCTGTAAACTGACTTTTTGAATTTTGGGAACATTTAGAAACTTTTAATAAATTGTCTTCAAAACGCCGACGATTGTTCAAAATAAACATTTCTACGCCGTTGCCACGCACCCCACCATCCGCCGTATGAACGTCTTGGACCTTAACAACATTCTCGATAAACTTTATATAATCATCCTTAATTTCTTGTATTTCTTGATCACTCATTATTTTTAATGCACCATAACCAATAATCCGGACATCTTTGGCACCACGGGCAAAAGAATCGTTTATTTTTACATACGCACCATCTAAAACCTCTTTTACACCATCGGCTGAATTTGACCCGATTGTTAGCAATCTGTACTTTGCCCAATCCCCATTTGGGTTCGTTCCATCGGCATAATTAAAATTGCCCTTTTTAACCAACCGTGCATTAAGTTCGCGACCATTTGGCAACCTGATTCTTACCAAATCATCAATAATATTATCGTGATTAGAATCTACACAATGTTTGGCGGTATATAAAAAATATCCCACATCGTCTTGTGTTAGCCCTTGTCTTTTTACTATGGTCCCCGAACAATGTGTGCGTTCATTGGCAAAAACAAATGTCGCAACCGCATTATATGGTTTCTCTTGTTTTTGTTCATCGGTAACATAGCACCGTTTATCAATCGTATACAATTCAGGATTGGTACACGCATCATCAGCCCAAGAAATTAACGGTACGCACAATAAAAACCATACGATGATTTGTTTCATAATTATTCGATATTTGGTTTACAATCATATCCATAATCACTAAGGCTTAATGCAATGTCCGTGATCCTCCTATCTCTGATCTGAATATTCCCATGCGTACCAGAAAAAACCTGTTCCGAATATCCGTTGGTAACAGATGTCGTGGATTCACAATTAACAATAGGAACCAAACAACAAACATTATAAAATTTATTTTTGCCGCCCTTGCTGGCCGGTCGGCTTACAACACATCTATTATCTGTTTTGGAACAATCTATATTTTTGCTTGTTCCCGGAATAATAGTATAGCCGTCATAACTATGTTCATTGCCACATTTACTTCTCGCCAGCCTTTCCATATATGATTGATGACACTGGGAATGTTCTTTAACACCGGTTTCTACCACAATCTTGGCCGAAGACATTGCGACATACCAAACATATTGTAAATTTCTGTCATAATCCAAATCAGGCCAACTCTTACAATCCTCCAGTTCTACTGAATGCCACATTTGTTTATCACCGTCCGTATAAGGCAAGAGTAGATCTATTTCGCTTACATTCGCATAGTTAACAATTTTTTTACACAACACGATCGCCGTTGCCAAATCAATCTTGCCGGCAATGTAATCCGCATTCATAGATTCTATATTGAATGGCGGATTGTCACAATACGCGTTTTGGACATAAAACAAACAGGACAAAATTATTAAAAAATTCTTCATATTTTCTCTCCTACTGTTGCAAAGCCTCTTCACACATTTCGGCTTGGCGTATCATTTTTTTTGTTAAAGTTATTAGTGAAATATTTAACCCCGTCTCTACCAAACCTGTACCAACATTAACCCCCGACATTATGTTGGCCGTCGTATTCAAATTATTTACACTTTGTTTTTCAGATTCTGTTAAGGCGATTCTTTGTTCCGCATTCATATATTTATTGGAATTGGATGATGCACTGGCCGCTGTGCCAATACCACCAACCACAACGCCTGCGATTGATGTGCCCATTACACCTTTCATACGTTTTTCTATTTTTTGTGCATCACTGACGTTTATCTGGTTACACCAGGTCTTTACATTATTGATTTTTTTCGCTATTGGATTATCCAACGGACTTACACCCGCAGATGTCAATTTGGCCGGCATATCTGACAAAGATTTTATCATTTTATTGCACGCCTCTATATGCTGAATCAAATCAGATTGATTTGCGTTTACGCCCGATATTATTGCAGATGCCAAATTTGTGCCGATTGTTCCGGCCATTAAACCGGTGCGCCAATTACCCAATTTTTTAGAGCGGTCTAATTTGTTCTGTAATTCCGCAATTTCTGCCATCGGGGAAATTACATCGGTATAAAATTGTTCAAGACTCATTGTTTTGATACTTTCCGCAGAGCAACCACCTTTTGCGCATATTTGGTCTATCAATGATTCTATTTCCCTTTCTTCGCTTGATTTCGCTATGCCAACGGCCAACGCACCACCGGCTGCAACGGTTCCAACCCCGGTTACCGCGGTGTTTATTTTTGATACATTTGAAACTTTTGAAATTTCATCGGATAATCCCGAACAAACTATTTTTGTGGCATTAAACAATTCTGTTGCGTTGTTAACAATATTGTCGCTATCAGAATCTACTTGGCCGAACGACTGGACGGTTATTAAGCCGAATATACACACAACTATAAATTTTTTCATACCTTATCCTTTCTTTACGAATGTTCGATTAGACACGAACAAAAAACCACCAGACAAAGCAAGTGGTTGGAGGTTCAGAACTATTATGCTCGGCAAATAGTGGGCTTATTCAACATATTCACCGCCCTCCAACCCTGCCTTAGGTTGGAGGTATTTTTTGTCCCCGCGGACACCGAACATAACAAGGGTTCTGACACCCAACAAAGCAACCGCCCTGTCAATGGTATGTTACACTAAAATTGGATAAAAATCAAAACAATAATAAAAACACCATTAAAAAAAAACGGAATCAATCGATTCCGTTTTTAATTTATTCTTTGTTTTCTTGTTTGGCGCGTTCTTTTTCGTGCCGGTCAACCGCATTCGCAACGCTTTCTATTTGCAGTAATTGATTTTCCAATGCGCTGCGTTCAGAATTTTTATAACCGGTTTCTTCGTTTCCCGCCGGTGACGGACGCGTGTCTTTACCCGGCACTGCATCGCCGTCAACCACACGCGGATTAATCAGGTTATCAAAAATCTTTTTTGATTCACGCGAACCCGCGACATCACGTTGCAACAATTTGTTTTCCGGGCCGGGGATAAACCATTCGTCCAATTTAACCGCCGTCATTTGCATAATTGGACGCGTGCGCGCATCTTCTATCCAATGCGGCATACGCGGCGCATCCGAATAATACCATAATGCAACCCAATACGCCACACCCATAACAATAACACCACGAACAATACCAAATATCACCCCCAATGTGTGGTCGGTGACATTCATCACGCTGTCTTGAATACGGTCACGCAGTTTCTGGTTAAAGAATCCGGCAATCAACAATATCACAAAGAACACAATGAAATACGATGCCACCAATGTTCCAACCGTTGATTCGGCCAACCCAAACCAAGATTGCAACAATCCATCCAACCAAGGCGACACAAAACGCGCCGTCACCGCCGCCACAACCCATGACAGTGTGGCAACGGTTTCGTAAATTCCGCCACGAATTGTCGCCCATACCGTTGACGCCAACAACACGCCAATATAGATATAATCAAGTCCAGTTAAATTAAACATAGTTCATCCGTTATTTTTTATTTCCTTTGCGCGTTAAAACAAAACCCAAACCAACGACCAATGCAACCAAGATGACATAAAACACCCATCCGCTGTCCGTCTTTTTTGCTACTTTGTTATTTTTTTTTTGCGCGTCATCATTGGCGCTTTTGACTTTGCGTTCAACAATCGCGTTTGGCCTGTCTTCGTGCGCCCGTTTGAACGCATCTGCATCCGCCGCAATTGCCTTTTTATTTTCCGCCGCGATGGATTTTGCCGCGTCCGTCATGTCGGCCTCGACCGCGGCACGCAAATCGTCCGCCATAGAATCCGCATAACCCTGGAAACATTTTTCACCGATAACCAAAACCGGAACGCCGCCCGATTCGTATTTGCATTTTTTCAAAGTGTTCATAAATTCCGGACGATTCGCAGATTCCATAACATTGACCATCGTCACATTCAATTCCGGATATTCATAAATTAAATTATTTGAAATAAAATCGCGTGCATGATGACAATGCGGACATGTAGGCGAATAATAAACCGTGATATCCGCCGCGTATGCGGTCGCCCCAAACATCGCACCAATCAATGCCCCAAACACAGATATTTTTTTCATTTTTTCTCCTTTTGTAATTTTTTTTGATTATAGAAATAACATATGCGGTGGCGCAAGTTGTTTTTGAAAAAAATTAAACTATTTTTCCTGTGGCGATAAAAAATTTATTCGATAAAATGTTTTCAAAAGGAGTTGAAGATATGTTTAACCTGAATGATTTTCCGTTGCCTTTTCGTGAAACAGATTTGGTCCCATATATGTCGGTTGAAACCGTGCGGTTGCATCACGATAAACATTTGGGGGGATATATTGCAAACCTGAATAAACTGATTGCGGATACAAAATATGCAGATATGGATTTACGTGAAATCATCGTGAATTCGGCACACGACGCGTCCGCACAAAAGATATTTAATAATGCGGCCCAGGTGTTTAATCACGAATTCTTTTTCAATTGTTTGGGGCGCGGCAATAATACCGTTCCAGATTTAATCACCGATGCATTTGGCGGCGCGGCCGAATTCAAAGAAAAATTCAAATCTGTGGCGGCCGATGTATTTGGTTCGGGATGGGTTTGGTTGACATATGATAATAAAAAATTCGAAATTTTGGCCACACAAAATGCGGACACACCGATTGCGCATAGGAAAAAACCGGTGTTGACTTTGGACCTGTGGGAACACGCATATTACTTGGATTTTCAAAACAGACGTGCGGATTTTGTTGATGTATTTTTGAACGGTTTAATTGATTGGAAATTTGTAATCGACAATATGAATATGTAATTTTACCGTGCAACGGTTATTAAACGCACATCATCAAATTCTGGGCACCGATTAAATATGGATTGCGCGCGCGGACACAGGCACAGAATTTTTCGTCCCGTACGACGTGCAAATTCTACAACACATTGCACCAGGTTTTTGCACACATCACCGTCATCGTACCCGTCGTCTATGTACGTGTGTTCAATAATGACACGATTTCCGCCAACAATGGCAATATCTATTTCACCAATTTGCACATTTCCCCGGCACGCACAAAAACCGCGTCCATTTTCCATTTCTGTATATTCTATATCTGTTGGCATTTTTATGATTCCCCTGTGCTATAAAAATACCACAGTGTCACAGATGCATAAATATGAATGTTTGCCAACGGACGGGTATGTTTTCCCCGCCGATATTAAATACGTGAAAAATTCTTTTGAATAATTTTTCCACTGCGGCGCAATGCGGCCGATTCGGTCGATGACATTTTTGGCATCAAAGTCATAACAACACCATTCGCACCGACTACGCGCGGCAAAGACATCGCAACCGTGTGCGCCCCAGTACCGGCAACAATGGACACGGTCAAAATTCTGTGTTCATCGTTTATGATACATTTCAACAAATCGGCAACGGCGGCACCTATGCCGTCCCACGTTGCGCCACGCCCACGAATAATTTCGTATGCCGCATTACGAACACGATATTCAATCGTTTCGCGCGTGGCGGCGGTCATTGTTATCTTGGATTGGTGACAAAAATCGTCCAAAGATAATCCACCAACCGTGACGGACGACCAATCGATAACACTGCTGTCGCCATGTTCACCCAAAACATAGGAATGAATGGATTGTGGCGACACATCCAAACCGCGGGCCAATATCGTACGCAAACGCGCCGTGTCCAACATTGTTCCCGTACCAATTACGCGTGACGGTGGCA
Source organism: Alphaproteobacteria bacterium (assembly GCA_017443235.1). Lineage (GTDB taxonomy): Bacteria > Pseudomonadota > Alphaproteobacteria > Rs-D84 > Rs-D84 > Enterousia. The sequence continues at coordinate 57,492 of JAFSOV010000004.1, forward strand.
ACTTAGAAAGACTTTGTGCCAACATAACCATAACGTCCAACGGATTTGTGACCAAAATTAAAATCACGCGTTTTGGGTCAACATTCGCCATAACGCGTGGCACAATATCGCGAATAACTTCGGCGTTGTTTTGTAATAAATCGGTGCGGGTTTCGCCCGGTTTTTGATTTGCGCCGGCGGAAATGATAACTATGTCCGAACCGCGAATACCGCGATAATTATTCACCGCAGAAATTTTAACATCAAAACCGAATGCGGCGGCGTGGCCCAAATCTTCGGCGGCGGCACGTGCGCGCACGCCATCACGGTCATATAAAACAATTTCATGAACCAGACCAGTATTTTTAACCGCCGTTGCAACGGCCGAACCAACAGTTCCCACACCAATAATTGCTATCTTCATATCGCTCTCCTGTTGGAAACATTATAGCATATTTTAGTGATTAGTGTTAGTGGTTAGTGTTAGCACAAAAAAACGGATGCAATCGCATCCGTTTTTTTTATTTATGCAGAAGTTTTTGAATTGTCTTTATCGTATCATCAACACATGTTTTAATGTCAAAAGAGTTTGGCATTTTTGATGTATCAACATCGTTCACACGATATTTAACTTCTATGGCATTTTTTTCCAAGTTTTTTTGTGAGACGATTAAACGAATTGGCGCAGCAATCAAATCTGCATCGGCAAATTTTTCGCCCGCACGTGCATCACGATTATCCAATAAAACCTCAATCCCCGCCGCGTGCAAATCGTTATAGATTTTTTCGGCCAATGCAAAAGTTTTATTTTCTTTATCGGCCAAACCGATTACTTCGACCGCAAAAGGCGCCGTTTCCATATTCCATACCGGTCCGTTATCGTCCGCACTTTCTTCCAAGATTGCCGCCATTGTACGACCAACACCGATGCCATAGCAACCCATAATCGGCGTTTTTTCCGTACCATCCGCGGCGGTGTATGTCATATGCATAGATTCCGTATATTTTTTGCCCAATTGGAAAATATTTCCAATTTCTATACCACGAATCTTTTTCATCTTGCCACCGCACTTTGGGCAATTGGTGGAATCGGTATCTTCCAATTCTTTGTTTGCGCGGAATCCACAATCACATACATACAGCGTGTCTTCGCCCATTTCATTTACCAATTGGAATTCGTGGGCAACCGCACCACCCATATCCCCAGTGGACGACATTACGTCAATAAAGTTCTTTAATCCGCAACGACGGAATATTCTGTAATACGCATCGAAACACAATTTGTAATATCGTTCCAAATCTTCCTGGGTTTCGTGGAAAGAATAACCGTCTTTCATAATAAATTCACGTGTTCTTATTAGCCCCGCACGCACGCGCAATTCATCACGAAACTTGGTTTGAATTTGATACAGCATAAACGGCAATTGGCGATATGAACTTATTACCGAGCGCGCATAATCCGTCACAACTTCTTCATGCGTTGGACATATTACATAGTCGGCCCCGGAACTTCCTTTGAACTTTGCCAAAACCGCCATCGCATCATAGCGCCCCGTTTCATGCCACAGGTCGGCCGTACAAACAACCGGCATCAAGATTTCTTGGCCGTCAATTTTATCCATTTCATCGCGAATAATGTTTTCAATTTTATGAACAACACGCCATCCAAGTGGGGTCAGCGTATATCCGCCCTGAAAGGTTTGATATATATAACCGCCCTTGACCGCGATTTTGTGACCGCGTGTTGTTGCGCCGGCGACATCGCCGATTAAACGCCGAACACATAAATTTTCAATTTTCATTTTTTAATATCCTTGGTTTCCATATATTTATTCGAAATTATTTTGTGCATTGTTTCTGCCATTTGTTTCCTGTCCATACCCCCAAGGGGTGGCGGCGGCAACATATATACATCTACGCGGAAACCGCCCAAAACCATTACGTGAAATATTTGACCAAACGCACTGCGTTCGCGACTGCATTTTGGGCCCTGGGTCTGTTTTGCATTATCAAAATATGCAAAGTGTTCCGCCAAATCTTCATCCGCAATTGGCGTGCCATCATGATAACAATAACGCGTCACAACCGGTTGAACCGTGACATCGGTGCCTTCGGCAACATTGAACAGACTGCTTTTGAATTCTTTAACATACGCGCCGTTTGTTGTTGTACCTTCGGGAAAGATATACAGTGGATATGTAATCTTGGCTATTTCGTCTTGAACCAATTTTAATGCATCCATCGCGTGGGATGGCCGACGGTCAATAAACACGACACCAAACTTATTCGCGATATATCCAACCAAAGGCCAATTACGGACATCGTTTTTGGAAATAAAACTGCCCCCGAACATTACCGGGAAAGTCGCAATTTCAAACACCGATATGTGATTGCCCGCAACCAGTAAGGGACGTTTTTTGGAAATTGTTCCGTGTTTTACAATCTTGATACTTGCCAAAATCAGCAAGATTTTCATAAACACCGCCATATATTTCACGGCCAGGCGCGACCGCGAAGGCAACAAAATTATAATCGGCAATTGCACAACAACCATAATCCAAAACGCCGCAAACCGCAGTGTTCCAGTGATTGTATTAAGAAAATTCTGTTTACGAACGTGTGACATTTTAATCCTCGGCCTCGGTTGCGGGTTCATCGATAAATTCCGCATCCGCCGCGTCTTCACGCAGCAAGAATTCAAAGAACGCGCCCAACATATTCAATGGCCCCGTAATCGGCATCAGCATAATTTTCCCCAACGTCTGCATCGGGTGCGGTTTAACATCCAAATGATCCAACGCATTTGCACGACCATAGAAATGTTTTTGATACGCGGCATCCATATTTTTAGACTGCATCATAACAAAGACATCGTACGTGTTAAACGGTTTATCAATAAATACGCCCGCCCCGAACGTGGCACCCATACGCAGGTATCCCTTGATAAGTGGTGTCATTTGTTTTTTTGCCATTTCTTCATCAACAAACGCGCGTGGCAAAATATTCATTTTCGACATACGCGGGTCCGCACCATCGGCAAAATTTTCCGGTATCACGCGTGCGCGCAGACGCAACGGCGACAAATGATTGTAATACAGGTAAGATATCGCCTGGGCCGATTCAACAGGCTTTTGCCCAACCCAAGACGCAACACCGAATAAAACCGCAATACGCCGGCGTAAAACATATTCACTTAACCCCGCCCACAACATACGCATCACCAACGCGTTTTCACGATATTCGCGTGCGACACAGGCGCGCGACATTTCGGCAATATTGTCCGATGCCTTTTTAATCTTGGAAATATTAAATTCTGTTTCGGTATAGAACCCACCCATTTTGTCGGCGGCCTTTTTATCTATGATACGATATGTGCCAACGATTTTTCCGTTATGAAACACCGCCATATAGTCCGCATATTTATCAAATTCATCGAATTCTTCGTGCAATTCGTGTTGTTCATCCGTGGCGGATGCGCCCTCTTCGGTGACAAAAACGTCATAGCGCAGATTGCGCACCATACGGCGTTCTTCTTTGTTCCGCGTAAGGCGAACTTCGAAATCACGAACCTTGATAGCCATAGAATAACCCCTTGGTTTTCAATAACGTCGCATTAAGAATACCAAACAATGCAAGCCCACGCAATAGTTTTTTAGTGGTTAGTGTTAGTGTTAGTGGTTAGTAAAACAATAGCAAACAGCAGCGTTTTTTTATTGCATTAAAATTACTTTGATGCTAACATTCACTATGTCGGTGGGTGTTCCGCCGATGGGGTGTGAAGACCCCTTTACATGTGGCCCGTATGGGCAAAAAACTCCAACCCCAGGGTTGGAGGGATGCGAATAATATAGGGCCCAGCCCATAAAATAAGCACACAATTTGCATGTAAATTGTCTTCAACCTCCAACCACTCGAATTTTTCGGTGGTTTTTTATTCCCCTTCACACCGTGAAGGGGGGGACCACCGGAGGTGGTGGGGTAGTTTTACTTCACTGCGCAACGTGGGTAAAAAAGAACAAGGAACAAAGGGGAGAATCACAATGCACAAAAAATTATTACTTGGTTTAATCGGCACAATTATCGCGGGACATGCATTTGCCGAAACAACAACGCAAACAATTCCAACGCAAAGTTATGTTGATACAAATTTTCAAACCAAAATCCCGGCGGGTTCATTCGGTGAAAACAATAGTGTTGTTACATACGGAGCAAATGCCGGAGAGGCGCAGGAAAGGTTGATATTACATCCTACAAGAACCTATAATGAAACAACAATAACAGCCTTTCTTCGTGGAGGCCTACTTTTTGAAGACAGCGCACTTATTCGTTCATATAAAGGTCAATTAGGTGCAACAGATGAACAATACAATAATTCATTATTACCCGCGAAGTATATATCAGATGCAATTGGCTCGAAGCAATACGCCATCACCCCAGGCACCACAGGCAGTGTTGCGATATTTAATGGTGCAGATTCGCGGGGCGGTTCACAATTTACCGAACGTGCGATATATGACGGTTCGACAACGTATGATTCAACGACCGATGCGAATAAACTTATTACCGCCGGTGCCGTTGACAACAAGCAAAACAAAATGACATGTACGCGGTGGATTGATAATGCCGATGAAACAGATGAAAATTGTTTGTTATGGCAATTAAATTGACGGTCTTAACATTTTTTTAGTGGACTTTCTTGTTATATAATGCTAGCATTTAATTGAATACTAAATTAGATGCGAGATAAAAAATGCTAACAAATCCAGAAAACATTGTTTCTTTAACAGATTTTAAGCGCAATGCGGCGGATATTGTTCGACGTATAAGGGATGAAAAATTGCCGGCTGTACTGACCGTCAATGGTGCGGCATCTGTGGTGGTGATTGACGCACATGAATATAACAGAATCGCACGCGATGCAGAAATGGGTTCCATGATGCGTGGTATCGAAGATGGTTTGAAAAGCATGCAAGAAAATCGTGGTATGCCTTTGGATACCGCGTTTGAAATGTTGAAACAAGATATACGACTTGCAACAAAACGTCAGGGTTAGACCAATGGCAAAAAAATATCCGGTTATAGTGGAAGAACGGGCGTATAACGACCTGAGGAATATATTCGTTTACATCGCCAAGGATTCGCCTTTGATTGCAAATCGAATATACACTGAACTTTTGGAACAAATGCAATCTTTGGCGGAATTTCCAGAACGGCACCAGGTTATTATCATCGTTCGTGAATATGAGATAAGGCACATGGTATTCAAAAAGGGATTCCGCATACTGTATACCATACATGACAACGAAGTTCATATTTTACACTGTTTCAGGTCGGAACAAAATCTTGGAAACTTTTTATAATTTTATAAGATTATTTCAATTTATCGGCCAATTCTGCAATCGCAATCGCATACCAATTTGAATTATTCCATTTTTTAATGCGATAAAAATTTGGATATGTTAAATATGCCGTAATTACCGGACGTGGGGCGACATCGACATCCGGATTGAAATCATCCGCAGAATTCGCATGCAAATTTGCAACGTCTGCAACAAGGCCCGCCACCATATTGCCCGTTGGGATTGGTCCGCCGTCCGCGTTCAACACACCATATTCTGCCCATTCGGTCAATGTCTTTTTGGTTTTACCGTCCAAAAGCGACTTATCAAAATTTGCCGGCAAAACAACGCGCCGCACAATGCGTTCGTTTTTATTCCACCCCAGTTTATTCAGGTAATTTCCCGCACTGGCCATCGCGTCACCAACACTGTCGATAATATCAACACGACCGTCATCATTGCCGTCCACGCCGTATGATGCCAATGTTGTTGGTATAAATTGGAAATGCCCCATGGCGCCGGCCCAACTGCCACGAATATTATTGATATCTAATTTATTATCGTCGGCAATTTTCATCAAAGCCAACAATTGGTCGGTAAAGAATTTTTCGCGCCGCCCATCATAAATCAGTGTAAAGAATGCATCCACCAACCGGTGGCGCGCCTTCACTTCGCCATAGTTTGATTCCATTCCCCAAAACGCCAAAATAACGTGCGGCGGCAAACCATAAATACTTTCCACCCGATTTAACATCGTTGGATATTTTGCGCGCATTTGACGGCCACGCGTAACACGCGTCGAATTTACCGTCCGCGCCAGGTATTCGTCCAACGTCAATTTGAATTCACTTTGATTCTTGTCGCTTTTCACAATTGACGGAACAAACGCCGGATTGTGCAACGTGGCGTTTATGGTATCCGCCGAAATATTCTTGGCCGCGGCACGCATGCGAATATCGGCAATGACGGAATCCCATCGCGTCATATCAAACACACCGGTGTCACAAAACGCCGGTCCACAAACCAAAAAGAACGCGAAAAACGCCGAAACGCGCCGCATCATTTACCCCCCATTAAAATGCGTACTTGAACCCGATATGCAATCCAAACGATTGCCAAGTTGCCTGTTTCAAAGAATTGCTGATGTGTTCGGTATGCGCGGCAACCTGATTTAATTCTGGATACAGAACCGTTTCGCCCGTTATTGGATCTATACCTTCATATACCACCAATTGACCATTTTCGTCATACACGAAATCGGTGTATTCGGCGATATACAGTTTTCCCGGAATCTTGCCCACATGGAACAGATTTGTGTCCACCTTTAACGCCAATTGCAAACGCGATGACAACCGCAGGTCATATTCCATTTCCGCAGAATAAGAATAAGACCCATTACTGCCTTCGTCCAAGAAACTTGGACTCTGTTGCCAATCGGTACGATTCGGCCAAATGCCTTCGGATGAATACTTGGGCAAACCAACCTGGAAATAGAAACGCAATTTATCCGCAAGTGTCATTTGTTTTTCTACCTCTAACCCGAAATAGAAACCACTCCACGTCGTATTGTAAATGTGCGTCACACCGCCAACCTTAATCGGGCCGTCACCGCCAATAATAACGCAATCGCCTTCGGGTACGCCCCACGGCACAATACCCCAACTGGGGTCATATTCCATTGTGGTCAACAAGTTTCCATAACCCGTCACATAGCCGCCAATTGCACTGCCGGTGGATTGGTTCACAACCCGCATATCTTCGGGGCCCATACAAACCTGGTACCAATTACTGGGTGGGGTAACATCGATCGGCATAGAAAAATAATTTCCGTCGGCGTCGCCGTACACATATTCGCCACCACTGGTCATCAAAGGCAGGTACACACCTTGGTTTGGATACAGGTGGTCGGACATTTTCAAATCATGCTTGAAAATTTCATAACCGATAACCGGTGAAAATTTCCACCCGCCAATATCCCACACGTGGTGCGCCCCAAGACCGAAACGCAAATGATGCGAACGCCCGGATTGGTCACCCATAGATATCGTGAAAATTCCATCGTTCGGCGTATTCCAATCATACGGTTCCAAATCATAATCCATGGACAGACCACCGTGCGACATATCGCCATAGGTGTATTCACCAAACGCAAACAAATCAAAATTGCGCAAAGAAAATACGTGACGGGCACCAACATTGACCTCGTTAAAAACCATATCATCCCATTCCAGAACGGAATTCACGCCCGTTTGAAATTCAAAGTCCGCGAACCGCCGCGAATATCCGGCATAGATATGTGTTCTGCGTTCCATTTCCACCGATGTCGCAACACCGTTCACCGTCATCGCCCCAGAATTCGTATATGTCATACCATCGATATATGTTGGTACGTCCACGGTTTTGGTGCGTTCATTACGATATGTGTATGTTCGTGTGCCAACAACCTGTTTGGAACCGGATGTGCCGACATATTTGGTATATCCCTTGTCCGCGTATTCGCCATAATTTAACTGATTAGACGTTGCGGATTTGTCCTTTTGATAATAAACCGGCACCCCTTCATTTGACCCAACGGCCGCAAAATGAAGCAAAATCGCCGGCAAAAACGAAAATAACGCCTTTCTCATTCCTTTTCTTGGGGTATTATATCACAAAATTTGCAACAGAGAAAGCAATTTATCACTTGCCCCGCAACAAAAGGGTTGTAATATGTTTGCGATATGAATACACCGCATAACATTTATATTCACGTTCCGTTCTGTGTGGCCAAGTGCCGGTATTGCGCGTTTTTCTCGCGCGCATGCCCCGCGCCCGATTGGGATGCATATACGAATGGAATCATTGATGAAATTGGACATTTTTCCGGCGTTTTGGGGCGAATTTCTGTGCCGACCGTGTTTTTTGGTGGCGGAACGCCGTCTTTGATGCCAACAAAAAAATTTGCCGAAATTATGGACGCAATTTACAGGCACTTTGATGTCGCCCCGGATGCAGAAATCACTATCGAGGCCAACCCGGGAACACTGGATGATACAAAACTGGGCGAATTTTGTGCGGCTGGTGTAAATCGAATGTCGGTTGGGGTGCAATCGTTGGATGATGAAAAATTAAAATTCTTGGGTCGAATTCATAATGCGTATGACGCACGCCAACTGATTGATAATGGTATGCGCCGCAGCATTCGCGTATCGGCCGATTTTATATATGGTTTGCCGGGCGAATGCGTGGGGGACGCTATCAAAATGTGTGATGAAATAAATCGTATTGGAATTTCACATTGTTCTTTATACGAATTGACAATTGAACCGGACACGCCGTTTGGCAAAATGAAACTTGATATGCCGACAAACGAAACCATGGCGGAAATGTATATCGCAATTCAAAATAATTTGAAATTGCCACGATACGAAGTTTCAAACTATGCCGCACCAGGCCATGAATGTCGGCACAACCAAAATGTTTGGGACGGTGAACCGTATATTGGCATCGGTAATGGTGCGGCGGGGCGCATATTCTTGGACGGGGCATGGTATGAAGAATTGGGTGGCGGAAAAATGTTTAACAAAATGTCCAATGATGCGCGCGCAATTGAACGGGTTATAACAGGTATGCGCACAACGCGCGGATTGCGCATTGACCCGGACATAAAAAAAATATTAAACTTAGAATTTGCAAAATCACATACAAATATGATAACGTTTTCTGGCGACCGGATGCGCGCCACAGATGCGGGGATTTTGGTCTTGGATGATTTAATAGAAAAATTGGTGAAATAAAATGCGACACATGTTATTAAACATTATTGGTATTATCGCCGTAATCGTGGCAATAATATTTGCAATACAATTCCAAAGGGGCAGAAAAATGAGTACAGGTATAAATATGAATGAAATTGAAACATCGGTCAATCCGGCGGATGACTTTTTTGATTATGCAACATTGCGTTGGCGGCGTGCGAACCCAATTCCGGATGACTATACGCGTTATGGCGTGTTTGATGTTTTGCATGATACAAATTTGAATCGCGTTCGTGAAATTGCCGAAAAAGACGATGGCAAAATTGGAATGCTGTATAAAATAACAATGGATGAATCGCGATTGAACGCGGACGGAATCGCGCCCGTGAAAAAATATTTTGATGAAATTGATGCAATAAAATCTAAATCTGAATTGCCGAAATATTTGGGCCATATACACGGTTTTATTTCTTCGTTTTGGGGTGATGCGGTCGCATTAGATGAACGCGACAGCGAACATTACCTCTACAACATACACCAAGGTGGCACAGGCCTGGCACGGGATTATTATTTTGATGATGATGCACGCACGGTGGAAATTCGCAAAAAGTATATTGAATTTATTGCGGCCCAGTTAAAGAATTTCGGGCTGCGCGCGGATGCAAAAAAAATCTATGCATTGGAAGAACGTATGGCCAAATCTTTCCACACCAAAGAAGTCCTGCGTGACCCGCATGCAAATTATCATAAAATGTCACGTGATGAATTTATGCGCGACTTTGCCGGATTTGATTGGAAAAAATATTTCGATGCGCGCGGTGCGTCCGCGGCAGAATTTCTTAATGTTGGCCAACCGGACGCAATTCGCGAATCGGTAAAAATCATAAATGATACAGATTTGGATTTGATAAAATCATATTTGAAATATCGTGTCATTTTGGCGGCGGATAGTTTCTTGGACGATAAAACATACGATATATCTTTTGATTTCTTTAACCACACTATGTCGGGTCAAAAAGAAAAAAAGCCACGTTGGAAACGTGCGGTCGCAACACTGAACGGCACAATCGGTGAAGAAATTGGGCGATTGTATGTTGAAAAATATTTCCCGGCGGATGCAAAAAAACGTATGGAAGATTTGGTTGAAAACCTGCGGCGTGCGTATAAAATGCGGATTGAAAAATTGGATTGGATGTCGGCGGAAACACGCGGACGCGCGATTGAAAAACTGAACGCGTTCCGTGCGAAAATTGGGTACCCCGAAAAATGGCGCGATTATTCCAAACTGAATTTAGATGAACGGATAAGTTTATTTGAAAATATGATGCGTGTTGCAAAATTCGAAGATGATTTTTGGATGGAAAAAATCGGTCAAAAAAAAGACGATAGCATTTGGTATATGAACGCGCACGAAATCAATGCATACTATGACCCGTCCACGAACGAGATTTGTTTCCCCGCGGGCATATTACAACCACCGTTCTTTGATATGGCGGCCGATGATGCATTTAACTATGGCGCAATCGGCGCGATTATCGGTCACGAAATGACACACGGGTTTGATGATATGGGGCGTCACTTTGATAAAGACGGCAATATGCGCGATTGGTGGACACCGGCGGACGCCGATGCGTTCAATGCGCGTGCGGGTGTCATGCGGAAATTCTTTGATAATATTCTGGTCGCGCCAAATACCCACGCGAATGGCGAATTTACATTGGGTGAAAACTTGGCGGATTATGGCGGTGTGACAATTGCATACACCGCATATAAAAACTTTGGTCGCGAATCTGAAACGGTTCAAAACTTTACGCCCGATATGCGGTTCTTTATTGCGTACGCGGGTGCATGGGCGGGAACGATACGTCCCGAACAAGTATTGGTTCAAACGAAAACCAACGAACATTCATTAAATCGTTGGCGCGTGAACGGCATATTGCCACACATTGATGCGTGGTACGATGCATTTGGTGTTGGGCCCAAAAATAAATTATATGTTGCGCCGGAAAAACGTGTCCGGTTGTGGTAAAAGAAACGGCGCAATGCGCCGTTTTTTATTTCTTGGACACGCGTTCGCGGAATTCGTTACAGGGGCGGAAAGTCGCAACGCGGCGCGCAGAAACAATTGCGGTTTCGCCCGTTTTCGGGTTGCGTGCCACGCGTGCAGATTTATCCAAAATCTTGAACGTGCCGAAACCGGCGAATTTGACCTCTTCACCCCTAATCAATGTTTCGCATATTTCGTTAAAAATTGCATCGACCAATCGTGTCGATTGTGCCGTTGTGAATCCAAATTCTTCGCGCACATCTTTTGCCAATTTACTTCTTGTTATTGTTGCCATTTCTTTTACCCCTTTTTGTTTATACTCTTATAAGTGTTGCACCCCATGTCAGGCCACTGCCGAATGCAGGATACAAAACCAATTGTCCGTGTTTTATTATTTTATTATCGAATGCGTATGCCAACGCCAATGCGCCCGATGCACCGGACGTATTCGCGTGCCGGTCCACAGTTATCAAAATCTTGTCCATTGGAAACCCAAGGCGCGCCGCGCACGATTGAATTATACGAATATTTGCCTGGTGCGGAACAATCCAATCAATATCGTCTTGGGTAATGCCGGCGTGTTCCATAATATATCGCGCGGCATCCGGCATCAGTGACACCGCCATTTTATATGTTTCCGGTCCATTCATAATAATTTTGTGGTCCGGCGACCCGTGCAGCATATCAAACCGTTTCCCGTCCGCCATAACAACGGTATCAATTATGCCGGAATAACTGGACGTGGAACGTTCAAAAATCAATGCGCCGGCACCGTCACCAAACAGAACCGCCGTTGAACGGTCGGTCATATCAACAAATCGCGACATTTTTTCTGCGCCAATAACCATTATGCGTTCGTGTATGCCCGCCGTAAAGAACCCGCGCGCGCAATGCAACGCATAAATAAACCCAGTGCACGCGCCACGCACATCAAACGCAGGCATATTTTTCGTTGCGCCCAACATACCGGTCACCTGGACCGCGACAGATGGGAAATCCAATTCCGGCGTGGTTGTTGCGACAATTACCATATCAATATCATCAATCGTCAAATTTGCGTTTTTCAACGCCGCGCGCGCCGCATTTGCGGCCATATCGGCAACCGTTTCATCGGCGGCGGCAAAATGCCGAGAATGAATTCCTGTGCGTTCAACAATCCATTGGTCGGTTGTGTCCATCACGCGTTCAAAATCCGCATTGGTCATAACGCGCGCCGGCAAATAAGAACCGTATCCAACAAGTTTGTTTCCCATGTAAATTCCTTATATTTTCGTGCCTTGGTATTATACAGTTTTTAATATAACTTGCAATATCAAAATCTGGGATTAAAATAAATGCGCATCGTGTCCCCATAGTTCAATTGGATAGAACAAGTTCCTCCTAAGAATTAGATGCTGGTTCGATTCCGGCTGGGGATACCAAGAAAAAAATGGTGATAATATGAAGAAAAAAAATCATGCGGTTGGCGTTGGGATTATTGCGGGCATTTTGCCGCACCTGTTTTGCTGTGTATTGCCGGTGGTGCTGGGTTTGGTTGGTATGGTCGCGCCGGATTTTGCAGACCACAGGGTTATTCCCGAACGCGCTGAGGTTTGGTTGTTTATATTTTCCGGGGTAATGTTGGGACTGTCGTGGATTTTGTATTTTCATAATCAAGAATGCGATTGCGAACACTGCGGGGAAACACATCACCACCACACGCAAAAGATTATTTTAATAATTATCACGATTTTAACAATCGCCGGCATTGCGGCACATATAATTGCACATCATTAGTGGCAAGTGGTTAGTGTAAGTGGATAGTGGTTAGTGACGATATAAAAAACGGGGCGGCGCCCCGTTTTTTTGTTTTACAACAAACTGCGCCAATGCAACCATTCGCGCAAAGTATTATTTATTTTCGTTTGCCAACCGTGGCCCATATTCTTAAAGCAATCGACAATATCTGGGTCCAGACGTAAATTTACCGAACGTTTTGTGACCGCCTTGCGCGGGCGACCAACAATACGCACATCGCCACGTTTAATCATTTTTGCAACATCTGGGGCATCAGAATAATCAATTTCGTCATCCCGCATTGCACGAACGCGCGCCCAGTCTGTTTTGCTTTTCATTTTTTTTAATTCTGCGGTTGTATATCTAACTATTGCCATAACAACGCCTCCTCTTTTTTATTTGCGTGCCTGAATGAAATAATACGAATATTGCCATTTCGTTCTGTATGAATTATAACGGTGCACACAACATCATCAATCATACCTATTGTTATCATACGCGGTTCGGTTTGACTGTGCTTGACATCATCAAATGTAAGTGATTCCGTATTTTCCAACACGCGCCAAGCATCAACAAAGTCAAACCCATGTTTTTTTAGATTCGTTTGCCTTTTCTTTTCATCCCATTCGTATTGCATATTCAAACCGCCATTTGATTCTTAGATTATTGTATATACAAAAATTATAAAAATCAAGTCTTTTTTTAATTATTGTATATACAAAAATAGGCAAAGGCGTGTTTGCCCGTCTACCCCACCACCGCTGGTGGTCCCCCCCTTCACATTGTGAAGGGGAATTAAAAAAACGGGGCACCGCCCCGTTTTGTTTTATATATGAAACGCCATCTTTACTTATCACACCGATATCTACTGATATCTATATTCTGAGATATAAAATATGGTTGTTCTAGCAAATAATTATACGAACCAATATGCTCAAATAAATCTAATCCTTCATCGCAACTGAGACGATACCGACAGTTGTCGCCATTGACTCCGATATATTCCACAGTTCCATGTTCAAGTGTTCCCAAACTTGCCGCAGACGGACACGCAGCGCATTGACGATTTGTGTCAACAACACTTTGCCTTATAAGCGGTACCGTACACCCAACGTATGTCCCATTAAAATCATCCCAACAATAAACTTGGTCTGTGGAACCATATTGAACCAAATAAGCATCAGGCCCACAACTTATTGTATAATCGCATTCGTTGGGGATGTTTTGGTCTGGTTCAGAAATTGCTATGTGCTCAGGCATTGACGGTTGCAGTTCTGCCTTGGTCGGGCATGTTATCGGCTGAACTTCGCAACTATATCTATTAGAAACAGCATCTGCTAGAATACCTAATGTACAATCATCGCCAACACAACTATATATATTATCTACTGGGGTGAGTGCATAATGCATATTATTACAACCAACTGTATACTGACACGTATCATACCCTATGCGTTCCGGTTCAGCGGTCATGGTCAATTTGCCCGGCAATTGATTGTTTATAAGATTCTTTGAAGGGCAAGAAACCACGCAGTGCCTCACAGTATAAAGAGACAACCAGTCATCTGTACATTCATTACCAGTGCATGTTATGATTGTGGTATCACCATCAATATGAAAATTGGAATTACAGTGGAAGATGTATGTACAACTGTTGGTATTAACCGTGCGGGTAAGCGTTCCGTTCGGATCCCAATTACTGGGGACATCCGGGCATGTGAATGTTGGTTCGTCAACCACGCAAGTACCCAAACTCAGGTTATCCGGCGACCCCATGGTCTTGCACTGTGTTCCGGTGCATGAATTGCTCGAATTGCCGGATGATACGTGGTATCCAGTTTCACATGTTAAATCATAATGGCACTGTCCGGGAAAGCTGTTATCCAGTGTGATTGTACCGTGGTCAACCGATTTTGTGGTTGACCATGTGCCACCACGTGTTCCGGCGAACAATTTGCACGCAAATGGATAGATATTATTATCACTGACCCCGCCCGATATATCCCCCAAATATGTCGATACGCAACCATTTGATATATAACTGTTGCCGGTGCTTACACCATTCGGATATTGATCGTGCCAATCGGTTGATGCGGCCCGAAAGTCACCATTCGCCATACGCCAAGAATTAAACACATAATCGTACCCATCATTATTCGGGGCGGACCCGCGTGTCCAACAATTTGGGGCATACGGTAAATAAAACGTGTCATATTCGGCACATTTTTGAAAACTGATGGCGCTGCATGTGTACCACCCATCCTGCATATCCTTCCAATTTTGGCGTTTTTTGACCAAGACCTCACCCCCACCATAGAAACCACCAATTGCAATCTTGTCGGCGTTATCCGATGAAGATTCAAACAATTGTGATGCGACGGTGCGTCCAATCAAAATATTTCCCGTGGCATCAATAACCTTGGTATCACCGGCCCAATAACCGGCAAATGTGTTTTTCGACACGGTTGGTATGGAAACACGGGTGACGGCCTGGGAACACAGGGTCGCATTTGGGTTCAAAAACAGCCCATCGCAAACGCCGCCACGGTCATAGTAAAATGTCGTTGCGGCAAACGCACCCATTGGTATTAAACAAATTGGATACAGATAAAATTTTTTCATGTTTTATTCCCCAAATTTATATCGTTTATGGTTGCTCGGTTATATCATCACCTACGGTGAACGCCGGTTGTAAATCAGTTGGCCCCTTGCCACCGCCACTGTCACAGGTCCATTCACTGAATTTATCATGCATGTTGGTATAGCGCGGGGCATTACCCATAATTACGCCATAGCAATCATCATAACTGTTGCAGGTGACCTGGCAATTGGAACTGCATGCCGTGCCATTATGATACAATGTCTTGCCACTATCTTTGCAATACACATTATATCTGCATATTCCGTTATCATAGGTTGGTGCGCCATAGGTTATTGTGGTAAGACTGGTCGAGCCATCGTCACCGACGCTGCCCATTGCCCACCCGGATGTTGGGCAATGCAATTGACAAGAATATGTGTTGATCTGGGTTTGCAAATTACTGCATGCGGTACCGATACATGTAATTGTATTTCCACCGGCCGCCGAACCATTCTGCATCAAATCCAGATAGTCTTGATTGCACCCAATGGTGTATGTGCATGTGGTGCCGTTGGTCAGTGACGGGTTTCCAAGTGTCACGTTTGTCGGCAATGTAAAATCGGTTTTACCCGGACATTCAAAGTTTTGGTCGCCCCCTTGCTTTAATTCGCATCTTGGACCATTTGAATCCACCACAAATCCATATCCCGTATCACATTCCAGTGTCTGGCACCCATCCCAAAGGTTTTCAATATTGTATGTATCAACAACATAGTATCCGCCATTGGAATAATATTGTGGCATAGACACGCCCAGACTGGTTGGGCTGCTGTCACTTTGATTGACCGCGACACATGTTGCGTGCAAATCGTCATAGTGTTGCCCAATGGTGCAAATATTTTTGCAAACCGTTCCAACGATTGGCACTGGACGTGCGGACCCAAATTCATTGGTGCTGCATGATACGATTCTACCGGGTCTGTGCCAATTTTTATTATCTGTAATCAGGTATTTTAACGTATAATCACTGCCACAGGCCGATTGAACCGCGGATTGATTAGTCAAACTGTACGTGTCCGCCAAGGCGCACGTTGCGGCCGGACCATTACAGGATACGTTTTGTCCCCATTGGTCTTTGAACACATAATTTATGGTTACATCTTCGCCTTTTTCGGTTTCGCAAATCGGATTGTATGTGCCGTCACCACTGCTGATTACATATCCATTAACACACCCTGTATCATACCGCACGTCACCCTTGCCCAGGTTATCGTACACATTCCACCAAATACCGGTTTTCAACGTGCAAATCGCATTTTCATCATTTTCACAATCACGCGCCCACCCGCCATAGACATCTATATCAATCGGCGCGGTTGTCTCAATCGCCGCCCCAGGATTTATAATCGGCACAGGCGTATCAGACACAATAACGACCGCGTGACCGGTGATACCAATTTGCGCATTATTTAAATTTCCGGGATAGAAAACACTGAATGCACCGCCGTTTGTTGTACTGTGGTCGGTTATAATATCGTTTGGCACCGGGGCCTTGTAATACCCACGGAATTTATAACCATCTGCGTGTGGGGTGTTAATACTGGTGCACGTGCCGGCACCGTTTTGCGATGCGCATGCCTGGGCACTGTCCTTGCTTTTGACACATCCACTGCCACCATTGCATTCTAATTTTAATCCATCGTTGCCATTTGTGACATTTATGCCCGTTGCACCCGATGTCGGTTTATCATGAAATGTAATATTCACCCGCCAATAACAGTAATTCACACCATCACGCCAACAACTTACATTACTGGGGGCAACGGGGTTGCCGGCCGTGTCAATGTATTCTGTATCACCGGATTCGTCCACGCAGGTTCCACTGGCGTTTTTTGATGTTGTTCCTTTGCATTCGTAATTGCCGGTGACTTTGGAAACGCTATTGCCGGATGCGGCGGCGGCGGCCAACGCCGATGCCGCCCCAGATTTAACATAACCATTTGAATCGATAATCTCCGTGTCCACGCCCGCAACATTCACTTTAACCCCGGTAAAGTCCGCATCGGCACGGGATGCCATATTAACCTTGGTAATCGGTGCCGGACAACAACCACCATCTGTCGGCTGTGTCAAACACAAATCATCACAATTACCGGTTACATCATAAAATACTGTATAACTGCGCGCCATCGCAGCAACCGGCAAAAACATTACTGTATAAATAAAATATTTTTTCATAATCGATTACCCTTTGATATTGTCTTTGGTGTTAACTGTTACCCGCTGTGGTTTCAACACTCTCGGCATCTAATGTGGTTGTTCCAGAGTAATTTGGCGAGAACGCAGGCGTGTTACCACCAGAATTCGTGGGGCAAGATTGAGACAAATCAGTTTTTAACGTGCAGGTATTTGTTGTTGAATTCCAACAATTACCAACTAATTTGCACTTTTCTTCAGTGTTGCAGTTATCAATAGATCCATAACAGCACGCACGCCCGGAACTTGAACTAAGACTGCTGCAAACGCCAGATGATCCATCCGATGTACAGAAACTGTTGTTTGAATTTACACCAATACACGCGCCAACAGTGGTGCAAGAACCCAAATCGTTTGCATTACAAGAGCAGGTACTTACGCAACTCGGTTGTGTCGCACTGGTCGAAGCATAACACCACTTACCCCCCACAGCCGATGCGGTACATTCATTCTCGGTTGTGCAATATGACAAATTACCCGCACTGCATGTGGTGTTGTTCGAAGTCGGATCCCATCTATAAACCTTGCACGTTGCATTACCACGTATTTTGAAGGTATTACCAAAACCTACCAGAAAACCGTTACCCGTATTTGTGCCAGAAGTATAAGTGCAACTATACCCCCCATATGGCTCAAAACCAGGATAACTACATTCTGATAGCGCCTTATTCTTTGAATCAAAAACCATACTAAGACTGGCCGATGTACCGCTTACCGACCCCGTCCATGTGATGTTATTGGTGACATTATGCTTATTACAATCATATGTGACTGTATAGGTTGTTATTTCCTGGGTGTTTCCACCACCGGAATTCGGGATGCAATTTACATCACCGGTGGTGATGCCGCAAATCCAAGATGACAAATCAGACGGGGTTGGGTCGGCAACCGAATAACCATTCACCGACATACAGGTCACAACTGTCGAACGGCACGCGTTTATCGCGATATT
Source organism: Alphaproteobacteria bacterium (assembly GCA_017443235.1). Taxonomy (GTDB): domain Bacteria; phylum Pseudomonadota; class Alphaproteobacteria; order Rs-D84; family Rs-D84; genus Enterousia. The sequence continues at coordinate 76,159 of JAFSOV010000004.1, forward strand.
CGCCTGAACCGGATTGTCGGCCGTTTCTTCAAATGGATAATTGTTCTGGGACAGACAGGTTGTAACGTCGGTAATACAACTTTCCGCGTGTTCCGCCAAGATTTCATCCTGCCGCGCCTTGATTTGAATCAACATACGTTCCAGGTATTGCTTTACAACCTCGTTATCCGGTTTATACTTGCGTGAGTTGCCGGTGCCGGTGTATGTATAATCTTGGCACTTGTTCAAAACAGACATGCACATACCATAATTCTTGTCGTCTTTGTGATAGCCGATTTTTTGTTGAATGTATTGCGACATACTCAAACTGGTCGTGGTAAAATTATTGACATTGGTATATAAAGTTTCCTTGATATAATCCGCCAAATCACCATTGCCACTGCCGTTAAGACTGTAACTGTTCCACGCGTTTTTACATCCCGATTGCGACGAATTGGTCTGGCCCGGTGTGGACGAACCATAATTCCAAACATTGTACAGATTCATTGAACAAATATCACCGTTTAACACGCCCGCACTGCCATCGTTTATACCGTTAACCGCACGACCCGGGTCGGTGCCAATCACAATTTCACCGTTCACGATATAACGACCGGACGGGTCAAGACACTTTTCATAATCGCTGCCGCAGACGTATTCGTCCTGCATACATGAATCCAATGCATTGATGCACCCGCGCATATCGTATTCGTTTTTCGATTGTTCCACCAAAAGGCGCGCCTTTTGCAGAACACTTTTCGCGTTGCGCACCGTTGCAACCATTTGGTCATTGGAATCGTTAAGGCTGCGTTCGTATGCGATACATTCTTTATCAATTTCCAAATCATACGCGTTTGTTATCAATGCCGCATCAACGCCCTGGGCCGTGCAGGATTTTAACACGTTCGCCTTGCACCGATTGGTTGCGGTTTTGAACAATTCTTCGCCGCGTTGGTTGTTGATGCCACTGGAGTTCGTGCCGAAACCACCCAGGAACGAAGACAGGTCGAAACCGGTGCTGTCAATCGTAAAGTCAAGAAGGCCCGACAAATCAAACGACAAGAAGGAAGAATTTGACGATGATGCGGTGCCGGATTGAACCTCTATAATCATATCTTTGATTTTATCCAGGCTGGTCTTTAACTGGGATGTGTCCGTGGTAGATTGCATTTTCAATTCCGCCTCGGTCTGGGTGAACAGGGTTTCAACCTCACGCGCAGAAAGACCAATGTATTGAATCTTTTGCGCAACCTCTTGCAATTCTTCGGTCGCCTGTTTCAATGCGGCCTCGGCCTGGGCATAGTTTTTGATGTTGGCACTGCAACTGCAACGGCCTTGGTTATCGTCCAAGACGTTACAATAATTATCCATACACGCCGCATATTGGGCCTTGCAATAATCAGTCAATTCCGCCAATTCGTCCATTTCTGCGGGGGTGGTCGCACTGACCGATGTGGTGTCGGTGGACAGGCCACTGACCGATGCCATACGAATGGTTGGAACGCGGTTCGCGACCGTCGTTGAACCGCGAATACTGGCGCGATTTGGGTTATACAATGTGTTATCACTGACGGTAAGGGGTGAGGTGCCGGTTGTACCGGTGACGGATGTCACCCTAATAGGCGATGCCGCGCCGGCGGTCGTGACCATTCCCACCGCCGCGTTGGTTGATGCACGATTTACGCGTGCGCCGGTTGTTGCCGTGCGGGACGATGTTGCATTACGCGTGGACTTGGTCGTTGTTGTGCGCGCCACCGTGCCGGAACCGGTTGAACCGGTGCGCGTCGCCGATGTGTGCCCCGCCCCGCCCGTTGCACGTGCCGCCGCCGCATTCGTTGCCGCAACATTTGTTGTTGTACGCGTTGCCGCGGTTGATGTCGTGCGCGACGTGGTGCCACGTGACGTCACACTGCGCGCGTTTGTTGATGAACGTGGGGAAGTATTTGATGTGCCGCGCGCCGCAACCGCACGTGACGAATTTGCCGCCGATGCGCGACCCGTGGCCGCACCGGCACTGCCTGTCGGTACCGTGCGCCCGATTGTCGTACGATTCGTGTTTGCGCGCGATGCGGATCCACTGCGTGACGCAGGAACAGAAGGCGTCGTCACATTTTCGTCCGTTTCCGGGGTTAAATCCGCGTCCGTATAATCGGTGTAATACACCGGATTGCCGTATTCATCATACACAACATCCGTGTATTCAATATCTTCGTAGAAAACAGGTGCAACCTCAGCAAATGCAGGCAACACAAGCAGGCCACCAATAAATATAGCAAGTTTCTTCATTGTAAAATCTTCCTTCCGTTCCGTGTTATTTTATCATTATCACGATTATCAACGCAAGTGAAAAACACCGCGCAAACGAATTTTATTTGTGTTGGGATTTTTTCCCACACGGATTTGACTTGCTAAATGCGGCGGGGGCGATATAATGTTTGTATGGCTTTGAGTAATTTGTCTTGGTTATTATTGGCGTTGCCTTTTGTTGGTTGCACAACCATCCCGACCAGTCTGCGCGACCGGCGTTTGGCGACATACAATCCAAAAATTGTCGCGGCGGATGCAGAATACGACCCAATGCAAACGCCAATCGCAAAACAATACGAAACAGAATTGGCAAAATCTAAAAATGTTAGTGGCGCAACATTGATAGAGGACGGATTGTCCGCCTTTGTTATTCGCGCCGCGTTCGCACGTATGGCAACAAAAACCATAGATATTCAAACGTATATCTATAGTAATGATTTTTCTTCAAGTATTCTTATCGGCGAATTAAAAAACGCCGCCGACCGCGGGGTCAAGGTTAGAATACTTATCGATGATTATGGAACAAATTCCGATATCGCCGATGTTGTTTTACTGAACCAGCATCCAAATATAGAGGTAAAAATCTTTAACGCCGTCAAAAATCGGTCGCGCATTTTGTACTATCCGCAAATTTTGATGGACTTTAACCGGTTGAATTCGCGGATGCATAATAAACTGTTCATTGTTGATAATGTCGCGTTGATTACCGGCGGGCGCAACGTGGGCAGTAATTATTTTATGCCGGAAACGTCTGCGAATTTTTCCGATACAGACGTTTTGTTCTTGGGCGAAATCACGCGTGGCGCGGCGGACAGTTTTGACAAGTATTGGATGCACCATTTGGCCGTACCTGCATACGTTATTCCAAAGGCCAAATCAAAATGTGCAATGAAAAAATTGGAACAAAAATTTGCGGAACTGGAACGGCGCAGCGCAGAAAACATTCGTTGGTACAATAAAATTATATCTTTGGCGGTATATGAATTCAAAAATGGGTTGTTTGATTTCTGTTGGGGACATGGACGCTTTATCGCCGACCCACCGGAAAAGGTCGAAATGTCAATGGAACGCAAAGAACATTATCATGGCGAGATTATGTTGGCACTGAACCGGCTTTGGCGCGAAACCAAGAATAATGTTTATGTGTCTGCGGCATATTTTGTGCCCGGGCGTGGCGGTATGCAAATGATGTTGAACGAAGAAAAATCCGGCGTGCATATAACCGTTGTCACAAATTCTTTGTCTTCGACCAATGCGCCGACCGCATTTGGAAAATGGGAAACATATCGCGATGAATTGGTGGCCGCCGGCGCAGACGTCTATGAATTTATGGCATCGGCGGAAAACCTGCGCGAAAGGCGGCACGAACGCGAACGGAAAAAGCCGCATTTTTCGGTTATGCACAGCAAAACAATCGTGTTCGATGATAAAATTTCGTGGATAGGCAGTTTTAACCTGGACCCGCGCAGCGCGTATTACAACACAGAAAATGTCGCGATATTCGAAAGCCCAGAATTTGCAAAACGCGTGCGCGATATGATTTTGCGCGACACCCGAACATCTTGGCACGTGACAACGGACGGCAATAACACAATATGGACGGGGCGCAGAACCGGGGATACGAAACCACGTGTGTACACCCACGACCCCGACACGACAATTTTTAGACGCATATTCAAAAAAATGACAAAAATCATCCCCGAAAAATTCGTCTAATTGCAAAGACTTTTTCACCAAACAAAAATTTTTTTAATTTTTTTTATTTTTTCTCTTGACCATCGATTCGTTTTTGTTCTATCATCCGTGTATAGACAAAGGGACCAAAACAAAAAAGCCCAGAAATCTAAGGAAAACGCGGTTTTCTGGGAAAAACAAGGAACAACCAAAAAATTTGATTCAGTGATTTGTAAATACATCGTGTAAATACAAAAACTGCTTTGAATTTTTGACAACGCCCAGAAAGGAGGGAACGCCACATGCCAAAAAATATCAAAGAAATCATGATTGCCTTGCACAAAGTGTTAAGCACAACCGTGTGGGTCAATGCCGACCGACAAATCATATCACTTAGCGATGAATTGCAAATCGGTCACAACAACGCGCCACGTTCAATCGAAGATTTGCCACGCACTTCTTTGGTCGGTGCCTATGTTTCATTGCAAATTCGTACCGATAATTTCGATGTCGCGGCGGAAAGCCTGGACACAAAAGAATTGGCGTTGCGTGTCAAAGAAATGGTCTTTGCCGAAGCAAAACGGATTATGGATGCCGACGAAGGCAAATCACAAAATACCGTTGCAATGGCGGCATAATTTTTTACACACAAACAAACAGTTTCCGGTTTCCGGAAGGAAGGAGAGCACACCGGCGGGTAACCGCCGGTGTTGTGTTTTGTATTAGTAATTATCATAACACCGTCATCCCGGCGTAGGCCGGGATCTCGTCGGTCTTCGACGGTAACGCAGGGATCCCGACTTTCATCGGGATGACGGTCACTTTTGTCGGGACCTGTCCACCGAAGTGCAAAGCGCGAAGGTGGGCGATGGTAAAAACACCGGCGGATTTCCGCCGGTGTTGTGTTTATATGAGATAGACGACGCAGACATTTTTAATTGTTCTTGTCCCACTTGGAAACAACTGTTCTTCTATTTCTGCTTTAAACTCAACATCTTGCGCAGGGAGGTCAGCACTCTCAAAGGCTGTCTTTAGCTCTTCGCACTCTCTTTCGGTTATACCTACACAATAATATTCAAAGATTAATGGCAAAGGATTCTTTTCAACGCCGTCATTACATTTCTGTTCCAAAATAGACTCCGCCAGCAATCTGTTGGCTTGGCCATCACGATTTCCGCTATCATTTACTTGTCGTGGCTCGGTACCTTGCTGTAGTGTCATATCTTTATTATCTTCTATGACCGGGGTTATATCTTTTTCTGCAATCGTAACATCACTTTTAACCTTTGGAATCTCGTACATTTGCAATTTATCCGGATATAAATTGTCGTTGTTTAATACACCGGCGGATTTTGGTTTTAAATCAATCGTGGTTAAAGCCTCTCGTTTAGTTACTGCGTTCGCCAAGGATGCTGCCTGGGCAGTGTCACAATTCCATTCGGCTTTGCATTGATATATATCAACAGATTGGTTACCATCCGGTTTTGTTATATTCTTGGTTTCAATCTTTACAAAATCTTCACCACCGGCCGCAACACATTCATTTTTAACACGCTTAAAATCGTCCGTGTTTTCATCACCGGGAATAAACGCGTATGCGTATTTATTGCCACATTCAATAGATATATCAGAATAAGTGAATCTTATACCATCAACCAGTTCTTGGACCGTCTTAAAACCAATTTCTTTTGAACCGCTAATAAATTTGGACAAGTCTTGATCACTTACGACCACTGGGGCCGCCCCGGGAATGGCCGTTTGTTCGGCGCGTTCTTTTTCGGCTTTTGCTTCTTGTTCTTTTTTCGATATTTGGCCTTCAATGCGTGACAATCTTTCCTGTTGGCGTTCCAATTCTTGTTTGCTCTGCTCTATTTCGCCCGATAAACGATTGCTCTTGTTCGCC